>CAYZTY010000016.1:0-29722 GCA_964481525.1 uncultured Pirellulales bacterium
TAATCGGGATTGCGGTGATTTTGCCTTTGCTTTTTCCTTTGGGTTTGCCTTTGGAAAGCTGTGGTATGTTGATATTAATAACCTCGGTATTGTTTAATGGCATCAGCTTTTTAATGAACGGAATACAGTAATGTGCAGCCGTGTCGAAGTCCATTTTTTCGTCAACATCAAGACTAAGTGCGATGGCGGGAATCCTGTAAAAAGCAGCCTCCATCGCGGCGGCCACTGTCCCGGAATAATAGACGTTTATGCCTACGTTTGCGCCGTTGTTTATTCCGGATATGACCAGCCCGAACGGCTCCGGGTGCAGCTCGGTCAGTGCCAGCTTTACGCAATCCGCGGGTGAGCCCTGGACGCTGTAGCCGGAGAATAGGCCGTTGATGTTGACCTTGTTGCAGATGAGCGGCTCGCGATATGTTATGCTGTGGCCGGCACCGGACTGACTGCTCGCAGGGGCCACAACGGTCACTTTACCGAGTTTGACGAGGTGTTTGTATATCGCCGCCAGGCCCGGCGCAAATATGCCGTCGTCATTTGTTAGTAATATTCGCATTTCTCGATTCTCGCAGTTTATTGACTATCTGTGAAGTACTTTTCAGATTGTAATTGCCAATATAGCCCTTGTCAATTGACCAAAAGGGTGCCAGATGTATAATACTTATTTATGAGCGTATCCCCTGCAAATGAGAACTCTATTGTGATGAACCGAAACGAGGTTCGTGCGTTTGACGCATGGGCGATAAATACGGTCGGAATACCGGGCGTGGTTTTAATGGAAAACGCCGGTCGGAGCTGTGCAGAGCTGATTAAGGAAAAATTGCAGGGCATTGCCGAGCCGAAGGTTTGCATATTCTGCGGGACGGGCAACAACGGCGGAGACGGCTACGTGATTGCTCGGCATCTGGCCAATGACGGCCTCAAAGTTTACGTTGTTATTTGCGGCCTGCGTGAGAAAATCAAAGGCGATGCCAAAATAAACCTCGACATCATTGAAAAAATGGGTCTGCGCATTGAGCAGTTGGATGTGACCGATGACAAGCTGCTCGCTAAGGTTGCCGACTTTGCGGATGGCTGTGATATGCTTGTTGACGGGCTGTTTGGCACGGGACTTACCGGCCGGCTTAGTGATGAGTACGTCAGGTTAATAGAAGGTATCAACTCGCTGGGTCTTCCGATTATCGCGGTGGACATTCCCTCCGGCCTTGACTGTGATACCGGCCGGCCGTTGGGAGCTGCTATTAAGGCCGCCGCAACGGTAACATTTGTCGCGTTGAAAAAAGGCTTAACCTTAAATAATGCCGCCAGTTATACCGGCCGGGTGTTTGTGGCCTCGATAGGTATCGAGCCTGAGGAGCAAAAGGGCTTAGGCGGTTAATACATCAGGCTTAAAAAGCGATGTCGGCGGTTGACAGCGTTTTATAGCCGATGAAGTACAGGAATCGGTCAAGATTGAATATCGGTATAGATAGTGTCTTACTCTGTTGTTGGATTCTTTGATAGTTCTCATGTTGTTGCAGCGATTCCTCGTATTTTTCGATTGCCATTGGGTCCATTTCGAGCTGCTCGTGTGTTGGCCTTGCAAGGATTTTCGGGGCATTGCCCAGAATGACAAAATCAGTTTCGACGGAGATTTCTTTGGCAACGGTGCCGCCCCATTTTTCTACCAGGCCGATGACTTTGGACGTGCCGTCGTAGTCTGCAAGACCGTCACCGTCAAAATCGAACTCGCCGGTAATCACGAATACATTGGCTGCATCTTTATCCCAGATTAAATTGGCGACTATATCGTCGGCCACGAGCGGCTGCTTGCTTTCTTGGCTTATGACTCGCGCGACGGATATACCTCTCTGAACGTCAAAGACTTCAATTTCGGCCTTCGGCTTTCCGTCTTTTGGGATGGGCATATTTTTGTCATAGACCGAGAATGTAAGGCCTCTATAGACGCGGTCTTCACTGCCAATGTTAATAAATACTATTTTGTTACGGCTGTCGACGGATAATATTTTACCGTCGGCTTTATATGCCTGAACGTCGCTGTCGGGCTGGGGTTTAATGGCGTCGAGCTGGTCTTGATAGTACTGGCGCCTTTGCTCGGACTGTTTCAGCTCAGCCTGGCTTCTTAATAGCTGCTGTTGTTTTGCGCTGACCTGCTGGTCTGCTTTTTCGAGCTTTTCGCTAATCATTTGAACCTGGCGGTCTGCATCCTCCTGCAGTTGCTCCTGCATTTGGTCGAAACTTTGCTCTGTCTGTTGGGCTTCCTGTGCGAGTATCTGCATTTGTTTCTGAAGCTGTTTTTCCTTTTCTTTTTCGGCGAGCTTGGCTTGGTCAAAGAGCTTCTGAACATGTTGCAGCTGCTGGTCGATTGCAACGGCGGCCTCTGATGTGTTATCCAGATTTTGTTTGAGGATTTGGATTACCCGCACCAGACCGGGATTGCCGGTGGCCGCATCCGTCTCGGCAAGGTCATCAGATAGCTGAGTCAGAGTGGTATCGACAGTGTTTTGAGCAGTTTCGAGCTTAATATCTGCGGAAGCATCTTCGGCGGGGCCCATTATCAGTGATATAGCCTCGTCGAGGTATTCAGTCATTGCACCAATGCGGGTTTGACGCGTCTTTTTGACGCCAACAATCTTTGTGATATTTCGGCGCTCAGAGTCAGTGGCGAATTCGGACATCTCTGTTCGAAGGCTTGACGCTTCTTTTCTGAATGTTTCCGACCTGAGGTAGAAGACCACTGCTGCGACGGTGGCGATGATGAAAAGAGCTGCGAAGGTTATAACAGCAAAAAGCATACTACCTTTTTGTTGAGCTCTGGCAACTGCCATATTGACCCTCCTACTAAGGCTAAACACCTTGTAAATAATCGGTTAAAAACTTTATTGAGATATCATAGTATACTGTGAAACTCTGCCCGAGTCAACAAAAAACACGGCAATGCTTTTTGTCGGATTTGCTTTCTAAAGCCCGTTGGCGGACCGATAAGCATAGCGTTTAACTTCAAAGCCCGGCTAATAATGCCGGTAGTTGCTCCAGGGATTGTATGACGTGGTCTGCTTTATCTTCGGGTTTCGCGGCCGGTTGTGTGTGTAAGCAATTTGGTCTTGTAAGTTGAATAGTTTGGAAGCCTAATTTGTTCGGTCCCATAAAATCCTTTTGTTCATTGTCGGCCACATAGGCACAGTTTTCCGGCTTTTGATGCAATTTCCGGATTATCTTTTCGAATCCAACGGGCGATGGTTTCCAGAATTCTCTGCCGAGCTGCTCGGTATAAACGATAGATTCGAAGTATTCTTCGATACCGAGAGCCTGCACCTTCAGCTCTTGCGCAGGCAGAAAGCCATCGGTCACCAGCCCGAGGATATAATTCTTGCGCAGAAGCTCGAGCACTTCTTTGGTTTCGGCGGGCAGGGTAATTACAGGGTGATGCCGGCGATAAATAGTGACCATTTTCTGGATGAGCTGGTCGTCATAACTAACGCTGAGTTGTTCCAGAGCGGCGTCGAAAGTAGTGGTATGATTGCCGGACGTGAACTGCTGCCAAAAGGCATCGTAAAGCCGTTTACGTTCGGGGAAATTGGGATGGCCGCTGATTACCGCTGCGACCGCGGCAAAACCGCTGTTGCAGTAGTCAACTTCATCGTACAACGTGTCGTCCAAATCGAAAACTACGGTTGTTATCAACTTCGAGCCTTCTATGCGAGTAAACGAATTTTGTGCAAACGAGTATTTTGTCCTATGCAAATCAGGACTGCTAACGTAATATTACAAGCTATCGGTCGGCTTGTCGATATTTTTTAAGGCCGCGAGGAATAAGGCTTTCAGAGACTGCGGGAAAATTCCGGGCGTTGATTCAAAATCTCAGTTGTGAGGTGTTTTATGAAGGATATGCTGGAATTAATGCGTCCGTCTCACTGGAGCAAGAATATATTTGTTTTTGCCGCATTGGTATTTGGACGCAGGTTGCTTGGGCCGTTCGATGAGGTAGCTCTGTCGGTCCTGAGTGTCTGCGGGGCCTTTTTTTGCTTCTCGATGGCGTCATCCGCGATTTATATTTTCAACGACATAATCGACCGGGATGCTGATAAGATGCACCCGGAGAAGCGCAAAAGGCCCATCGCCGCGGGAAAGGTGGCGATCGGGCCGGCGTTGATGCTCGCGGTGATATGTGCGGCGGTTGCGCTGGTGTGTAGTTATGTGCTGGTGCGAGAGCTTATGTATATCATTGCCGCGTATATCGTGCTGATGGTTCTGTATTCGATATTGTTGAAGAGACTTTTGATTCTGGATGTAATTACAATATCGATAGGCTTTGTGCTGCGTGCGGCGGCAGGGGCGGTTGTGATTGGTGTTTTTATATCGCCCTGGCTGGTTATTTGTACGTTTGCATTGTGTTTGTTTCTGGGCTTTGGCAAGCGTCGCAGTGAATTAGCGGCCCTTGCTGAGAACAGCGAATCGTTCCGCAGGACCCTGGGCGGCTACACGCCGGAGTTGCTCGGCCATATGTTGGACGTGACAAGCGTGCTGGCCATTGTCTGCTTCCTTATTTATTCGATGGACGAGAGGACGGTGGCTTTCTTTGGGACAAAGGCTCTGGTCTTTACGGTACCGCTGGTCCTGTATTGTGTTTTTCGATTCAGTCTGCTTGTGCAAAAGGGTCTTTATACAGGTCCTGTGGAAATCATTCTTCGCGATTTACCGTTTCAGGTCGGTTTTGTGCTCTGGATATTGTGCTGTGTTTTTCTGGTCTATGCCGGCAGGCTGGGTTTTGACCTGTTTGGTGTTCTGGCCTATTGAGCTATGGCGAAAGAGCGATTGCAGAAGATACTTGCTGCGGCGGGGGTGGATTCCCGTAGGAATTGTGAGAAACACATACTTGCCGGGACGGTTAAAGTAAACGGCAAAGTGGTAGATACGCTGCCGGCCTTTGTTGACCCGGAAAAGGATGTGATAACCGTAAATGGGAGGAAAATTCACGCTGAGCAGAATGTGTACTTTCTCTTGAATAAACCTAAAGGCGTGATTTGCACAAATTACGACCCGCAGGGCAGGAAAAAGGCGATAGATATTGTTTCGGCCCGCCAGCGTATCTTTTGTGTCGGCAGACTCGACGCCGATACCACGGGACTAATCGTTCTTACTAACGACAGTGAACTGGCAAACATATTAACTCACCCGAGGTATAAAGTGCCTAAGACGTATGTTGCCAGGGTCAGGGGGGAAATTACACCTAACCAGGTGGGAAAGTTAAAAAGAGGCACTTGGCTGGTTGAAGGCAGAACGGCCGAAGCATCGGTAAAAATTTTAAAACGCGGCAAAAAAGAATCGTTAATTGAAATCACTATTCATCAGGGACTCAATCGGCAGGTCCGTAGAATGCTGGCAAAAGTTTCTTTACCGGTAAAATCACTTAAGCGGACACGAATCGGCAAACTCACTGTGCGAGGAGTTGGCATTGGTAAGTATAGAATGCTAACGAAAGCTGAAGTTGCATATCTGAAGAAGCCGCCGCCGGCTAATCGGTTGATGCACGGCAAAAGATAAATATACAGGTTATCTTAAAAGAAATTCTTTTACCGGTAAAAGAGCAGATAAATGCGTTTGAGATTCAGAAGCGGAGAAAAGACTACATCCCGGCCGATAACCGGTTGGCGTTTGTGGCTTTTTCGTATTGTTGCTCTTACCATTATTCCGGCTCTTTTATTTTTGCTGCTGGAGATTACTTTACGTATTGTCGGCTACGGTTTCCCCACAGCTGCAATCGTCAAATGCAAAGAAAGCGCCGCGCCCTGTTACTGTGACAATATCAAATTTACTTGGCGGTTTTTTCACCCGAACGTCGCTCGAGAAGCCAGGTCGTTTTTATTCCCTGCGGCTAAATCAAAAGATACCTATCGAATTTTTGTGATGGGAGCTTCCGCTGCAGCGGGTACGCCGGACGGGGCGTTTTGTTTCGGGCGTATCCTGGAAGTGATGCTGCGCGAGCAGTATCCACAAGCCAATTTTGAGGTCATTACCCTTGCAATGGCGGCTATAAATTCCCATGTGGTTCTGGAAATTGCCGAAGATTGCGCACGACGTCAGGCTGATTTGTTTATCATATACCTTGGCAACAACGAGGTGGTCGGGCCGTACGGTGCCGGAACAGTCTTTACGCCGCTTAGCTCCAATCTGTCCCTCATCCGCTTGGGGATAGCGCTTAAAGCTACCAGGCTGGGCCAGCTTATAACGAATCTTCTGGAGTCGGCCGGCGCGAAAGATGTCCCTAAGATTTGGCGTGGGATGGAAATGTTTCTCGAAAAGCAGGTAAGAGCGGATGAGCCCGGCCTGGGAATCGTTTACCGGCATTTTCGAAGGAACTTACAGGATATTCGCCGAATTGCTTGCAAAAGCGGAACGAAGATAATTTTTTGCACGGTCCCCGGCAACCTGAAAGATAGCCCTCCGTTTGCATCCCTGCATCGGCCGAATCTGACGGATGATGAGAAGAAAAGGTGGGACGAGCTTTATCAGCAAGGTGTGAAATTTGAAGAAGCCGGCAATTATGCTGAGGCGGTGGAACGATACTTCTCGGCCACCAAAATTGATGACAGCTACGCGGACCTGCAATTTCGTCTGGGCCGGTGTTATTGGTTGATGGGCGAGTATGACAAGGCCCGAGATAAATATATCCGGGCATGTGATTTAGACACGCTTAGGTTTCGCGCTGATACGCGGATAAACGAGGTTATACGGGGTGTGGCCGGCGATGGGGCTGCCGAGGGTGTTTATGTGGTGGATGCTGTCGAAGTTTTTGAGCAGAACAGTCCCTATGAAACTCCGGGCCGGGAGCTTTTTTATGAACACGTCCATATGAATTTTAAGGGCGGTTATCTTCTGGCCGGTGCAATTTTCAAGCAGGTCGAGGAGATACTTCCGGAGCGGATAACTCATTACAGCAAAGATAAACGAGAATTGACAACCGAGGCCCAATGCGCGCGATATTTAGCGTATACAGCCTGGGACCGGTACAAGATTGCTGAAGAGGTTCTCAATGGCTATATAAAGCTGCCGCCGTTTACCAATCAGCTCTATCATAGCCGGCAGATTAGGCAAATGGAGCAACAATTGTATACAGCTCTCAGTGATTGTCGTTCACCGGCAGGCCTTGAAGAAGTTCAGGCTCAGTATCGCTGGGCGATACGGCAAAGGCCCTCGGATTGGTGGCTATATTGGAAATACGGCAAATTTCTGGAAGGTTTGGGCAGCTTCGAAGCTGCTGCTGAGCAGTATCGTCTGGTTATAAGTTTAGTACCGCATCATTACCAGGCGTATGCCAAGTTAGGTTTTATATCCGGCAAACAAGGGGACCTGGGTGCTTCTATCGCCCACAGCCTTAGGGCCGTACAAATCAATCCTGCCTATTCTGATTCATATTTTAATTTGGCATTGGCATATCAGGAACAGGGCAGGCTTGATAAGGCAGCAAGATATTATTCTAAAGTTATTCAATATAGGCCGGATAGCGTAGATGCATATAATAGTCTGGGCGTTATTCTGGAACGACAAGGGCATAGAGACAAGGCCATAAAGATGCTTCGCGCCGCTTTACGGATAGACCCCAATTCCATCGAGACACATAAATCGCTGGAAGCGATATTGGAAGAATCTTCAAAGTGAAGTCGCAAGTCATTCTGCTTCACTAAAGCCGCGCGGGGCAAGCGAGTGACGTGTGGCGAATATTAGTTCCACGCCGTCTGCCATAGCCATGTACCGGCAAAGTCTGCAAAATCCGTGAAGTTGACCTGCCCGTCAAGATTGAAATCAGCCATATTGTTGTAAAGCCCCGGTTCCCAGATAATATTACCGTTATTGGTTATACCTCCCTGTGGGATTAATCGGCCGCCTTTCATATAGATAGTGCCGTTATTTGTCGTATGGCCCGTAACGAGTGTAGTGCCGTCACTTATCTCTAACGTCGCATTTTCCTGAATATCCACGTTGCCGACGATATTTGTCGGGCCTGTCAGCTTGATTAGGCCGTTAGGGTCAATGATAACGTCGCCGGTAATTGAACCGAAACCCGCAAAATTCGCATCTGCTGATTGCGTAATCGTTTTTGCTGCCAGCGTTCCGCCAAGTAGTTTAATTAATCCATTGGGCTCATTAACAAGATTGCAGTCAAATGCAAAACCACCGCCGGCATTAACCTCTATTGTGCCGAGGTTAGTAAGGTCAGCAGCGGGCTTTGTTAACAGTGAGGCGGGGGACAGATTACCTAACGTCCCTTCGTTAATGAAGCTGCCGTCAACGGCGATGCTCAAAGGGCCTCCATAGGCATAAATAGTTCCTTTATTGTCTATTGAACTTCCTGCTTCGATAAGACCGAAGCCATTGATAAGCCCTGTTGAGTTATTGTCGAGTATGCCTGGCCCGTCTTCTTCAGCCCAGTAACGGATGGCACCGCCGTAAAGGTGAACCTCGCCTGTGTTAGAAAAGTTGTGTTCGAACATCATAACGCCGGGAGGAACCAGTTTAATCAGCCCGGCATTGGCCACATCACCCTGCTTTATCTCTGCATGGGCTTCCGCAACAACTTTGCCGTCCGGGAGATTCTGCAGATGGCCGTTGATTTCTGCGCCTGGGAACTGGAATTCGAGAGTGGCGCCTGGCATGTTTGTTACATTGCCCTCCATATCAGTCTGGTCGAGTTCAAGATAGTTGTAGTTTGTTATATTGCCGCTCATGTCGACTTGGCTGACCTCCATGTGAGAATGGTTTACGATATTCCCGTCGATGATGAGAGGTAAATTTCCGATTTCCAGTTCGCCGTAATTTGTGAGGGCATTTTCAAGGGTTAATGTAATGTCGAGGTCCTCGACAATAGCGAGGACGATGTTTGTCATATTTTCCTTGACGTAGCTTTCCAAGTCGACCTCGCCATAGATGGTCAGGTCGTTGATTGTACGGTTCTCCCGTATCCGGACTTCAACTTCGTGGCCGCAGCTTCCCGTATCTATCGTGACGTTATATGAGTCTGTGGAGTTATTGTCCGGGATGACATTGGGATTCCAGTTGTTTGTATCTGACCAAAATCCAGCGGTGCAACTGACCCAGTTTGAATCGATGACAGCAGCTTGAACCTGACACGCCAAAAATACTGATAAAATAGCCGTTAAAATTAATACTTTCTTAGACATAATTCACCTTCCTTTCTTTGGTTGAGATTATTCTGTCCGTCATGTCGATGTTGTACTAACATCGCAAAAGATTTGATTATTGTCCCTATTTTGCCGCTCCTCCGGTTTTCTTCTCTCGTAATGTATGAATTTTAGGTATAATGTCAAGAAAATTGTGGCATTGCGGGGTTTTTGTGGTAAAATTTGGTTTTGTTGTTGCAAATTTTGTAGGAAAGCATATATTCACCAGTTCGTTGTTAAGAGTTCATAGTTCATAGATAGGAAACTATGGACTACGAGAACAGGAGCCTCTGAGATGTCGAGAGTTTGTTATTTTACCGGCAAAAAGACCAGCGCGGGCCGCAGTATAGCCCGCAGAGGCAAGGCCAAATATCTCGGTGGTGTCGGCAGGAAAACCACCGGTATTACAAAGAGAAAATTCAAGCCTAATATCCAAAAGGTCCGGGCGGTTGTAAACGGCAAGGTCTGCCGAATTAAGGTCTCCGCCAAGGCAATGCGTCTGGGGCTTGTGCAAAAGCCGCCGAAGAGAGACTACAAACCCCCTGAAGAGGTCGTTGAATAGCGAAATTTTAACATTGCAAAGAGAAAAGATTTTTGTAAAAACGAGGCGGCTGGGCCTCGTTTTTCTTTTGGCTGGGAAAAAGCTATGAAAAGAATTATCGATGAGCAGCAGGTAAGAGCGGTTGCAAAGTTGTCACGGCTGGACCTGACGGACGCCGAGGTGGGCGTTTTCAGCAGGCAATTGAGTGCAATCCTCGAATACATCGAGAAGCTCAATGAGCTGGATACGACAAACGTCGAGCCGTTGGCGCACTGCCTGCCTATAAGTAACGTCTTCCGGGAAGATAAAGCAAAAGAGTCACTGGGTATGGAAAAAACGCTGGCCAATGCGCCCCAGCGAGACGGCGAGTTCTTCAAAGTTCCCAAAATCCTGGACGATAGTTCCGGAGCATAAGGATTTTTTTGGTATTGGTTTTATGTCGGATGAATTGCTTAATTTGAATTGTAAAGAGCTGGGGGACCAAATCGCGGCAGGGCAAGTTAAAAGCTTTGCAGCTACTGAAACAGTCTTTGAGCAAATAGAAAAGCATGAGCCGAGCATAGGGGCATATATCAGCACGTTCAAAGAGCAGGCGCTGGCACAGGCGAAGCAAGTCGATGATAAAATCAAAGCAGGAAACTCCGTAGGCCTCTTGGCGGGTGTTCCGATTGCGGTAAAGGACAATATGTGTACAACTTTCGGCGCTACGACCTGCGCTTCAAGGATATTGGAAAACTTCCACGCACCTTATAATGCCGCGGTAGTTGAAAAGCTTCTTGCCGCCGACGCGGTGATAGTCGGCAAAACGAATCTGGATGAGTTTGCGATGGGCTCGAGCACGGAGAACTCGGGCCTGAAAAGGACGGTCAATCCCTGGGACCTAACCAGGGTCCCGGGCGGTAGCAGCGGCGGCTCGGCGGCGGCGGTTGCCGCGAGAATGTGCTTCGCGGCATTAGGCTCGGATACGGGCGGCTCGATACGCCAGCCGGCCAGCTTATGCGGCACCGTTGGCCTAAAGCCTACCTACGGCAGGATATCGAGATTTGGACTCGTTGCGTACGGCTCAAGCCTGGACCAGATTGGGCCGCTAACGCGAACGGTTGCTGATACGGCTTTAATCTTGAATGTTATTGCTGGCCGTGACCAAAGAGATAGTACCAGCGTCAGCGAGAAAATCGCGCCGGTATGTGATTATCTTGAAAAGCTCGATAAGCCGCCGGAAGGATTGAAAATCGGCGTAGTACCGCAGCTAAACGAAGGGGCTGCTCCAGATGTGCAAAAAGCAATTGGTGAGGCTCTGGAAATTTACACAAACCTCGGCGCTAAGGTTGTTGAGATAACAATGCCGCATTTTGATTATTCAATCGCGGCCTATTACTTGATTGCAACAGCCGAGGCCTCGAGCAACCTTGCGCGATACGACGGCGTGCATTATGGGTATCGAACGCCAAGGCCGAAAGATTATATTGAGGTTTATTCGAAGTCGCGGGCCGAGGGCTTTGGCGGTGAGGTAAAAAGACGAATAATGCTGGGTACGTATGCGCTGTCCAGCGGGTACTACGATGCCTATTATCTAAAGGCGTTGAAGGTAAGGAACCTGATACGCAGCGATTTTACGAAGGCCTTTGAAAGCTGCGATTGCATTATGATGCCGGTCTCGCCGACGACGGCCTTCAAAATCGGCGAAAAGATTGACGACCCGCTGCAAATGTACCTCTCGGACGTTTATACGATAGCGGCCAACCTGGCAGGAGTGCCGGCGATAAGCATTCCCTGCGGCTTCGATGGCGATAATTTGCCGATAGGTCTGCAGATACTAACCCCGGCCTTTACGGAAGATAAACTCTTGCGAATAGCAAGAATGTTTGAAAAGCAAACCGATTGGCATAGTGCAAAACCGGATATATAAAAGACAGTTAGCCACGAATAAACACGAATGAACACTATAGATAAAAAAACTTAGCCACGAATAAACACGAATGGACACTAATTAGTTTGTTTTGAACCTGAATATATGAATGAGAATGAAAATATAATTTATAAAGACCTTTCCTATAAAATCATAAAATTGGCACTTGAGGTGCATTGAGCTCGGCTGTGGTTTTCTGGAAAAGGTATATGAAAACGCCTTGATGCTGCTGCTTGACAGAGAAAAAATACCTGCCAGACAGCAAGCTCCGGCAGATGTTTATTTTCAGGGCAAAGTTATAGGCCAATATTTTGCGGATATAATGGTAGATAATAAATTAATACTCGAATTAAAGACTGTAGATGCTATTGCAAATATTCATATCGCTCAGGTATTAAATTATCTGCGAGCTACAGGAATTAAACTGGGACTAATTCTGAATTTCGGCAAACCGAGATTTGAGTATAAAAGATTGGTTTTATAATTCATAATGGTTAGTGTTTATTTGTGTTCATTCGTGGTTAATTAAAATTGGCACAGTTGCAGTACAAAGCGATAATCGGCCTGGAGATTCATGTGCATTTGTGCACGGAGACGAAGATGTTCTGCGCCTGTGCCCTTGAATATGGCGAGCAGGCGAACAGCAGGGTCTGTCCCGTTTGTTTGGGTATGCCGGGCGTGCTGCCGGTGATGAATAAACAAGCCTTTGAGTATGCAGTGCTAACGGCCCTTGCCCTTAACTGCGAGATTAGCCGTTTTACCAAATGGGACAGGAAGAGTTATTATTACCCCGACCTGCCGAAAAATTATCAGATAAGCCAGTACGACCTGCCGCTCAGCAGTAAAGGCTTTATTGAAATAGCCCTTGAGGGCGGCCGGACCAAAAAAATCAGGATAATAAGGGTACATCTGGAAGAGGATGCCGGCAAGAATCTGCACTCGGCAAATGGTTTTTCGCAGGTGGACCTGAACCGCGCCGGCGTGCCGCTGCTGGAGATTGTTACCGAGCCGGATATGAACAGCCCAGAGGAAGTTCGCACGCTGGCGGTGGAGCTGCAGCGAATTGTTAGGTATCTTGGCGTCTCGGAAGCGGATATGCAAAAAGGCCATATGCGCTTTGAGCCAAATATCAATGTGGTCGTTGATAAAGACGGCAAAGATTGCAAGACGCCGATTGTTGAGGTTAAGAACCTTAATAGCTTTCGCGCACTGGAAAGAAGTGTCGCTTATGAGATTGAACGGCAGCTTGACGATTTTGCCGAGACAGGGCTGGTGATGGAAATGGGCAACAAGACGACACGAGGCTGGGATGATGTAAATCAGATTACGGTCCTGCAGCGAGAAAAAGAGGAGGCCCACGATTATCGTTATTTCCCCGACCCGGACCTCGTGCCCGTTAAGGTAAGTGACAAATGGCTTGAGCAGATAAGGTCCCGTTTATGTGAGTTGCCGTTGGCAAGGCAAAAGCGTTATGTAAGCGAGTATGGACTGAGTGAATACGATGCCGGTGTTTTAACGGCGGAACGTGCCACAGCGGAGTTTTTTGATGAGGCAATTAAAGCGGGTGGTGAGCCGAAACGGGTTTGCAATCTACTTACCCAAACCGGATTGAAACTGGCAAATGAAAAGGGATACAGTGTAGCTGAACTTGGTGTTAAGCCACAGGATGTAGCAGAGCTGGCTAAAATGATTGAGGAAGGCAGGGTTAGTGCCAGCGCCTCGGTGACAATTTTTGAAAAAATGGTAGAAACCGCAAAGCCCCCGGGACAAATCGCAGAAGAATTCAATTTAATTCAAAAAAGTGACGCCGGTGAACTGGAAAAAGTGGTTGAGCAGGTATTGAAAGATAATCCTCAGGCGGTTAATGACGTAAAAAGCGGCGGGAAGAAAAGCAAAAAGGCCAAAAGTTTTCTGTTAGGCCAGGTGATGCAAAAGACCGGCGGCCGGGCAAACCCCAAAGTTGTTTCCGAAATCCTCGCAAAAAAACTCGATACCGGAGCTAAAAACGTCAGCTAATGGTTTCCTATGAATTGTAAAATTCTTGATAAAGGAAGTCGGAAGGTATATTATTCAGAAAGAAATTGCACAAAAAGTTACGGAATTTATCGGAAAATGATACAGGCGGCACAGAACAGACAAGTTCGGTCGATAGGCTCTGAAGTAGTTTATACATTTTGTATAATCTTGGAGCTGTTGGCAGGGCAAGAGACAGTAAGTGATTAATCAGGAAGAAACGGAAACTTCTTATAAGGAAAGGAACAGTCTGCATTTCCTGTTTTGTGCAGAGTGCATAATCATTGTTATATGCCGTTACCAACAATTCATTTAACCACAATAAAACAAAGATTATTTTTTAGGGAGGTATCGAAAATGAGCAAAAATCCAACTTCAAAGAATCCAGAAAAAAACGACAAAAAGGAATCGAAAGAAACAACGAGGCTTTATTGTGATAAACCATGTCCTAAATGTAATTTTACAAAGGGAGGAGTATGTAAAGATAAAGATGGTCATATGGGACCACATGTTTGCAATAAATGTGGTCATCAGTGGTCTTAACTTGTGCTTTATCGGTAGGCCGTATTGAGGACGTAATGGTCTGCAGTCTATTCGTGGAGCATAGTGAGTAAATTGAAAATCTTCAATCGCTAATTCGATTTGTTTAATCTTTATGGCGTAGGATTTTGCTTTCAGTGCCTTCAATTAGTCTCTTGATGTTTGCGCGGTGCCGCAGGACGACCAGGACAGGCATAAGAATTGCGACTGTAAACAGAGGCCATAACGTGTCGAAACGCCAGTCGGGCACGACGGCCACGGCCACGGTCAGGCAAACCGGAAAGGCGATTGCCGCCGCAATCGAGGCCAGTGAAACGTAACGCCATATCAGAACAACAATAACCCAGACCACAAGAGCGGCAAAACCGCAAATCGTGTAATAGGGCCAAAGGCCTAATAATACACCAAGGCTGGTTGCAACGCCTTTGCCGCCCCTAAATTTCAGGTAAACGGGAAAGATGTGGCCGAGTATAGCTGCGCAGCCGACGGCAAGCCACAAAGCGAGTTGCTGGTTTGTAATTGGAAGTGTAGTAAAACGCGCCGTAACCAGCATTGGGAGTAGACCTTTGAAAACGTCGAGGGCAAAGCACACCAATGCCCACTTTTTACCAAGTGCTCTGCTGACGTTTGTAGCACCGATATTGCCCGAGCCGACCAAGCGCAGGTCTTTGCCGTGTGCCCCGGCAATAATCAAACCGAACGGAACGGAGCCGAGTAAATAAGAAGCAATTATCAAAAGTACAAATGTCATTGTTTTACCTTATTTTTTAGTATTGTTTCGTAAAGGTCTATCAGTTGTTCAGCATGTCGATTAATTGAGATTTTTTCTTTTAATTTATCGTCAATAATAGCCCTCGATGCGTTTTGAATATTGGTCGTGTTTGTA
Source organism: uncultured Pirellulales bacterium (assembly GCA_964481525.1). GTDB lineage: Bacteria > Planctomycetota > Phycisphaerae > Sedimentisphaerales > CAYZTY01 > CAYZTY01. The sequence continues at coordinate 15,066 of CAYZTY010000016.1, forward strand.
AAATGGGTCATCGCCTCCGCCAGGGCATCTACCTGTCGTGGATTATCAATAATTTTGCCATGCCTGCCGTCCGTGATAAAGTCGGCCGCGCCGTTGAATCGTGTGGTAATTACGGGCTTATCGGTGGCAATTGCCTCGAGGATATAACGGGAGCAAGGGTCGTAAAAAGTGGGCAGGACGGCAACGTCTGCTATTGCCGGAAAATTTTGTATAAGTTTTATGTGCCCGAGGAAAAGTATTCTCCGGCTGATGCCGAGCCTTGCTGCAAGTTTGCGATATTTACCTGATTTATCCCGGCCGGCGATCAGCAAATAAGGCTGTGCCGAGCTCGTACGTTCAGTCAGAAGCTGAAAAGCTGCTAATAACGGCGCCAGTCCCTTCAGTCGAAAATTGTTGGCCACGAATAGGAAAAACACGGGTCTTGCCGTTTCTTTGAGTTGCAGTTGTTCGAAAAGCTGAGAGCGAAGTTTACTCATATAATTTTGGTCGATGGGGCCGGGCATTTTCACACCGTTAGGTATAACGACTATTCGCTCATCGCTGGCGTCATAGTGTTTTTTGAACTGCTCGGCAACATACTTCGAAAGTGCAACAATTACCGGCCCATTTGAATTCTTACAAATCCTTTTCTCGGCTCGCAAAAGTATGGTTCGTCGAAGGTTGGCAAAAGCCGTAATTCGCTTATATGACCTGCATAGCGAGGTTTCGTAACTTTCTGCATTACGGATAATAGCCTCGGCAAAGCTTCCGCCGCGAGGCTGATATACGTCAACAAACTCGAAAGGCAGCACGCTGTGGATTATGTCATAATGGTCTTGGCTCAGTTTTTCTCTGAGCTTTCTTGAGAAATTGGAAAGGCTTGTACGTTTGGCCGGACCGGCCTGAGATAGAATATATACGTTTTGGGAGTTGGTTGTGCCTGTCGCAGCCAGCAGCTTCACCTGCAAACCGAGTTCGTATAAGGCCTGCACTAACTCGAGGATGGAGCGCTCCGCTCCGCCCAAAGCTACATCTGCACGTTCTATGACGAGGGCAACTTTCATTTGCATTGGAGTATTATAGCCGCAGTGAATCAGTTTTCAAATGGCGCCGGCCGCCCGTGTTTGGCATCGTGCCGGGCCATTCGTTTTGCCTTTCTTATCACCTTCCGGAAGAATATTTTGTCCGAATGGTCGAGCAGCCTTTTTCCCGAATAACTAAGGTAAAAGCGCAGACGGTCTGTTGAGGAAAAATAACGTCCCGGCGCCGAATAATATAGCTGGGCAATATCTTTTACTCGAAATCTCTCAGCCAGGACCACCGGCTTGAAAACTCTCTGAAGGTCGATTAGATAAAAACTGCCGTCGCAACTGTAGAATATGTGCGAAAAGTAAAAATCCCTGTGACGAAGGCCGGTTTGGTGAAATTTTCGTGCAAACCGCGCCAGCTTGGAGATAAAAGCTCTTCGCAGCTTGAGATTCGCGGCGGTGGCCGGCAGGTGAAAACAGTCGGGCAACTTTCGCTCGAGGGCCTCAGCGGCTGGAATTTTTTCCGTCATAATAAAGCTTCGTTTTTCAAAGAAAAGGCCCCATTGTTCTCCGTATGAAATTATCCTGGCGATTTTAATGCCTGCTTCAGCGAGTTTGTTTGCCGAGTCCAGTTCGTAGCGCATCGAGCTTTTTCGTCCTCGGGAAAGCCAGTTCCGTAGCTGCTCCTGAATCGGAGGCCTATCGAATCGCTTTAAAAATGCAGTTGTTGGAATTGTTGGTAACTCGATTTGGAGGCGTGTTCGATGGGCAGCGAGATTTTTCTTTGTTAGATTTTCTCCTGCCTCAAAAGAAAAAACTGCATCAAGAGAAATCAGCCCCAATTGCTGCAGGCCGGTTTTGTATTGCGGGTCAACCAAATAGCCGGGCGCAAGTTCTGTAAAATTTTCGTTCATCAGTCAATCAATCCCGATTGTTACCGAGCAGTTGTGCCGCGGCATTACAGACCTCTTCAACACTGATTGCTAACATACACAAATGTTCCGATTTTCTGCATGTTGGTCTCTCGCAGGGTGCGCATTCGACGTCGGGGATGATTTGTATTTCATTTTCGTAGCCGGTATTTGTCCAGGTCGGGTCGTTAGGCCCGAAAAGCGTGATAATTTTACGCCCCAGCGCGATGGCTATGTGCCGGGGACCTGTATCATTGGTTATGACCAGCTCGGCAAGACTGAAAAGAGATTTCAGTTCGCCAAGGCTCAAAGGTATATCGGCAAGGCTGAGCAGATTATGCCTGCTTGCTCGGCAGATTTGTTCGGCGATCTTTTTCTCGGCGGGATTTGGGGCGACCGAGACAACAACCGTTGCATTGTAATTTTCGATTAGCCAATCGGCCGTTTCTGCATATCTGTCCGGCAGCCAGCATTTACTTGGCCCGAATGCGCCGCCGGGTACGAGTATGATGGTAGGTGTATCAGGGGCGAGGATAGCGGGTAATTTTGCACAGACTTGTTCGTTATTGTCCTGGTCGGTTTCGAGCTGAAGGCTTCTGTCGGCGGTATCGGCCCCCAGCCAGGAAGCGACGGCAAGATAGTAGTCTATCATAGCAATACTCTTATACTTGCCGTCCGGCTCTTTAGGTGGCAGAAGTTTGTCCGTCAGCATTGGGCCCCTTGCCTCACGGGCATAACCGATACGTGTTGGTATCCCGGCCAGGAATACCGCTAAAGCCGAAGCGAATGAGTTCTTGAAAAGGAGTGCCTGGCTGAATTTGTGACCTTTCAGGGCCTTGGCGATGGCAAGGGGGCTGCTGGTTTGTTGTATGAGCCATTCGTTATTGAACCGGCAGGGCGATAAAAGCTGGTGGACTGCGGAGCTTGCAAAAAAAAAGATTTTCTTGTCCGCCAGGCAATTACGTATCGCTCTGAGAGCCGGCGTACAAAGAACCGCGTCTCCGAGAGGCGAAGGAAGCCAGACTAAAATGTTCTGCTGGTTTATCGTCTTGGCAGCCAAAATCAGGGCCTTGTCATTTTCGGTCACGCATTATGTAAAAAGTAAGTGCCATCAACTGCAGAACCGCGGCAAAACCGAGCGATATCAGTGCAGGACTGCTCTGCCCGGCTGTGTCTCTCAGCAGGAGCCCAAGGCTCATCAGCAGACAAAAGCCGGCGATGACCTGCAGTATACCCGACAACAGTTTCATACCTGAGAATTCACTGAACATACTGTCTCGCTGAATACCTTTAAGCAGCACAACAATCTCCCGCAGCAGTGGCTCGATTTGTTCATTGGCCGGTTCTGTCTGTTCTTGCTTCAACAGTTCGGTGATAGCCTCTGCAGGTTGTTTAAGCGGTTGTTTTGTCGAGTCCTGCTCGGGTGATTGGTCGGTTTTTTTCGCGTTCATCGGTGGCTTTTCTATTTTGGGCGTTGACTCCGAAACCTCGGAGGGTTGTTTCAGCAGTCCTTCGTATCTTTTGATAATATTGACGGCCTCTTTTATGTTGACGGCTTTATAGTCCGGCGTTGATAAGTCGGTCTCGGTTGTAGTGTAATCCAGGGCGGGTTTGGTTTCGCCCGGAGTATCCAGGAGTATTGTTTTGCAGCCGGCCCGTCGGCCGGCAATAATGTCTCTATGACCGTTGCCAATCATCCAGGACCCGGAAAGGTTTATGTCCATCTGTTCCGCAGCCAGCAGCAGCATACCCGGGTTCGGCTTTCGCAGGTCGCTTTTCCTGCGATATTTTTTAACGGAACCGTCGGGATGATATGGGCAATAGTAAATTGCGTCCAGCTTTGCTCCGTCTGACTCAATCATTTGTTTAAGATGCTCGTGAATTTCTTTGAGTGTTTGCTCGGTGATTATCCCCCGTGCGACAGCGGACTGATTGGTGATGACGACCAGTTTATAACCGGCCCGGCTCAGTTGAATCAGTGCCTCGGGGACACCGGGCAGGAGTTTTAGCTGTTCGGGACTGCTGATATAACCCGGGTCTTCGACAAGCGTCTTGTCACGGTCAATAAATATCGCTTTATGTGCCATTTTGCATCACTGTGTTTTTGGATTAGTGTTATCCGCCGCGGCCGATTCTACCAGCTCGCAAATAATATGGTAAGCAAGTTGATGGATTTCCTGGCTGCGCGGAGAGGTCTCGGAATCGACACAAAGACAGACGTCTGCGATTTTTTCAAGCTTGCTGTCCTTTCGGCCGGTAAAGGCAAGTACGCGGGCCTGTTTTTTCTTCGCTAATTCAGCCGCTGCTATGATATTGGCTGAGCAGCCGCTTGTTGAGAGCACCCAGAGGACATCGCCTTTACGGAGCAGCGCCTCGACCTGGCGGGTAAAGACGGCCTCATAGCCGTAATCGTTTGCCACGGCCGTTATTATAGAGTCGTTTGCGGTCAGGGCGACTACGGGCAGTGCTTTGCGTTCACGCAGAAATCGGCCGACTAATTCCCCGGCTATATGTTTGGCGTCGGCCGCCGAGCCGCCGTTGCCGCACACGTAAACTCGCCCGCCCTGTTTGAAAGACTGGATTATCATCTCAGCGGCCTCGGCAATTTTGGCCGTGCCGCTTGATTGTAGCTCGGCGGACATCTTTAAGTGTGCCTTAATGGCATCAGTTATTTGTCGGTTCATTTTTTGTGTCTCTGAATGTCGAATCCTCGGCTCTGGTACTCAGGGACTTTATTTTTGCAATGGTGGCGGTGGAGCTTTTGCCCTCCATCAGTGGTGCAAGCACAACTTTGCCGCCATGCGATTCAACGAACTCACGGCCGATGACACCTTTCTCTGCCCAGTCACGACCTTTGACCAGAACGTCGGGCATTATTTTCTTTATGACCTCGAGCGGGTCAGGCTCATCAAATATTACGACGTAGTCAACGGTATGAAGGGCGGCGAGAACGGCGGCCCGGTCGTGTTGGTTGTTAACGGGTCGGCCGGGCCCTTTGATTATCCTCGTTGAGCTGTCACTATTGAGCCCGATGACCACAATGTCCCCCTGGGCCTTGCAGAATTTCAAAAGTTCAATATGCCCTCTGTGCAAAACGTCAAAGCAGCCGTTTGTGAAAACAATACTCTCCCTGCGGTTGCGATGTTGTTCGAGCCGGGCAATCAAAGTTTCGATGGGAAGAATCTTGTTTCCACCGAGGATCTCATTAACAATCTCCTCGATGGTTACACTTACCGCGCCGAACTTCTCGACCTCGATACCGGCTGCTAAGTTGGCGATTTGCACAGCCGTTTTGTAATCGCAGCCGGCGGCTATAGTAGTTGCTAAGCTGGCCAATATGACATCGCCTGCCCCTGTTACATCATAGATATTACGAGGTTGGGTGCCTATTAATTCGTCTATGTTTTCGGTCCTGAGATAAGCGCCTTCTTTATCGAGAGTAATTACTACAGCATCGAGCCGCAAGCTGCGGGCAAGCTTCTCGGCGGCTTTGGCGGCATCATCTGGAGTGTTTATATCAAACCCCACGGCGATAGATGCTTCTTTTCTGTTTGGCGTTGCCAGACTGGCCCCTTTATATTTTGAGTAGTCACTTATCGGTGAAGGGTCCACAAGAACTTTTTTGCCGGCCTGGCCGGCCAGCTTTATCATCTCTTTGCAAAGTTTGAGATTTAGCAGTCCTTTATTATAGTCCTGCAAACAAACAATCTCTGCGCCTGGCAGTTCTTGTTTGTAGGCTTGCAGAACTTTTTTGTACGCATCCTCGGATAGTGCCTCGGAGGATTCTTCGTCGAATCTCATTAGTTGCTGACGGTGCCGGTGCTGTGCCAGACCGATGAGTCTTTGCTTGGTAATTGTCGGTCGGCCGGGGACGGTAAGAACTCGCGAAATATCCGCACCGGCCTTCTTCAAAAGCTCGGAGAGGAGCCTGCCGTTTTCGTCATCTCCGATTACGCCGATGCATAGTGGTTTTGCTCCGAGAGCAGCCAGGTTGACGGCCACCGAGCCGGCCCCGCCGCAGTGGTATTCTTTTCTGACCACCTTCAGCACGGGCACGGGGGCCTCCGGGCTTATCCTCAGGGCATCGCCGTAAATGTATGCATCAAGCATAAAATCACCGATGAGCAATACGCGCGGCGAGCCGAGATTACTTACCGTTTTTAGCAATTCTTCCTGCATTTTCAGCTTTCTTTTGATTTACAAGACGACGTGGAATTGTATCGGTAATCGATGTTTTTTTCAACAGGTAAATTACTCAACGGCATCTAAAGGACATTTGTGGTTGATTTTGTTTGTTACAGCATATGTGCGGGAACCTCGAAAATATCATCGCCTTTCTAATGTACGGGGGAATATATGACGAATAAAGAACTATGTTTTATCCTGCATTGGGGCGGACAAAATAGAAAACTGTTGCTATATAGCACTCAGGAAAATACAATTCGTCGGTAGTATCGGAGCCGCTTTTATAAAGAGGAAATGATAATGAGTGAAACTGCGAATCGAACAATATCCTCCGGGAGCTTCAGTGTCGTTTTGGCGTTTATTGCTGCACTCGTCTTGATGTCCGGACTGTGCGGCTGTGCCTATCAGGCGCAGTTATATGATGGTGGGCCGTTTGAACCCGGAACGGAAGTTTCTGTTGTTTGCAAGACCAGTGAGAAACCGGTAGTTGAAATCAGCGAGGCGGGGGATTTTATATTCTGGGCGGCGGGAGGACCGGGCCCGATTGCGGCAGGAGCGGCGTACATAGTAAACGAAAGTAATAATCGGCAGCACCAGGAAAGACTGAATTCCGTGCTGAATAAGAGCGACTATTGTGATGGATTAACAACAGAGCTGAAAAGGGCGCTGGAAGAAAGCGGCTTACAGGTTAAAGAAATAAAGAAGGAATATAAAAACATTGGCGACGTCGTTACCTTGGGGCTGATGGGAGCCGGTCTGAATAGCAGCGCGGACAAACAGGATGTGGAATATATTCTGGCATTGGATACCAAGTACGGCCTTTTCGACAGCGAGGCGCAATGCAGCGCAGAGATAGAGGGTCAACTGTTTAAAGTTGCGGATAATAAAAGTGTATGGAGGAACAAACTGTGTTTTGAAGGACGCACCGGCGCAAGGCATAAGGATTTCGGTGATGGCAAAGAGGCGGTAAGGAAATGGCAGAATGACCTTGCAGGATTGGAAGAGGGGCTTGAGGAAGCAGTAAAGGGGGTGTGTGAATTGCTTAAGCACGAGTTTGCCGGCCGTACGACAGAAGACGATGGGCCGTTGGCGAAGCTGAAGCTCAAGCCGGGCGGCAGGGTAAAAGCCAAAATCATCGAACAGTCACCGCAGCGGATTGTCCTGAGGTTACGGGGCGGCTCGGTAAGGTCAATACCGGCCGGGGAGCTTGTCAACGAGAGGGAAAAAGTAGCGCTTAACAAATAAAAGCCTGCCTTGAGCAAGCCTGTCTTGGTAGTCGAAGGAGATTGTAGGTTTTGGCAAGTAACATGTCTCGGCCTGATAATTTCATAGAAAGAATCGCCGGGAGCTTTGCGCGGATTTACAAAGGCCAAAGGCCGAGTTTTTTCAGCAGGGCGGCCGGACGCGCAGAGCTAATCGGCGGCCATACTGATTATAATGAAGGTTTTGTAATAGCCGCCGCGATTGACAGGTCATATTGGGTGGCGGCGGCGCAGCGGGAAGAGCAAAAAGTCTGCATTTATTCCGAATGGGCGGGTCGGTCGCACGAGTTTGAACTCTCCGCAGACCTCGCAGCTACAAAACAATGCAAATGGGCTAACTATGGCAGGGGCGTAGCGGCATTACTGATGCAGGAGGGCCTCAAGCTGCAGGGGGCAAATTTATATGTTGCAGGTGACGTACCGATAGGAGCCGGTTTAAGCAGCTCGGCGGCCCTGGAGGTTTCTCTGGCTCGTGCAATGCTGCATCTTTCGGGATATAACGACGCTCTTGGCTCGGTCAGGCTCGCGCAAATATGTCAGAGGGCTGAAAACATTTATGCCGAAAGTCCCTGTGGCATAATGGACCAGATGGTCTGCATAACGGGCAGGCGTGAGCAGGCGGTTTTTCTGGATTGCCGGGATTTGCAGACCAGACTGCTGCCGTTGCCGGCGGAAAAGTGCTGTATAATGGTGTTCAACAGTATGGTCCGGCACGAAGTGGGCGGCGGCGAATATGGAAAGCGAAGGCAGCAGTGTGAGCAGGCTTGCAAGGTGATATCGCAGATGTATCCTCAGGTGAAAGCACTTCGAGATGTCAATTGGGATATGTTGGCGGCGGTGAAGGGCCGGTTAGACCCTGTTTTGTTCTCGCGGGCCGAGCACGTCATAGGTGAAAACGCCAGAGTTTTGGCAGCCGGTGAGGTGCTTGCCGGTCTTGACGTAAAGGCGTTCGGCGGGCTTATGTCCGAGTCGCACCGTTCATCGCGGGATTTGTTTGCCAGTTCGTGTTCACAGATAGATTTTCTGGTCGAGCAAATCACCAGGCTCGATGGTGCCTACGGCGCAAGGCTTAGCGGAGGAGGTTTCGGAGGTGCGGCCGTCGCTGTTGTTAATCCTGAGGCCACTCAGTTTATAGAACAGAAAGTTGCAGAAGCGTACAAAGAAAAATTCGACATCGATTGTGAGATTTACATTGCCAGACCCTGGCGAGGAATTGAAATTATTGAGTTGTAATCAAGCCAGGCCTTTTTGCAGGCTTGGAGTGTTGTAGTTTACAGCGATAGCTCGCAGACGAGTAACTTTTGCTGTGTGGATTAAGACTCTTAATGGATTTGAAAGCTCGTATTCCATTCTTTGGCCCGGGACTGCTTGTGCCACGGGTATCCGCTTTGCTGTCATTGTGCCTAATTACGCCTTTAGGACTCTACCTCTGGTCCTGCTACGAAGGCCCGTACAGGACTTGGGTTAGGTTTTATACAACAGGCATTCTTTACGTGATATTTTGGTCTCTTGTGGCTTTTCTTTTTTGGCCGCAGAGGAAAAACGTTACAAAAATCGTAACAGTAGTATTTCTGATAACCTGCCTTCTTGAGTTCCTTCAGCTCTGGAAACCGGCCCTCTTGCAGCAATTTCGCGGAACCTTTTTAGGGGCTGCCTTGATAGGCACTTGTTTCAAGTGGAACCAGTTTCCCTATTACATTGCCGGCAGCTTAATTGCCTGGCTATGGCTGTATCTCCTGTGTAGTAAACCCCCACCCGTATCTCCATCCTGATCTCTCGCATCTGTAGATAACCAGCCCGAATAGCTTTATGCAAAGCTATTCAGAACAGAATCAGCAAATATACAGTAAATCATTATTTAACTCAGACCCTTCGTCCCTCTTTGGCGGCTCCGGGATAACCAAAGGAACGCACAACGTCGTATAAAAACGCCGGTGACAAGCGGGAAAATCCCTCTGCGGAAGCGCCTTGGAGTGCTTGAAGCGAAGCTTTGCCATTTAAGCTTGACATAACGGTCTGTAAAGGTTATAATTACGTCTACATATTACGTCGGATTACCAGGGGGAGATAAGTTGCATAACTAATGGGGGATGGGGTGATGGCTTCACTATTAAAATCTTTGAGAGGATATTGTTTTGCGCGAATTACTATCTGCTTATTGCCGTGTTGTGTACTTCTAATAACGTTAAGCTCGACCGTTTTGGCCGGGCCGGGAGGTGGTTCGCACGGCAAGAATCCGTATTCCAAAAATTCACATGGTACGTTTAATCCCGCCGGTTTTATCAACGGTTCTGGGGGGATAAAAAACAACGCGTCGGGGCCGCAATATGGTAAAGTGTTTAATGGTCCCGGCCAACCCACTCAGCCGACTTCTATGACGGCCCAATCCTTTACTCCTGCTGGAAACATCGGTGGTTCTGGTGGAGTCTGCGGCAACGTAAATCAATCCGGTTTTGGGAATGTGTCTAATATACCCACCCAGCCGACTACTATGCCAACCGGTGGCCCTGTAAAGACTACCAGCATAAATCCTGGTAATGGACCCGTCTGTAATGGGGGGTCGCAAGGAGTTACGACTGGCAATAATAATCATACAGTGACCAACTGCGGTAATGTTCCCCTTGGCGGAGGCAATGGTATCCAAAACCAGTGCAATAATAATAAACCGACCATAAGCGGTTCCAAGGGATATGTTGCGATGTCCGTTGGCCAGAATCTTTTTGTTGGTAAGCCCGGCTGTGATGTTGTGGTTAAATTATATTCACAGCATAACGCAGCTCAAGGCGGTTGTGCAACCGGTTCGGCCGAACAATGTTTCGCCGCCGGAGACGTTTTTTCTATGGCGTTGGGGAATCACAACTCTTTAGGCGGCGCCGTAGCAAATCAACAAAAACCCAACTTCTGCCACAGACATGGCAAAAATCCCTGGGCTGGTGGAGAAAATCCTGCTGGTGGCGTTGACTTCAACCCTGGTGGGGGTAATGGCAAAGGTAACTGGAACGAAGGCAACAAAGGCAATGGAGTGGGCAACAATTGGGTTGGCAATCAAGGTTGTGGTTTTGGTGGTGGTATGGCTGGTGGCTGCAAACATAATCCTCCGAAGCCGCCGAAACCGCCATGTTGGCCGCCGAAACCACCGTGTTGTCCTCCTAAGCCTCCGTGTCCGCCGAAACCTCCCTGTCCGCCGGAGCCTCCCTGTCCGCCGGAACCTCCGTGTCCGCCGGAGCCGCCGGAAAAGCCTGAGCCACCGGTTGGCCCGACACCTCCGCTGGATGTGCCTATTCCAGAACTTATAGTTCCGGCTGTTGTTGAGAAAGTAGAGTTCGAAGAAACTGGATGCCCCGCCTTGATGCAATGGCTGGCAAATGAGCTTGGAATTGACGAAGATGAGCAAATACAGGTCAGCATCGCGAATGCTCAGTTCTCTTCGACGGATGTACAGCCGTGTCAGATGGCCGCAGGGCTTAAAGATGCTGCCATAATTTTACAGGACCCTGAAGGGACTCGCGTTGCCGCTTTACTTGCCGTAGCTAACGAGTTTGCCTCGAGTCATATGCCGATTTCCGAGGAACAGATAGCTTCGATTAGTCAGGCGTTGGCCCTTGGCCGCGACGCCGATGGTGGCGTTCAATATGCCGCGGCTGCACAGTGGCTTGATGCTCTCGTCGAATATATCAATCTTTTGAGTGACCACATGGGCTGGTCTGTAGCTGAGTCCGTGGCGTTGGCTATGGATAAGTACGGTGATGCTATAAAAGATAGCGAAAACGCAAACCTTATTGCTTATATCGAGGCCCGCTTGGGAGAGCTTGCGATTTCTCGCACAGGCGACGACTATCCTGGAATTCAAAAAACCGGGCAGCTTCACGGTGAAAAAGAAGCAGGGCTTGCTCGCATTGCAGACACCTTGATTGGGCCTGCATCCATCGACCTCTATTACCTGTTTGGTAGCTTGGCGGTTCTGGGTGTCACAGGAGGCATATATACCCTCTGGGGTAAATATAAACGCAATAAGTAACCGAAATTAGCAACTCTGAGAGACTCATCTGAGGCAGGTTCAATGAAGTCAAAGTCAAAGCTCAGGTAGGTAGCAATGTTCTTTGCTCATAGAAACTTTAGTCTCTTTGACTTTGACTTCGGCGCACTGACAAAATGGCCTGAGCGGCAATGATTATTTTATAAGACAGGATATTTTCGTATTGCCGAATCCTCGGTCAAATACGCCTGTGCTAATTTGAGTGTACTTGTGAAAAAGGCTCCGACTCCCACGAGCCATATGCCCAGAAGCAGATAAAACACCTTGTTCGGGCGCAGCATCGCTGCCGCCTTGAAGGGGAAAAAATTTACATAATATGCTTCTCGTATCGCCTGTTTAGTTTGATTAACCTTAAATAGAAGCGGCTCTTCCTCTTCCACTTTTACGGAACTGAAGTCTCTGTTATTGAGTATATGCCTGCCGATGTTTTCGAATCGCTTCAAAAGGTGTGACTGCCTCCAGTCCCAGACCCATTTGTCTGGAATAATACAGTGATTCGGATTCTGCTTAAACTCTAGGTTGAAATTGTAGACCACAGATGCCACCTGCACTAAAGCGCTTATTATTATCAGTGATATTACTAATCTTCTGGCAAAGGATTTTAAATTAGAGGCAAACAACTGTGCCAGCGGCAGAACCATAAACGGCAGTACCGGGATTTGATACCTGATTGACCAGGCATAGTCACCCGCCCATGCCGTGAAAAAGCTGTGGATTGCAAAATTGGCGGCAATCGCTGAAAGAACAGCTAAGCCCACAAGCCTGTGCCGACGGCAAAAGCCCCAAATAAAGAACACGGACAACAGGAGTACAGGATTATAAAGAAGTATACTTTTGCCCGGACTAAACAGCATCGCCGCAAGTGTTGGCAAAGGCGAGCTTTCAAACAGCTTGTGTCCGCCCAGCGATGTAGAAATCGACAGGCCGTAGCCGGTCTCAAAGATGCTGCCGAACCTGATGTAATTGTACCAGCCTGCAAGCGCGATAAAACTGCCGGCCCCGAGTATTCCCGCAGCGAACCACCTTCCCAGCCGTTTAACCAGAGAGACTTTCGTCCGCAAGAGCATTTCACCCATCACCGCAGCAAGGCATATCGCAAGAACCTCTGGTGCGGACGAAGACCGGAATAGAATGCACATCCCGGCCGACGCACAAAACAGCCACATATAAACGCTTCGCTGCTCCTGATAATACCTGACCATAAAAAACACCGCCAGAACCAGCAGCAGAGCTATCTGCGTCTGCTCCTGTGTATTTACCGAGTAGTGCAGATGCATTGTACAGCCGCCGAACACCGCAGCAGTGACAATAGCGACCCTTTTGGTGTAACCCAGTGCGTGCACAAGGCGATAGAATGCCCACACGCCCGCCGCTCCTATAGCAGGAAAAAGTATGACCGACGCTAAAAACTGCGCCGCTAAATCTACAGTATCCGCGCTGACCGGCGCAACCTTCTCCAATATTAATCCCAGCGCTGCAAATGGTAGAAGACACAACGACTGTCCTAGGCCGTACAAAGCATAACGTTTCCCGTCAATACCAATGGCGTAATTCCACGTCTTGGCCGACTCTTCGAGAGAAAAACCACGCCCCCGAACCATTTGCCGAGAGACTGACCACCGCCCCTCGGTATCGCCAGGAAGATTGCCCGGACTGACCAGAGAATATAAAAGAAACGGCGTAAGAAATATTAAAAAGCCGGTTTTTGATGTTAGTTTCTTTTTTTCAGAAAGACTATTCATAAACACAGCTCTTCCGGTTGTGGCTTTTTATTTTGTCTTATGTCTTATATTGGTTATAATAACTTCTTGAATAATGAATGTCATTGATTTTCTAAAGCTATTATATTATGTCGCAAACCAACTCAAACCAGTCCTGGCATGCCATTTTAATATTTGCCCTGTTTCTTGGTCTTTTAACCAGCTTGTTTGACGCTTTAGTAATGACAGTGTATGAAGCGCCCAGAGCTGCAATGTTTTTGCACGTCATAGAGCCTGTTGCGGCAAAAATAATTATGACCGCTTTGCTGTATGGGATTCTGTGGTTTCTGTTGGTGTATCCCCTTGGCCGTGTACTTAAAGCGAACCCTCAAGCTCTAAAGGTGTCACTGGCTATATTTATCGGCTTGATCTTTGCATCATACATAGTATACAGTAACCTTACTTGGGGCTCGCTTGTACAAAATGTGCGAACAATTTTCCTTATCGGTTATGGTTTCCTGGCGGTCTTGGTATTTTCCTGGGCGGGGTATTCAGCTACAAAGGTAATTGCAAACTCGAAGTGGTGTGCTCTTATGGTGGCTGTTTGTCTGACGGTTCCATTGCTGCTGGCCGAGACAATAGCGGCAGTGTGGGTAAATAAGTGTTTGCTGCAGCCGCTGCCGGCCAGGTTGACCCTGTTATGGAGTAAGGTTTTTACCTTGCCCGTTTTGGTAACCAATATTGACTATCTGATTGGTATTATTATTACGCTTGCCGTCTTTATGCGTTTCAGACTTGGTAAAGCACCGGTGAAAATCTTGCAGGTTTTTACTGTGCTTGTTTTTATGGCCTCCGGGGTGATTTTTATGCTTGGCTCGGACCGGCCGCTGTCCTCGAAGGCAAACATACGCACCGGGCATCCTGTCAAACGAGTGATTTTGATTATTATTGATACACTCAGGGCGGATGCATTGTCCTGTTATGGCAGCCGCCGAATAGCTACGCCATATATTGACCAATTAGCGGCAGACGGGATTCTTTTTAAGAAGGCGTTCGCGCCGGCATCCTGGACGACGCCTTCAGTGACTTCAATCTTGACTGGATTGTCGCCTTTGGTCCATATGGCTTCAGGTTACAAGTCAATTCTTCCTGATTCTCCGCGAACGTTGGCCGAACGTATGTACGAGGACGGATATCTTACACACGCCATTGGAGACAATGTTTACCTTGCCTACAGGAATTTCTGGCAGGGATTTATCGGCTACAACTTCTTTCCAAAACGGCGTGATATTTCTCCCTGTGGCAGAGTTTTGTCCCGGTTGTTTCCGAGGCGCTTTGCCACCACGGCATCAACCGGTGATTTGACGCGGTTAGCTATTGATTGGCTCGACTCAAAAGGCGATGACGATTTTTTCTTGTGGATACACTATTTCGACCCACACGGACCATACGAGCCGCCGGCCGAATATCTCCCTGACAAAAAACCTCCCTTCGGTATGGCAGAGAGTTATTCGGCCGGCGGCAGGTTGTGGTTGGTTAGGGCCTGGATAAACGGT
>CAYZTY010000017.1:0-29575 GCA_964481525.1 uncultured Pirellulales bacterium
TTCTGAGGGATTACTTCCCATTACCTCAATCCACTCTTTTTGAGTTACCTCATATTTGCCGATATAAAAGTTCGATATTGTTACACTTTTTCCATAGTAGTTGGACTTTGTGTTCATAAAAGTCCCGCCTTTGACTAATACAAAGTTATCAGGCTTACGTCCAATGACGGGCGGGTCAGGAAGTTTGACCGGGGGAGGAGTTTCTTCATGGCCGGGCTGAATGTCCTTAGCCGGGCCGGGTGCCGGCTTCATTGGTTCCTCACAGCCTTGCAACAAAACTGCCAGGCTCATTAATAAAACAAATCCGAGTTTCATGCATGAGATACTACACCTTTGCCACATAACGATGACTCCTTTTCCTGCACATATGGGAATTACTTTTTTCTTATCTTGCGAAGACAATTGTCAAGGTCCATTCGTTATAATTCTTCATTACTATACGAATTAATGCAAATCAATTCAATCATTTTCCTCAAATCTGTGATACAACCATTCGCTAATAAAAATATAGAGCTAAATAAATCCTTTACTAAAATATCGAAATCACTGAAACACTTTAGCGAAAAAAGCTGTCCGATTATGAATCCGCTCAGCCATTCTTTTTCTCGGGGCGGTATCAGCAATCCTTCTGTCTGCCTATGGGAGGGCAGCAGACGGGATATTCGCGTGCGGAAGATGGAATTCGGGCAACCTGGCGATTTTTTCTTCGACCGTCTCGCCGCCATCTAAAATCTCGCGCTCAGGACTGATTCGAGGATAGGGCTGCCGGCAGCGCAGGACCCAGCCATCACTCCTGCTTTCAGCCACGTATTCCACTCCATCGGCTCTAAAGACCGTCTTATAAATGTAGTCGTACGGCGGCCCGGCCTGCCCATCCATCACCACGAACCACTTATTACCAGCCATGGCCGTATAGAGCATATGCTTGCCGTCCGGGCTGAACATAGGGCTATCACCGCTGACGTCGTCGTAGTCGAGCTCCAGCCCCTCCTGGTCGTCCGACACCACGAACCACTTGTCGACCTTCTTTGCCGCATATACAAGGTGTTTGCCGTCGGGACTGAAGACAGGGCTGCCCTGGTTTATTCCATCATACTCCGGCCCCTCCCCGCCGTTCCACACCACGAACCATTTGCCGCCCCTGTTCGCTGCATATGCAACGCTTTCGCCGTCGGGGCTGAGAGCGACGCTGCCCATGCCGATGTCGTCATACTCCGGTCCTTCCTTGCCATCCACTACCACCATGCCCTTGGAGCCTTTCATCACGCTGTACGCAATATGCTTGCTATCTTTGCTGAAGACGGGCCTGTTCACGCCGTCATACTTCTTACCTTCCTTGCCGTCAAGCACGACGAATCGCTTACCGTTCTCAATCGCCAAGTACGCAAGGTGTTTTCCGTCGGGGCTGAACACCGGATCGCCCACTTGTCCGTACACTGGTCCGGCGCGGCCATCCACCACCATGTACTGCCTGTCGCCCTTTCCCCTCGCATATACAAGGCGCTTGCTGTCGGGGCTGAAGATGAAATAACCAACTTTATCGTGTCCAGACTCCGGCCCGGCCTTACCGTCCAGCACAACGAACCATTTGTCACCTTCCATTGCTCCATACACAAGGCGCTTGCTGTCAGGACTGAAGACTTCGGGGGAGAGGCTGATTTTGTCGTACTCCGGCCCCTCCTGACCATCCACCACCATAACCCACTTTGAGTCTCTCTTCGCCGGGTATGCTACGCGCTTGCCGTCGGGGCTGAAGATGATGGGGCCGATGTCGTCGTACTCCTCCGGCTCGGTCCGGCCATCTATTACGGCAACCATCCTGCCGCTCTGGGTTCGCTGCGCCCAGTTGATGTGCAGTTCAACCTCGCTATGCCCGACGGCGGGCGGATCAGGGAGTTTGGGCCGGGGGGATTCGACCAAACTGGGCCGAATGTCCTTCGCCTGGTCGGGTGCCGGCTTCGTTCGTTTCTTACAGCCTTGCAACAAAACTGCCAGGCTCATTAATAAAACAAATCCTATTCTCATACAGGAGATACTGCATACTTGCCACATAACGATGACTCCTTTTCCTGTGTTCATGCGAGTAGTTTTTCTTATCTGCTGAATATATTCATTAAAAAAACCTATAGATAGAATTTGTCTATCATATGAATTTATGCAAATCAATTTTTTTCCCCCTCAAATCCGCGATACAACCATTCGCCAATAAAAATATACGGCTCAATAAATCCTTTACTAAAATATCGAAATCACTGAAACACTTTAGCGAAAAAAGCTGCCCGATTATTAATCGGGCAGCTTCAACTTTCTACGGTTTAAGAGTAAATCTATCAAAGCTGTCTGTTACCACCACCAGCCGCCACCGCCCCACCACCAACTACTGGTTGTGGTTGTTGTACCGCCGCTGGTTGTGGTGGTTGTATAGCCACTGGTTGTTGTCGTGCTGCCGCCACCGCCGATATCACCGAAGCCTATACAGCCGTTGCAATGCAGCCACTCGCTGTACTCACCGCCGCAGGAACCATCCTGCCAGACGCCGGTGTTATAACTCTGGTTTTCTGCCTGACGGGTTGAACCGTTAACCGTAATATAATCTACCTGTACATCTCTGCCGCTCTGGTCGTTGTCGAAACAAACGAGAGATCCGCCGGTATTGTTGGTAGAAGCAGAGTAATTACTCATGCTTGTTGATAAGGTCCAGCTGGCAATCTGGCTGCCGCCAACTGATAAGTAGATGTGTTCACTGCCATTTGTCCCGCGTGCCCTTACAACGATAGAGTTGCTTCCTGTGCCACTGGTTGTTGTTGTGTAGCCGCTGGTCGTTGTTGTATAGCCACTGGTCGTTGTTGTGCTGCTGCTGGTTGGGCCGCCGCCACAGTTAAAGGTAGATGACCCGCCATTATTCCAATGTTGATACCAGTTGCTGCCGGTACATCCTACACTACCGCTACCACTATTGCCGTTAAAACCTTCTAACGATACTATCATGTAGTCGTGATTGCCGGGACCCCTTCCCATATTGCTCCACGCGTTAAAGTGGCAGCTCATATCTTTTTGACCACTCATTTGCCCGCTACAATTGTACTGGTCAAAATCTTGATAGCCATCAATGGAAGGTTGGTTGTACCGCCGGTCTACATACAAGGTGTATGACGTCCCATCACATGAATATGAGCCTTGGCTAGAGCCTCCGCTTTTCCCGATGTAATATTCTACGAGTGGGTTTCTCCACCACCCATAGACACCAGGGCCCCAACTACAGCCGTTGCAGCTGCCTTGGAATGCTACAGTTCTAGCTGACCCGGTGCTCCAGCCTATACCTGCCGTAAAAGTCGCATTGCTGAAACTAATACTGAAATTGCCAGCGCTACAGCTGCCTTCTTCGTAAACCTCAGCCTGGGCGACGGTTGGAATCGCCAATACAGCAGCAATTGCTAATGCTACTAATACTTTTCTCATGATATTCTCCTTCATAAAAATTGTTAAACACTCCCTTTCTGTAATTACTTTTGACACGCGACCAAACTCTGACTGCATCTGAAGCCTGTCTCATATCGTAATTACTAAATACTATTACTTTTGATACGCGTCCAAACTCTGACTGCATCTGGAGCGTGCCTTATTACTCATAGATTATTAAAACTGAATAATATCCGGATTACCTCGCTGTCTCGAAAAAGTATTTGTCGGTTTGGATATAATAGTTCGATATCGTTTGTGATTTTAAAATTGGAGATTAAATCACTCATATCCGTACTGATAAGACAAGAATGACCAACGACCCCATTTCCCGATTCCACCGTTTTCCCCGTTCCTTCCCCCCTATGACCGATAATACAAGCTATCCATAATACCTATATTAACACAGCTAATAACACAGGGCCAAGCAAAAAATAACTTATATAAATATCTTACGTTTTTTCGTCTTTTCATTCCCCTTTCCGGTCGGCCATCCCAGCAAAGTTGCAAAAGCCTGTAAATACCAAGAGATTGACCCTATTAAAAACACAATGTGTAAACTCTTCTGGTAGCAACATCAAAAGCGGCAGGTCCCATATTAAGTCAACTTAGAAACCCGTATGCTAAACTATTTCAGTATAAAACGGGTCGTTATTTTGCGCAAAAAAAACATCATTTTGCGCATTGCCCTTGCTAACGTAACAGGGTTATTGTAGAATAAGAATTAATTCAACTATGTCTAAAATACCTAAAGTTATATTACTTACCGACAAATCGAGAGCCTACGGAAGGGGGTTGCTCCACGGCATCGTCCAGTATTCCAACCTTCATGGTCCCTGGCTGTTTTACATAAAACCGGCATATTACATTGAGAAAAATAAGCAACTACATAATTGGGTTAGAAACCTGGATATCGATGGAATTATCGGTTACACGTGGGATGTAGATGTCTTTAATATGGTTGTCAACTTAAGGCTTCCCTCCATAATTCGAAATCCAGAAAAGCCAACCTCAAAGGCGATAAGATTTATAATGGACCAGTTTGCTGCTGCCCGGATGGCCGCCGAGTATTTTGTAAGGCGGGGTTTTAAGCGTTTTGGCTACTGTGGTTTCGACGATTTTCAATGGTCTAAGCAACGCAGCGAGGGTTTCGGCAGGGCAATCGCAGACTATGGCTTTGAAACATATTTTTACCGGCAGCCCAAGTCAAAACAACTTCGGACCAAGGATAAGGAACAAACCATCATTGCCAAATGGCTTAAGTCGCTACCGAAACCTATAGCGATAATGGCCGGTAATGACGACCGCAGCGCAGATGTATTAGCTGCTTGCAAGATTGCGGATATCAAGGTACCGGAAGAAGTGACAATTCTGGGCGTTGATAACGATGAATTGATTTGTGACCTGTCCCATCCGCAGTTATCGAGTATAACTTTAAGTATTGAAAGGGCCGGGTACGAGGCTGCAAGAGTTTTGGATAAGCTGATGAAGGGGGAAAAAATAGCAGAAAGTGAAGAAATAGTGCCAATTCATCCATTACATATCACAACCCGACAGTCAACAGACATTACAGCGGCAGAAGACCAACTGGTCGTGGAGGCGGTCAAATTTATTCACAACCATTCCAGAGAAATGATTCAGGTTACCGATGTTGCGGAAGCTGTTGGTCTGTCCCGTCGGGCCCTGGAGCAGCGTTTCCGAAGAGCACTTGGGCACTCGGTGCTTGAAGAGATTAAATACCATCGTGTTAATCAGATGGCTAATATGCTAATTGGCACAAATTTATCGATATCTCAAATTGCACGGTTATTGGGATATCCGGATGCAAGTAACATATCTCGCTATTTCAAGCAACAGAAGGGAATTAGCCCATCGGACTACCGCAAAAAATTCGGGCCCAAATAGGCCCCTGTAAACAGTAATTTTCCAAATCCAACTACCCAGCTTTCATCACTTGTTGAAAATTGGTTTATACCTTTCTTTGTTCGAGAAAGGTCTGCAGGATTTCAGCGGCGGCAACGGCGTCAAGACGCTGAGCTTTTTTCTTTCGCGTCAGCCGGGCGTCGGCAAGTTTCCGCTCAGCCGCAAAACTGCTAAGCCATTCGTCTTGAAAATAAACAGGTATGTCAATCTGCTTCGCCAGCCGTGCGCCGAAGTGACGAACATGCCTGGCCTGAGGTCCCTCGGAACCATCAGCATTAAGGGGCAGGCCGAGAACGACTGCATCTATTTCTTCGCTATCGATTATACCGACGATTTTATCAATAAGGCGAACTTGACCTTTTATCACACTCAGGGGTGTAGCAATCGTCTCATCGGCATCGCATATAGCGAGGCCTGTGCGTTTATCACCATAATCAATCGCTAAGAATCGCATTGTATCTGCAGTGTTCTATAAGTCCATTGACGGTTCACGTAGAGAGATGCTTATAAGAATTATTGCCGGTGCGGCTTTTTACCAGCTCAAGTAATTCTTTCAACCTGTGACAGTCTTCCTTACGACAGACAAGGGTGGCATCCGGGCTGTGGGCTACGACCATACCATCTAAACCAATGGCCGCAATAAGATGACCCTCGTCTTCTGTAACAATGATATTATTGCTGCTCTCGAGAAGTTCCGCAAAGCCTGCCACGACAATATTGTTCTTTTCATCGGCATTGATAACATCAGCAAGGGCCGTGAAGGAGCCCAGGTCCAGCCAATGGCAGGCCATCTTCACGGCATGAATGTTTTCGGCCTTTTCCATCACCGCAAAATCGATGCTGATTCTTGGCAGCTTAACGAACCATTCCTCAAGAGTACTTTCCCAGCGCGGGCTGTCCCAGTCAGCCTGAATTTTTTTTAAGGGCTCCCGGCAGGCAGGCAGAAAATTAAAAAGATTACTCAGGATTGTCTCTGCCTTCCATACGAACATACCGGAGTTCCAGCAATAGCAGCCGCTGTCGATATATTCTTTTGCGGTCTTTTCATCCGGTTTTTCCCTGAACGCTTCTACGCAATGTATAAGGTTCTCACATCCGGGATATTTTTGGCCTTTATCAAGCTGGATGTAGCCTAACTGAGTGTTCGGAAAACTCGGCCGAACACCAAAAGTTATCATAGTCTGAGGATTATTATTTATAAAATAAATCGCGTCCTTCAGGGCCTGCTGATAAACCTCCGTCGGCTTTATAATCTGGTCGGCGGTGACGACAGCCAGCGTGGCGTCAGGGTCAGACTTGGCCAGCACACTGGCCGCCAGGCCGATAGCGCCGGCTGTATCACGCACGGCCGGTTCGGCAATGACATTGTTTTGGGGTAACTCCGGAAGGTCCTGGCGAACAAGGTCAGCAAAGCGGGCATTGGTCAAAACAAATATATTCTTCCGGTCAAATATTGCCTCGAGCCGCTCGAAGCACCGACGCAAAAGGCTCTCGCCCTGAAAAAGCTTTAGCAGCTGCTTGGGCCGGCTCTGCCGACTTAAAGGCCATAATCTCTTACCCGTCCCCCCCGCCATTATCACTGCATAATCCATTCCGGGACTCCACTACGTAAAAACAAGAAACAAGACCGGAACCACGACGACGGCAAAAGCAGCGGTATTTACCACCCAAAGAACGCTGCCCAGGCGACTGTCCAGGTCAAAAACGTTAGTCATCATCACCATAGCAACGGCAGCGGGGCAGGTGGACTGTACCATTACAACACTCTGCGCCAGCGGTCCCAGGTTTCTACCTGCCAGCGCCAGCAGCCCCAAAAGCATTGACGCCACCAGTGGTGTCAGAAGGAATTTTACCGCGCCAAGCGAAAAATACAAGGGTATGTAATTCCTTAAACGGGCAAACGTTATCCGCAGCCCAATAGCAAAAAATGACAGCGACGAGGCTATATAGACAAAAACATCAACGATATGAAAGCGTGCAACAAACTGCGGCCTTGTGATACCGGACAAGTTGAGCACAATGGCTGCAATTATCGCAGGGACGACCAACATACGATAATCCAGTACGCTGCGGACTGAGAAGCCCGTCTGTTCGGACTGCTTCATACGCAGCTCAAAGATTCTAAGGCGTGGGAAAAAAAACAGATAGACCACGGGAACCCAGAGCATCACGTAGATTTGAGAGAGGCCGAGGCCAGCCTGACCGAACAAGGCGTAACAGACAAACATTCCGCCGGTATAACCTAAATTACTAAGTCCCCCTGCGAGGATAAGCGTCATACGACTCTTCTCATCGAGGTTGTGAAAGGCAAACACAAGCCTGCAGAAAAAAGTTATCAGAAGTAACAAAACAGCCCCGATTATGGGCAACCAGACGAGCTCGGCGGTCAACTTCATCTGCCAGATTATAAAAAGGCCGATGGGCCAGTTAAAGGCAAGTAAAACTATGGTCATTATTTTCCTGGCCAGTTGCTCGGAAAGGCCGAATCGATTTGAAGCAAGATAGCCGGCACTTAATCCGCCGAGCAACACCACGAACATACTTAAAAAACGCAGGTGGGTAATATCCTGCGCTGTTAAGCCGCCCCAGGCACTTGCAAGCACATTAAACATCAGACAAGAAAATCCCCATCAATCTGAGCAATCGGCAGCATTTTTTCAGCTAATTGCTCATAACCTTTGCGCCCCATTAAGGAGAAAGTCGCCTGCTTGCCCAGTTCGACGGCGGGCTGATTGTATGCATCAATCCCAAACAACAAAGCTGCAAGCGAAGTCGCTACTTCATACAGGTAAATGAATTGTCCAACGCTGTAAGAGTCAATCTTCTCGAAAAGAACTGTAAGGCAGGGACGGCTACTCTGGATAAGGGCATATTCAGTGGCCAGCTTTTCGTTATTGAGAAGCTTGCCCATATCAGCCCCGGCAAGATATTCAAGCTCGGGCGCACAGGCCGGCGGCGACGATATCCGAAGCTCTCTGCCAAATTGTTTAACCTGCAATAAGGTGAACAATTTATCATTCGGCCCTTCTTGATACAACTGAAGCTGACTGTGTTGGTCGGTCGCACCGAGGGCCTTGACGGGCGTTGGGCCGACGTTAACTTCGCTGCCTTTCAGGCTTTCTGCTTTCCCGAGACTTTCAGCCCACAGTTGGCGATACCAATCGGCTAAATCCTTGAGCGCATAGCTATAAGGCATCATTACGGAGATTCTCTTGTCTCGGTTGTAATAGTGCCAGTTTATCGCCGCCAGAATAGCGGCAGGATTCTTATAAAAATCCCCCTGAACTCTGGCATCCATATCACGGGCGCCGGCGTGTAGCAAATCAATATCAATGCCGCACGTAGCCGCGCTGAATAGACCCACCGCGCTAAGTACGCTGAACCTGCCTCCCACGCCCGCCGGTACTTCCAAACATCGCAGGCCGGCATCTTCTGCAATCTTGCGAAGCGTACCTTGCGCGGCATCGGTTGTTGCAACCACCTGATTTTTGAAACCGGCCGGGCCTAATTTATCCAAGAGTAACTGCCGAATAACCAAAAGCTGGCTTGCAGTCTCCGCGGTTTGTCCCGATTTACTGATGACATTGAAGATGGTTTTGTCCAGCTTATCATCAAGCCAATCCAGAAATGAGCCAAACTGAGCAGGGTCAATATTATCGAAAACAAAAAGACGCGGTCCTTTGCGCTGAGTATCGTCAAGATTGTACATATAGGGATTAAGTGCGGTCTGCAAAGCGACATTTCCCAGGGCCGAGCCGCCGATACCGAGCACAATAAGGTTTTCACACTTATCCTTAAGCTCCGCAGCCAGGTCCCTGACTGTCTTGCGAAGTTTCTCATCGTACGGCAAATCCCGGTAAGCTGTACCGCCGGCTTTTCTTTGGGCGTTTAGCTCAGTAATTAACGGGCCGGTCTTATCAGCAAGGTCTTTAATTTGCTCTGGTATAATACCGTTTTCCCGACCGATTATTTCAGCAGTAACGTTTTTGTAGTAAAGTTTTATTTGTGATTGAAACACTTGTATATTCCCTAATTGAGAAGCCCGCCTGCAGCCAAACCACAGGCTAAATACTATCAACTATCTACATCTTTGAAAGATTGGCGTATTTTAGCATAAGTGATTTTGTTTGTCCTGTGTCAAATTTGACGACAACAACGCTGTTTTCGCCCATATCGATAAATTCCTTTACTCTTCCAAATCCGAATAATTCGTGCTTCACCAAATCGCCCGGAGCGAAATCCGCCTGCGTCTGACTAACCTGAGAGTCTTCTTCGTAATAATTCGTCTGCTCAGGCTCGCAGAGCACCGAATCGGCGCCAATCTGGTAAAGGAACTGGGATGGTATCGTCCTGGTAACCTGCCCTCGCAGAAGTCGATGTCTGGCATAACTCACATACAAGCCGGCTTTAGCCCGGGTGATACCTACAAAAAAAAGTCTGCGTTCTTCTTCCAGTTCCTCGTCGTTATCACTGCTCCTTGCGTGCGGCAGGATTCCTTCTTCAAGGCCGATGATAAAAACGTTTTCAAACTCAAGGCCCTTTGCCGAGTGCAGGCTCATCAAGGCAACGCTGCCACGCGAAACGTCATACGCATCGGAATCGCTAAAAAGGGCAATCTGCTGCAGGTAATCAAGCAGCGAGCCGTCTTCGCTAAGGCTGTCATAATGAGCAGCGGAACTTATCAACTCGTTGACATTGTCAGCGGCTGTGCCCTGCTCACTTGTTCCCGCCCTAAGCTCGGCAGCCATTCCAGAGCCTTTATAAACGCGCTCCATAAGCTCGGCAACCTTACCGGCCGGTGCATTCACATCTCTTTTAATTTCCTCCATCATCTTCGCAAAATGTGCGAGTCTGGTCCTGGCGGCCTGGCCGAGAGTTTCGATTTTCTCGGCACGGCAAAGCGCCTCGTAAAAGCTCAAATGCTCAATAGTCGCGTAAGCAGCAACTCTCTGAATTGTGGTCTTGCCTATGCCGCGAGCAGGCGTGTTAATAATCCGCAATAATGCCTTCTCATCGCTAGGATTGACAAGAACCTTCAAATAGGCAATAAGGTCACGAATTTCCTTGCGGTTATAAAACTCGACCCCCCGAACGATTTGATATTGCATTTTGTTTTCAATAAAGGCCTCTTCCAGTGCACGACTCATAGCATTAACACGGTAAAAGACGGCAATCTCGTTTAGCCCGGCGCCTTGCTTTGTTAACTGAGTAATTCGCTCGACGACGGAAAAAGCCTCGTCAGTCTCATCGTCATAGCTTTCAAAGACAACCTCCCGGTCCGGCGGTTTTGTCGGGACGAGCACCTTGGCTTTGCGTCTTATATTAAATGAGATGAGCTTATCAGCGACAGTGAGAATATTTGGTGAGCTTCGAAAATTCTCCTCCAGCCTGACAACCGTAGCCTCAGGCCAGTCCTTTTCGAAGGCAAGTATGTTGCCGATATCGGCCCCGCGCCAGCGGTAGATAGACTGGTCGGGGTCGCCTGTAACGCAAATATTGCCGTGCTCGTTGACCAATTCTTTGGCGATTCTGTATTGCGCCTTGTTCGTGTCCTGATATTCATCAACAAGCAGGAATTTGAACCGCTGGTTTAACTCGCTGCGCACATCGGGCCAATCCCTCAGCAAAAAGGCTGTTTTGAGAAGTAAATCATCAAAATCGAGAGCATTATTTGCGGACAGAATCTCCTGATAGCGTGCATAAAGGCGGGCAACTACCTTCGTAAAAAAATCGTCGGAATTGGTCTTGATAAAATCTACATCCTTAAGGGCATTTTTCAAAAGCGAGACCGCTTCGAGCATACGAGAAGGTGGAAAGTCGGTCGAATCAACTTCACAGTCTTTAAGCGCCTGCTTCATACAACTTTTCTGGTCGGCCTCGTTATAAATACTGAAGTTCCCTCTCAGGCCTGCCTGTTCGGCATATCTGCGAAGAATCCTGACACAAAGAGAATGAAACGTGCTGATATGTGCACCGGCCGCGACGCCTAAGGCAATTACTCTTTGCCTCATCTCATCGGCGGCCCGGTTGGTGAAAGTTACTGCACAGATATTGGATGGGTAAACACCGACATCTATCAAAGCGGCGATTCGGTGCGTTATCACTCTGGTTTTTCCGCTGCCCGGGCCGGCCAGAACAAGCAACGGACCTTCGAGATGATAGACCGCTTTTTTCTGGGCCGGTGTAAGGTTTTCGGCTGACAGCTTCAATTGGAAATCTCTTTTCTCCGCAGAATTCGTAGACAATACAGAATAGAAGGCAAATGCTACGGACCTGTTTACACCGTCCGCTATCCTGATTCTTCCAGCTTCTGAAGTAATAACTGGCGCTGAGCGTCCAACTGCTCGAAAAGATCGGGTCTTTCGATTTTTATCCGTCCCAACAAACTCTGCCGAAGCCTCGGTGGATACATCACATCCCGCAGGAATCCATCCAAAGCAAGGTATCTTAACATAGCAAAATCAGGCAATTCCATCCTGTCGGTCCGCTCATCGCTAAACTTTTTACTATAACGCTCATAGACCTCTTGTGCTATTTTCTCTCTACCAAAGGCCTCATCATCATCACGCATTGCGTATCTGAAATAGGCCTCGTGCAAAAGCAGCACAATCATCTCCGTAGCGTCTTTTATACCGAGGTCCTTTAGTTCTTCGCGCAGCCGGTTTCTCACGAAAATCACAAGAGGCACTTTAAACTCATCTCTGGGATAAAGTTTTTTTAAACGGTCGTATATCTGCTGGGCTTTGGCAATATGGCCGGCCTGATAGAAGGAAAAAACCGCATTGACCATCATATTCCTGTGGCCGACCTGGTGTGAGGTCACATTGCGTTTCAGGTCTTTGTATTTTTCGATAACAGCAAGTGCCGCCTGGTCATACGGCTCAAACATCCGCAGGTCGGGACGCACAAACACCGTCTTTATAACCGGGCGCAATTCGCTGCCGCCGGGCAGGTTGTTGGAGTTTGGAACAGCAGCAGGGCTTTCATAGATAAATATCTTACCGGCCCGGAAAAGGTCTTGCAGACTATGATATATAATCCGGTCGGTATTAATCTCATCGATGGAAAACTTCTCCCTGCCGGCAACCTTCAGACCCATTGCAGCCCAATAAATGGCGTGTACATCGGGATGCTCCCAATTCAATGGATAACGCACATTGGGGTCGGTGATATCGGGCGGTCCATAAGTTTGATTAAGCTGCTGCATAAAGGCAGGCTCAAGCTTCCAGGTATTACGCAATTCGTAAGCCTTTGCAAACAGGTCGAATTTTTCCAGCGCCGCGGTTCCTCGAAACCGGTCTATTACTTCGAAAGCCTCGGGCTTAAACTTCGCAGGAGAGCTCCTGAGCGCCAAATAATTGCCCACGAACTTATCCTGCTCCTCAAATGCCGGCTCTGCAGTTTTAAGCTCGGCAACGAGCTTGCCGACGGCCGGGTCTTTCATTATCTCGGCCCAGTCTCGCGGAGCTTCCGCAAGGGCTCGGTAATATTCGTTAGTCTGCGGACCCAACAGCGGCCTCATCGCCAAAGAAAGCTGCAGCTTATAATACTTGTGGACATCGTCGGTTATCCCCCCCATCTTATGCTGGAAAATCCAGGCAAGCGAGCGGTACAAAAGGATGCTTTTAGGATTAATAACTATGGCTTTGTCCCTGAGCAGCTCGTAACCGTTTTTGACCCATCGCCACCGCTGCTCAGGCTCACTTACCGGTATGGCTGCGGAAATATTGTAAGCCATATTCCAGGCGTGGAAATCCCAGACCGAAGTAAACCTTGGTTGCAGCACGGTTATCCACTCTGCAAGCTGCTTGGCGTCGAAGAATTGTCCGGCCTGTTTAAGCCGGTCGGCACGTATCCAGAGAATGTCAACTACCAGGCCGCGAAACGCACCCATAGCGATAGTGGCAAAGGCAAGTGAAGGGGGCGCATTTTCGAGCGGCTCGTTAATTACCAGCTTCATCTCTTTGCGGGCGGCGTTAATA
Organism: uncultured Pirellulales bacterium; assembly: GCA_964481525.1. Taxonomy (GTDB): domain Bacteria; phylum Planctomycetota; class Phycisphaerae; order Sedimentisphaerales; family CAYZTY01; genus CAYZTY01. The sequence continues at coordinate 13,365 of CAYZTY010000017.1, forward strand.
TAGTCCAGCCTCTCGCTCGCAAACAGCAGCAAACCAACGGCAACGAGAAAACAAACGAAATAGATTATGATATCGCGTAAGCGCATTGTTCTCCGTAAGGAGTCCCTAAGACGACTCGGGGCCAATGAAGCACACAGCAGCCTTAAACTGTAATTTTAGCAACTTCTCGATATGTAAAAATCACAACTCCCAAAACCCAGAGAATCATCGCCTTTATACAGACCATAACACCAAACACATATCCGAGAAACGACCAGCTCAACATGCGCGCGTATACCATATTTTCGGTGGGATTGAATTGGTCGAACTGCGGCAGCAGCTTAACGACAGGTCTCAAGGTATAATTAAAGAAACGTCCCCAGCTCTCCGTAAAAAAGTCGAGGGATTCGAAAACGAATCCGCTCATCGAGCCGGTAAAATAAATAACAAGACAGGTAAGTATCGCCACAGGAAAAGACAGCCAGGTTGAAACAGATATACCAAAAGCAGCGAGAAATATTAATCGCGCGGCAATAACCAGAGCCGCCAGGATAAAATTCAAGGTAAAACTCCTGGCCTTGTAAAGTACTTCCAGGCCCTCTTCAAGCGGAAAAATGACTACCGTATCGTTAATCGGAATATTCTGAAAGACAACAGCCAGATAACCATCCGACGCCACCGCATCGGCGTGGACAACTATCTCGTGAAAGGTGCGAATCAGGTCCTTGCGGTCAAAAACGTAAATGGGCGTTTTCATTTCCGCAGCCCCGAACTGATATTGCCTGTAATCACCCACCAGCCACCTGCCGTACACATTCAGGTCGGGCGGATTTACGGAAACATCATATTTGAATCGTACAAATATTCTGTCATTCGGCTCAAAGGGTCTTACATTATCGAATTCCCAGACCAGCTCATTGGCCGGGGCGGCCGCACGTTTCTCAAGCTTCTTCTGTCTTGTAAGCTCGGCAAAAACTTTCGTGGGCGAGAGCTGCGCAGGCAATTGGCCGAGCTGTCTCAATTTTTCATATTTCTCGCGGACCTCCTCGCTGACATCCACTACCGCCGGAGTAAGTGCGGCTCTCGCCGTGAAGAACTCGTTGTTCACACCTTCAATTTCCTCCGCACCGGCGCCGGACATCACAGGAATCGAAACAGTAAGCCCGTATATCACTCCGCAAAACACGGCAAGAAGAACCATATCCAGTAACACAACACCTAACAGCTTGCCGCACAGGAATTGAAATCTGCGAATCGGCTTGGTGAGAATAGTGTAAATCTGGCGTTCTTTTATATCACTGGCCAGAGTATAGGTTGAGACGATGATGGTCAGCAGACAAAGCAACAGGTTCGTAAGACCCAGGCCGTAACTTACAAAGGTCTGCAGCCTGCCTTTCAAGGTCCCGTCACCGGGCATCGCCAGGCTCATAACGGGCAAAAGGATAAGCAGAAGAATTATAAAAATGACAGCGACCTTCATCCGCACAGCCTGAGCTATGGTGTTTTTCGCAACGGCCCAGAGGCTACGCATCTTGCTCTTCTCCCGTCCGCGGCTTATCAGGCCCGCCGGCACCCTCCTGCCGGCGAGGCAGGTCAGAGTCTTTGTTTTCCGTCGGCTCGCTCGTCTCGATGTCCTCGAGAGAGCTCAGCTCTTCCAGAATGCTTTTATTAACCTGCTCAGGCTCGACATCCCGGACGGCAGACGGATTTTCTTCACGGGTGGATTTGGCAATAGACTCAGCAGGGCTTCGACTGAGCTCAACCGAATGCTCTTCTGTTAAGTCCCGTAAAACATCCTCATCCTGAACAGGCTCAATTTCGCGGACCTGCTGGGAGCCGTCGCGGACGGGGCCGGCACCTGGGCTGCGCCGTAAGGCGTCCTGTAGAGAAACCTCTGCACTCCGCTTAGGGACGCCTTCCGGCGCAACCAGCTTATCCAGCACACTTTCAGCAGACTCAGCCGCAAGAAATCCCATACCTTTCGAAACAACGGCACCGCTGGTCGGCTGGGCCTCCTTCTCAGCCTCGGTTACAATTCTGAGAAAAAACGTCTCGAGTTTTTCCATCGGGGAGGTTATCTCGTACTGGCCGGACTCAGCCTGAACTATCTGCTTTATTTTTTCGATGGCATCCATACTCAAGTCGCCGGTGGTGATTTGTTTTTTATCTGTTCGCTGCAGGAGCGCTGCAACCTGGCCCTGTGACTGCAGCCTGCCGCCATAAAGGATAGCAATACGGTCACATATGTCTTCGACATCGGCAAGTAAATGACTGCAGAGCAAAACGGTCTTGCCGCGGCCGGCAAGTTGTTTAATAAGGTCTTTTATCTGCTTGGTGCCGATGGGGTCCAGACCTGCGGTCGGCTCGTCCAGAATCAAAAGCTCCGGGTCATTTATAAGGGCCTGAGCTAAACCGATTCGGCGCGCCATACCCTTTGAAAAAGTACCCACGGGCCGACTCGCCATCGCCTGCAATCCGACCATTTCCAGCAGCGCTTCGATACGCACTTTTCGCAATTTCGCATTCAGGCCAAAAAGCCTGCCGTAGAAATCCAGCGTCTCACGTGCACTCAGATATTCGTAAAGGTATGACTCTTCGGGCAGGAACCCGATGCGCGCGGTGATTTTCGGCTCCCTGCTGTCTCCACCGAGAACAAGGGCCTTGCCTTTTGTCGGGTGCAGCAGTGAAAGCAGCAATTTGAGGGTAGTTGTTTTACCTGAGCCGTTCGGCCCCAACAGCCCGAAGACCTCATTGTACCTGACCTTCAAATCCAGATTGTCAACGGCCACAACCTTATTTCGGCCCCACCAGTCGGTGAAAATCTTCGTAAGTGAAAAAGTCTCAACCGCATATTGCGAATCAGGCTTCGGCGAGCTCAGTTGAGCCGGATTTTCAGATTGCGAGTACCTATTAACCATTATTCACCGTTCTCCGTAGTAAGGAGTCCATAGGACAAATACTCATCAGTTTTGGAGCTCTTCGCCGTAGCGGACCAGACGGGCACTATTAAATATCACGACAAGAGAGCCGGCAAAATGCAGCATTGCCGCATAGACCGGCGGCAACCAGGCCGCCGCCGCCGCTGCCACTCCAAGTATTATAAAGACAATTCCGAAGCCAAGATTCTCGTTCACTACCAGCCTGGTCTTTCTTGAAAGCCGAACGAGAAAAGGCAATCTTTTCAGGTCATCGCTCATAAGGGCGATAGAAGCGGAGTTTATAGCCACGTCACTTCCCGCCGCTCCCATAGCAATTCCTAAATCACCGGCGGCAAGAGCGGGCGCATCATTGATTCCATCGCCGACGACCGCTACCGTATAGCCCGCCTGCCTTATCTTCTCAACGATAGCCAGCTTATCCTGCGGCAGACAATTGGCCTTAACATCGGTACATCCCAGCTCACCGGCCACGCGGTGCGCCACTTCACTCCGGTCACCGGTAAGCATAGTCAACCGCTTCACGCCGATATCCAGCAATTCACGCACGGCCTCCTGAGCTTCAGGCCGGGTTTTATCCTGCAGACCAATCCAGCCTATGCAACGCGAGTCCCTGGCAACATAAAGCGTGCTGAAGCCCTCCTCCTCGTGCAGTGCCGGGGCCTTTACGCTGCTAAGGTCAACGCTATTTTCTTTGAGGAAACTATCCCTGCCGACCATAATCCGAGAAGAACCAACCGTAGCCACAACTCCTTTGCCGGGTACCTCCTGAAAATCACTTGATTCGGACAAAGACAATTTTGCTTCTTTCGCCACATTCAGTATCGCCCTGGCCGCAGGGTGCTTGCTCATTACCTCAGCAGCGGCCGCGAATGAAAGCAGCTCCCCCGGGGGTACATTCTCTGCCGGTGCAAGTTTCATCACGTACAGCCGGCCGGTAGTCAATGTCCCGGTCTTGTCAAAGACTATTGCTGTCATTTTCCCTGCAACCTCGAGGTCCGCTACATTTTTGACAAGTATTCCCAGCCGGGCTGAAGCCGAAAGTGCCGCGACCATCGCGGTGGGAGTGGCCAGAATTAAAGCACAAGGACAGGATACAACCAGAGCGGCAATCGCGCGGTCAATGTCATTGGTAAAGTACAATATGATACCCGCAATCATCAGGATAGTGGGCATATACCATTTCACATAGCGGTCAATTATCCTCATAATGGGTATTTTCGTCTGCTCGGCCTGCATTATCAGGGACTGAACCTTGCCCAACGTAGTATCTTTGCCGGCCTTTGTGACGGTAATATCCAGAGCACCGGTGAGGTTTGTTGTTCCGGCAAAGACCTGCATTCCCGGCACCTTGTCGACGGGCAGCGACTCGCCCGTTATAGTCGCTTCATTAACAGAACTAAAACCGGTCATTACCTCGCCGTCGGCGGCAATATTATCGCCTGGACGAACCCGAATAACATCGCCCGCCTTTAGAGAGGTAACATTGACTTCCGTTTCGCCGCCTTCGGAACTGACGAAATGGGCCTTTTTAGGAGTCAATTTTATGAGTGACTCAATTGAAACGCGGGCACCCAAAGCAGTGCGTGTCTCCATCAGCTCGCTTAAAAGCACAAAGAAAGCCACTACGCCCGCGGTCTGGTATTCACCGGAGGCAAAAGCGGCGATTATGGCAAGGGCCACCAACTCGTCCATATGCATCCGCCTGCTTATAAGGCTGCGTATCGCGTGCAGCAGGATAGGGCCACCAAGCAAAATGGCTCCGAGCATAGCAAAAAGCTCGCCGACCTGGCTATCCTTACCATAAAAAAGCGGCGCTATTAAACTATTGAGCAGCAATACACCCCCGGCTAACGTACCAAGAAGCGCCAAGCTAAGTTGAAACTGTCTTCCTTTGGCTTCTTCGCCGCCCAACTCGTGCTCTTTTAGATGTAAATGCTTATGCACCATATCATCCGGTTCCGATTCTGGCTTATACTTACGGCTGTGCCGCTGTCTTTGATTTTATTGCAGGGTCTCTGTTTAACTGAATTCTGACCTCCCTGGGTCTGCCGTCGGTTGTGGGTTGTACAATTATTTTCTCATCTGCGTTTTCAAGCACTTCTTCAATGGCATCCTGATAAATCTCCTGAATAACAAGGCCGGGCCTGTTGCGGTATTCGGGCAGCAATTTCCGCAGATATTCGGCGTCGGCCTTGGCGGATTCAACAACCTTCGTTCGGTAAGCCCGGGCCTCGGCAATTCTTTCCTGGGCTGTCCCGGCCAATTGCGACCAGACCCAAGCGCCGGGCTCTCCGCTCAACGTCAGGTCTTTTAACGCTGTAAGAATGCTATGCACCGACGAGCCTCCCGCTTCGTTCATAATATTCTCGGCATATCCTTTCGCCTCGGTAACATGCCTTTCGCTTTCCTGCTCGGCCTTTATAGACCTTAGGAAGGCCTCGTCAACCTGCCTTGGCCAGGTAACGGGGCTAAGCTGCATAGAGATAACCTTTATTCCACTGCTGATTTTATCCAGCTTCTCCTGTAGCAGAATTCTTACATCATCTGCAATCTCTGCCTTACTTAAAATAGCCTCGTCAATACTGAAATTGACCATTGTGGTTACAACTGCATCGGCCGCTAAAGACTTCAGGAGGGCACCGATGCTTTCCGGTATAACATCAGCAAAACTCTGGCCGGGCTCGGGGTTGGCAAGATAAATATTTCGGAAAAAATACTCAGGACTGTCGATAACATAGGTCAGTTGCCATTTGCAGTGCACTATATTGTAGTCGTTTCCGGCCGGGCCGGTAATACTCTCGTTCCTCGTAATACAGTAGCCGTCAACCCGGGGATTAAGCGCCCTTGGCACACGCTTCGGTGGATTTCCAAGCTTTTCGCTTTCAGTTTCAAAATACCAGAAATCCTCAATCGGCAGGATGTGCACTTTCTTTACGGGGATTATTACCTGTTCATCAATGGGATACGGCAGCGACCAGTGCAAACCCGGTCCAAGCAGCCTGTCTTCACCGATACCGCGTATCTTGCCAAACCTTAAGACAATCGCCTGCTCATCGGGCCCAACGGTAAAAAAGCCCGAGGCCACGAAAAGAATAAGCAGCAGCACCATCACCAGTTTCAGCAAGGCAAAACTTATGCGCAATGCCTCGGTCAGGGACTTGCTGCCGGCATCAAGCCCCTCATTGACGGTGCTTGTCTCTGCGGGCCCCGACTGCTGTTCCATATCTGTCTTATCCTGTTCAGCCATCGTAGTTACTTTTTAGGTTCAATATCCGGCATTTCCCTGAGCAGCTTGAAGGGCTCGGTCTGGCCGCTTAAAACAATCGTTGAACGCTCCTTCAATATCTTCTTCAAGGCCTCAAGTTCTCTAAGGAACTTTGCGAATTCCGGCTCATCTTCGAGCATTTTGTAGTATTTTGCAGCCTCCGCGTCACCGGCACCTTTTATCGATTTGGCAAGTGCATCCACAGCCGCCAGCAATTCTTTTCGTTTGGACTCGGCATCGCTTCTTATCTTGGTCGCCTCGGCACGGCCCTCAGAGATAGTTGCCTCGGCAATCCGTTTGCGGTCTGCTCTCATCCGGGCAAAGACATCCTCCGTAACTTTTTCGCTTACGCCCAGCTGTTTGATGCCCACCGCTTTTACCTCAATGCCGTATTCCTGTTGCATCGGCCCTTTAAGAGTCTCGAAAATGTCTCTTTCTATATCAGCGAACTTTATATTGGCCGGGTCGGTATTAACGAATTCACTGAAGTAATGTTGGCCGATTATCGAGTTCTGCTTCTCCCGGAGACGACTTCGAAGGTGGTCCTCGGCGCCCTTAATCGTGCTGAGCGATTCGAGAAACTTCCTCGGCTCGGCAATCCTCCAGAGCACGTAACTCGTTACGATAATAGGCTCTCCCCCCTTGGTTGTGGTCTCTTCCATAATTCCTTCATAAAGCTGGAGACGTGAATCAAACCGATGTACCACCTCTATCGGCGGAGGCCATTTCCAATACAGACCAGGCTTGACGATTTCTCGCCTTGGCTCACCAAAGGTGGTTACAAGAACCGATTCGGTCTCTCGAACCTGGAATGAAATAAAATAAAGAACCAAAATGAACACAATCAATAAAATGAAAATTGTAATAGCAATATTTTTCATTTTCCTCTTACCTTCAAATCTTATCGGTTCGTCCTGTTATTAAACTAACTCTATCTCCCTGTCTTCCCTTGACCGGTTTCAAGGCCGCTCAGCTCATACAAACTCGGAGCAAGCTTTTCTTGCATATCGATTATGAAAACCTGAGTATCGTTGGGGTCGGTAATCACAACATACTTCCTTATATTCTCCAGTGACTCCTCCAGCACGGTGAGTAGCAACTCGCGTCTGTAAATTTCCGGTGCCGCCTTGTATGCCTTAAGCTGCTCTGCAAACCGCTCGCCGGTCGCCCGCGCCAGCCTTGCCTTTTCAAATCCGTAGCCTTGGGCCTCCCTGAGCGTGGCAAATATGTCGCCTTTGGACCGCTCAAAAGCCATATCAAGATTACTTTCGGCCTCCGCAATGGCCGATTCATCCCTTTCGGCACGGGCTTGCTGATACCGCTGAGCAAGGCTGTATAGTTCACCCGCTTTCTGGACAGAACCTGCAAGAGAACTTAAAACTTTATCACGTTCAGCCTGGGCATCGAGAATGAGGGCCTGTTTATTCTGAACCGAGCTTACCACCTGCTGATAATCCTGGGCCACTTTCGGAGGGGGATGGAAGCCGGGCAGCCCAAGAAAGACAATCTCGACGCCGAGCTGCCGCTCATCGGCCCTGGCCTGGACCCTGCTCTTCAAAATCGCTGCCGCCTCAGCCCTGCCGGCACCAAGCAAACTTTCTTTTCCACTCACAGACGAGCCCTGTCGGTCGGTCTCAATCTTCGCACTGGCGGCAAAACGTACTACTTCCCGGTAGCAAATGGCTTCGAGCGTCTTTGCCGGGTTCTTGTGCAGGTAAATGTAAGAATATAAATCCTTGATTCGATACTGGACAGGAATCGCGGCCCGTATCAAACTCACAGGGACCGCACCGGACTGTTCACCACCCGGCGCCTCAGTAGCCACGAGCAGATTGTATTCCTCCTTGTAATGGTCAAAACCCCACAACAAAGGTTTTCTAACTTGCTGTGGGTCCGTCTCCTCGACAAATCCGACATTAAGCTGATGAACTTTCTTGGCAGGATATTTATAGATAATGTCAACAGGCCATGGCCACTTGAAAATAATACCCGAGCTTAAAGTCCTGCTGCCTTTAACAATCATCGGCTGACCAAAACGTTCTATTACCGCTTCCTCATCAGGCCCAATTACGACTATACAGCTCGCCAGATAAAGGCTCGCTAAACAAAATAAAAGTAAAGGAACAACCGCTTTTTCAAAGAGCTTATAAAACCAGGTCTGCGAAACCTTAAAGCCGAACTGGTAGTCAATCGCACCGGCAGCGGTCCTAAGAATTCCACCGGGCTCATTAATAAGACCTAACAGTCTGCTGTCGAATCCGGCCCGGCCGTATTGCCCTTTAAGCCTTGGTCTGTATATATCCAGAATAATGTTTAAAGTTGTCTCGGCCCCGAGAACGACGAGCAAAACAGGCACAATCCATCTTATGACAACAACCACTACGCTGACATTAAACTGAACCAGTGCCAATCCCACGGCGGTGGCAAAGCACAAAAGCGCAACGGCAAAAAGCACCCCCCCACCGCCTCGTAACGGCTTCCACTGGCTGTGAGCAGCCATACCGGTAGCGTAACGAGAAATAAGGAAACTCACGAACGCCATCGCAACCATATAGATTGCGCATATCAAAGGCCTGCTCAGTTCAATCTCCGCCAGCCTGGGTATCCTGCTCCAAAGATACAATCCCAGAGCTATTTCATAAGCTGCGATGAGCCCTGAAAAGACAGGAATGAACCATTTTTCGAAGAGTTCCAATCGCCGCTGAGCTACGGCAAAAAGCCCGGCTTGTCCCTCGGTCGAACGGAATATAGTCCCATCCTGGCCGGCCTTTGCCAATTGAGCCATCTCCAGCTTTTCCTGCTCGGCCAACGCTCTCTGATGAAACTGAATCACGAGGACCAGCCAAATAAGCACCCCCGCAAGCATCAGCCAGCTCAAGGCATAAATAGCAAACGAACCGCTCCAGCCGGCAAGGAAAAAACTGACCGCAAAGAAGACAATGCTTACAACCAAAGCCGTCAGAGAAACATATTCCGCCCGCTTGGCCGATATTTTCATTTCGGCTCCCTGTCCCTACTCAACGAACACAAACAACACCAATAAGGTAATAGAACAATAGCACTTTACAATTGTCATATAGTACACTATATAGCGATAAACGTCACCGGTACTATAGCAATAAAACCGGAAAAAATATGTTACATAAATTGCTGACAATCGCCAGGAATACTTTTACCGAAACGCTAAGGCAACCGGTCTATGCATTAATCATAGTTGCAGCGTCGTTGATGTTCCTTCTCAGTCCCTCCCTGACAATGTACACGATGAGCGACGACAACAAATTGTTGCGCGAGTTATCGCTATCTACGCTTTTTCTCTCCGGATTGTTCATAGCAATTTTCTCCGCTTCAGGGGCGGTGGCTGAAGAAATTGAGCGGAAAACTATTATGACCGTCCTGACAAAACCCGTCCCACGTCCGATATTCATTTTCGGCAAGTTTCTGGGCGTAACAGCGGCGGTTGCGTTGGCCCATTATATCTGTACAGTAGCATTGCTTATGACCGTTCGGCACGGTGTAATCGAGTCAGTAGCCGAAACTCACGACTGGACAGTCATCTTTGCCGCCTCTGGAGCAACAGCTATTACACTGCTCCTAACTGCTTTCCTAAACTACTTTTATGACTGGAAGTTTTCCTCAACTGCTGTCGTTTTGTTAAGTCTTTTTGCTACAATTACCGTTGTATTCTTATCTTTTATCGACCGCGACTGGCAATTCAATCCAGCCGAAAACGGCTTCAATGCCTTCGACATTTATGCCTCGATTCTTCTATTTCTTGCCGTCGTTATAATAGTAGCTTTGGCAATAGCTTTTTCAACGAGATTTAATATCGTAATTACCCTGAGCTGTTGTATTGGGGTTTTCCTTCTGGGCCTGATAAGCGATTACGTTTTCGGACGATTCGCCGAAACCCACATCTGGGCCCGTATTGGCCGAGTGATAGTACCAAATCTTCAGGTATTTTGGATAAGCGATGCCATTTATGAAGCTAATCCGGTCCCAGTCAAATACATCCTTATTGCTGCTTCTTATGCTGTCTTTTACTCGATTGCTGTCCTCTTTTGTTCAATCGCTCTCTTCCAGAGACGACAGGTTGGCTGATGTTTGACTTGCTATTATCTTACCATTTAACCCCCGCTCATCTTTCCCTTAGCGCCCCATAGAGACTCGATGTACAAGCTTTTTCCTTGTCTTCGGAAAAAAGTCTTTATTATGCCCTTTTGCGCAACACTTTGTCGCACAGTTTCTTATATAAACCAAGACGGTTCAATTACTGGGAAACGGATAGTACAAAAATTTTATATAGCTATATATACCAACCGGTCGGTATTGTATCGTTTATCTCTCATAGCTTTAGCATAACGGCTATTTCATCACACTTATCCTGCTTTGGACACCTGGCACAGTCACTCCATACCTTCATTGGCAGCACCTTCCTATCGACACGGGTAAAGTCAAGTTTTGTGAAGAATTCAGGCTCGAGCGTCAAGGCAAAGACATTGGTAACTCCTATCTGTCTTGCCTTCTCACAGGCGGCCGTTACCAGTGCCCTTCCCACCCCTTTACCTGAAAAGGCCTGTTCTATCGCCAATGATTTTATCTCAGCCAAGTCTGCCCAGATAATCTCAAGGCCGCAGCAGCCGACAATTTTGCCGTCGGATTCGGCAACCATAAACGACAACAGGCTCTCATAAACATCGGCCAGCGACCGAAACAGCATTTTATCCAGCTCCGCATAGTAGTTTACCAAACGGTGGATTTCCTGAGCGTCAGATATTCTCGCATCTCTGATGTCCATAAGGGGTAATATAACGAAAAAACCGTTGAAAAACAACTTAAGAAGATTCTCTTTTCCAACCAAGGCGGGGTCTTGGTCCGGCCAAAAACCCCATAAACATAAGATTGGCCCCGCTATCTGAGCCAAACCGTCGAAAAAAACTGGAAAAGCTTTGCAATATCAATACAATGGCAAAAATTAGCTCTTAGTAGCCTTTACAATAACTATAAAGATAATAAATACCGAGGTCACAGAAGATGTAGCAAAAATTAGTAACTGCTTCAGTCATTCTGTGCCCTTGTAATGACAGTTTGCTTTTTACAATGTAATTTTAAAATTTGACTTTAATATGAGATTTATACTCATCGATAAGGTTGTTTCATTAGAGCCGGGCAAGGAAATAAAGGCGGTCAAGAGCGTTTCTCTGGCTGAGGAATATCTTGCGGACCACTTTCCGGCATTTCCGGTCCTGCCGGGCGTACTGCTGCTCGAAGGACTTATAGAGTCAGCCTCCTGGCTGGTGCGGCAGAAAGAAAACTTCGCCCACAGTATGATATTGCTTGAACAGGCAAGAAATGTAAAATATAAAAGCTTCGTACCGCCGGGCACGATGGTAGAATATTATGTAAAGGTCAAAACCATCGAGCAGAATATCAGCAGCTTCAAAGGCAAAGGCATCGCTGACGATGAAATTATCGTTGAGGCCAACTTCGCGCTTCGCCATTTTAATCTTGCCGATAGCCAAACGGCACTGGCAGCGACCGACGCAGAGATTATCGAAAAGATGAAGAAAAGATGGAAGCTGCTTATGAGTTCATAGTTCTTGGTTCATAGTTGTGAGTTTATAACTTATCGTCAGTTGTTTGACGTGTAAAAACAGAAAATACGGAAGAACAAGGGATTTGGGATTCTGTAAGTAAAGCAAGTTAATCTCGGAGGTACAGGATTATGGCAATGAGTCGTGATGAGATCTTCCAGACGGTACAGGAAGCACTTGTCGAGGCGTTGGGAGTAGATGATGAAGAGGTTACGCCGGATGCAACACTGATGGGAGACCTCGGTGCCGAAAGTATTGATTTTTTGGATATGGTATTTCGGCTGGAGAAGGCATTTGACATCAAAATACCCCGAGAGGAACTGTTTCCAGCCGAGAGCTTAATGAATAATCCGGAATTCGTTAACAATGGTAAGCTCACCGAGAAGGGTCTACAGGAGTTGAGGACTAAAATGCCTCATACAAAGCTTGGCAATTTCGAGAACGACCCGGATATTAGCAGGTTCGGTGATTTATTCACCGTCAATTCAATCGTGAACTTCGTTGAAAGCAAATTAAACGCTGCGTGAAATAGTGGAAATCAAACAATTAAGCCAGCAGCGAATATGTATAACCCGCAGATAATCCGGTTTTGCAGGGCCTTTCAACGGCCGCCGCAGCGCTGACTGTCTCTGGTGGGGATGCAAAGATGCGTTGGATTTGGATAGATAAGTTTGAGTCTTTTGTTCGGGGCGAAAGTGCAGTGGCGGTCAAAAACGTAACACTGGCCGAGGAGCATCTTCACGACCATTTTCCGGGTTTTCCCGTTATGCCGGAGGTTTTAATGATTGAGGCAATGGCACAGACCGCTGGAATACTTGTCGGCGAGGCAAAGAACTTCGAGGAGAAAGTCATCCTTGCAAAAATCAAGAAGGCGGTCTTTTTCGATTATGTCCGGCCGGGCGATACGATAAAGCTGCACGCAAAAATAGAGTCGATAGCCCCTGAAGCTGCAGGAACTGTCGGCCAAATTACCTGTGGCGAGAAGCTCATTGCCGAGATTGACTTGATGTTCAGCCATATTGACCGTAATCTTGCCGGTAAGCAGTTTCCCGAGGAAAATTTCGTCTTCACTGAGATGTTTATGTCGCTTCTGCGAGGCTACCTGGACACCAAAGCCGGCCCGGAGCCGAATGTATGAAAGCGCCTCGGGTGGTGATAACGGGCCTTGGGGCGGTAAGTCCGCTGGGCTTGACTGCAAAGCAGATGTGGGAGGGCCTGTCCGCGGGCAGGTGCGGCATAGCGAGCATCAAAGCGTTCGATACTACCAACTTCCCCTGCCAATTCGCAGGCGAGGTGCTGGAATTTAAACCGCAGCAATATGTGCCGAAAAGCTATCGCAAAGCCGTCAAACTGATGTGCAGGGACATCCAGCTTGCCATCGGCGCAGCGAACGATGCGGTTCAAGACAGCGGTCTTATCACAAAAGCAATCGACGAGAACAACATCAACATTGACCCGACGCGAACGGCCATCGATTTGGGAGCGGGTCTTATCAGTTGCGAGCTTACCGAGCTTGCGCCGGCAATAGCAAAAAGTATTACCAACGACAAATTTGACATCCACAAGTGGGGAAAAGAAGGCCTGGAAGCGATTACGCCCCTGTGGCTCCTGAAATATCTACCGAATATGTTAGCCTGCCACATCGGCATCATTCACGACATACAGGGGCCGAGCAACACGATTACCTGCGCCGAAGCGGCTGCCCACATAGCAATTGGCGAGGCAAGTAGGCTGATTCAGCGCCGCTGGGTCGACGTTGCTCTGGCCGGAGGCGCCGAGGCAAAAGTCAATCCCATTGTTATGCTCCGGCAGTGCCTGCTTAAAAGGGCAAGAACTGAAAACCATACCCCACCGGAGTCGGCTTGCAGACCATTCGACGCAAATGCCAAAGGTTCGGTCTTCGGTGAAGGGGCCGGCATAATAACATTGGAAAACCTCGAACATGCTCAAAAACGCGGTGCAAAAATCTACGCGGAGCTTCTCGGCGTCGGCGAAAGTAATAATATCAATCCCGTTTACGAACACCTCGAACCGGACGGAAAAGGGCTCCAAATCGCAATAGAAAAGGCCCTGACCGAGGCACAAATTACACCTGAAGATTTGGATTTGATTATCCCACACGGCCTGGGGATACCAACCGATGATTTGGCCGAGGCGCGGGCAATCCAGAATGCGCTTGGTCAGGCCGCCGCGAAGATTCCAACCTGGCCGACCAAGAGCATGCTCAGTACCACCGGCGCCGCCAGCGGGGCTTTGGATGTTATCGCGGCTGTTTGTGCAATGGCCGAGGGTAAAATACCGGCCGCAAAAAACTGCGAAAATAAGGCTGCCGGCTGCGAATTAAACATTACCGACGAGCCACAGCAGAAAAATATTCGTTATGCACTGTGTTGCAGCTACACATACGGAGGACAAACTACGGCACTGATTTTGAAAAAATTAGACGGCGAGACAAATGAGTGAGCGAGTCGTTATAACCGGAATGGGAATCGTTTGCCCACTGGGACATACGGTGGAAGAAGTCTGGGACAGGATGACTGCGGGCGAAAGCGGCACAGCAAAAACAACCATTTTCGACGCCTCCACATTCCCCACTACTTTTAGCGCCGAAGTAAAAAACTACGACTTTACAAAATATGTAAAAAATCCGGAGCCACACAAACACGGCAATCGCGGCAGCCGATTCGCCATCGGCGCGACGATTCAGGCGTGCGGGCAGGCGGGAATTGATGTCGAGACAGAGAAACCTGCGGATGGCATAACGCGAGACAGACTCGGTATTTACTTAGGGGCCGGCGAGGGCTCGGTCGATAACAACGCATTTTTCGGCACACTGGTTAAATCGTTGAACGAACAGACCGGGCAAATAGATTGGGCCAAATGGACACAAGCGGCCCTTGCCACGATGAAGCCGATGCACGAGCTCGAGCAGGAATCGAACATGCCGGCCGCTCATATCGCGCTGCTGACCGGTGCTCGCGGCCCGACAAGAAGCTGTCTTACCGCCTGTGCAGCCAGTACGCAGGCCATCGGCGAGGCAACGATGATAATCCGCAGAGGCGACGCAGACATAATGATTGCCGGCGGAGCACATTCGATGATACATCTGCTGGGCCTTATGGGTTTCAACCGTCTGACCGCCCTTTCGACGAGAAACGACAGCCCGCAGACCGCCTCAAGGCCGTTCTCGGTCAGCAGAGACGGCTTCGTCCTCGGTGAAGGCTCTGCGATACTGATTTTGGAATCGCTAAGCTCCGCCAAAAAACGAGGTGCCCCAATTCTCGCCGAGGTAATCGGCTACGGCAGCAGTTCAGACGCCTTCAGAGTTACGGATATGCACGAAGAAGCAAGAGGCGCCATCCAGGCAATGCAAGCGGCACTTGCCGACGCAAAAATCAGCTACAAAGACGTCGACTATATTAACACACACGGCACGAGCACAATCGAGAATGATTCGATAGAAACCAAGGCCATCAAGGCGGTCTTCAAAGAAGTGGCAAAAAAAACACCGGCAAGCAGTATAAAGAGTATGCTCGGGCACCTTATCGGTGCGGCAGGTGCGGCAGAGCTGATTAGCTGCGTTCTTGCGATACGCGATAATATCATCCCGCCGACAACCAACCTTCACGAGCCCGACCCACAGCTCGATTTAGATTATGTGCCCAACCAGGCCAGAAAGGCCAGGGTGGATATCGCAATGAGTGAATCATTCGGCTTCGGCGGACAAAATAATGTTGTAATTATCAAACGTTTTGAAGAAAATTAAGCTATGATAGATATTAAGCTAATTCGCGAAAATCCGGAAAAATTCAAAAAGGCCACAAAAGATAAACGTTTAGAAGCCGATGTCGACAGATTACTCGAAGTGGATGCCAAACTTCGTTATACCAAGGCAATGTTACAAAATACTACTACAGACAAAAACCGTATCGGCAAATCTATTCCTACCTTATCAGGTGATGAAAAGGATTCTGCGCTTGTAACACTTTCAGATTTGAAAAAAGATGAGTCCGAATATCAGGAGCAAATCAAAGAACTCCAGCCGGAGTTTGACAAATTGATGCTTTTAGTGGCGCAACCGACCGATGATGGTGTGCCGCTCGGTAAAGACGATACGGAAAACGTAGAGATAAGAAAAGAAGGCGAGATTCGTCAGTTTGATTTCGAGCCGAAAGACCACGTACAGTTGGGGCTGGAGCTGGGCATTATAGACATCGAGCGTGGCGTGAAATTAGCGGGGACGAGAAATTACGTTCTAAAAGGCGATGGAGCGCTGCTGCACTGGGCGGTTCTCCGGTTTGCGATGGACCAGATGGTTAGCAAGGGATATGTGCCGTTCTCGGTGCCGGTCCTTATGAAGGACGAGGCAATGACGGGGACCGGCTTTTTCCCCGGCTCAGAAGACCAGACATACCAAATGGAAAAAGACCAGCT
>CAYZTY010000018.1:0-29080 GCA_964481525.1 uncultured Pirellulales bacterium
CAGGAGCAGGGGACGTCTTGGGTATCTCAACCAAGTTCAACGAGACGTTACCAAGCAAATTCTCCTCCTTCAATGTGTTTATGGCATCATGAATACCTTTCTTCTCGGAGGCATGAAGTCGTCCATCTCTGTGAATAACAATGGAATGTATTGACTGCCCCACCTGTGTCAGCTCTTGTCGTAACACCTCCAACAAAATTGTTCTGACCTTTTCTCTGCCAAGCATTTCTTTCTGATTTGAGCTTCTGATTTCTGTGCGAAACTCGGTGCCATTCTTACATACAAAAGTGAAGCAAGCAGTATGGAGTTTAACATCCACACCGATAATCATGTCTGCATTAAGTGGCGTTGCAAGGACAAACGGCCACCTCTCGTTGGTAAGCAATACCTTTGTTATGGCAACATTTCGCAAATAACCGTTTAGCTTCTTGCTGTTCTCCGCTCGTTGATACTCAGGCTCTTTACCTGGCTTCGAGACAAGCTCATAGGAACCACTGCTAACGGTGGTATGTATGACAGACACAAAACGCCCCGATCTCGGAGTTTTCGCATCACCATGGAGGCAAGTTGATCCTCCTGACTGTTCTTTCTGTCTGCTGTTTCATGGAGCATTACAATACCATACCCCGGCTGTGGATTGGCCTTCTCGACAGTGTTCAGGATTGCCCTGCCAAGCTTTACATAGGTCTTGGGCCCGCGATCATCATAGGAAATCGGTACAGGATCGAACGGTGCCTCACTCGGATAGAGGGTGTCTACAGTTGCTTTTAACTCTTCAAAGAATTTAGGACCGTAACTACAAGCAACAGATTCCGGCCAGATGAAGTACTGTCGGTCAAGAGGCCTTGTCATGAATGGACCAGCATCTGAATTGAAGAGTGTAGACAGGCGGGTCCTTCCCAACTCATCGAGGCTCACGTGCAGGGCTCCGGATGATCCACGAACTGACAACACTGAACCATGTCCGAAGAGCAGATCTGGTGGCATGAAATTCCTCTTGGCAATCTTAATAGGCTTTTCTGCGACTCTGATAACCATATCACCGTATTTGGTGGTTGACAGGTACTTTCTAACGAAGTTGATAACGACTGACCTTCTGATATGCGGAGGCATAATTGTGAATCTGTGTAATCTTGCTACCCGTGGATCATTAGTCTCAAAAGTTGGGTAACAGAGAGCCGCTGCCGCCGACATGTTCCTATTGTCCCCTGTCCTGTAGAACACAGTTGCACTCGAATCCGGCAGATCCACTATCTCTTTAGGCCAAGGCTTTCTCACTTTGCTGTAAATATATTCATATAGAGAGACTCTCTGACCTTGGTCATTATCGAACTTGTGTTCCGAAACAGTAAGACCACTGTGCTCGTACAGCTTTACGTCATACCATTGCCTTCCAAAATGGTAAACACAATGGGTTCCTTTGTGCCGCCGAAAGTCACTCCTAGAAATCATTGCAGGCAATGGGGTCTGAGAGACGTATTTGTGCTTTACATCTACACATAAACCCATCTTTCCATCACTTAGGGATACCACACGTACCGCCAAGCCCTGATAGATGTTGACACCATTCTTCTGTTTCAGCGGCTGATAGAAGAAGTATGGCTTACCTGCTCCTGGCTGCCAAAGGTCCTTGTTGGCAAATAAAGCACCTTCAATCGCAAACTGAAGGAAACGCCGACAGATCGGTCTGGTTTCATCGTTAGGATGCTCATAATCCAAAGTCATAGTATCTTCGAGTTTATCCAAGCAAACATTCCTACCAACTAAATCAATAGATGATGGAGGGTCGGGAGCGTCATCACGAAGAACAAGATGCGGTTCACCATCCTTTAAGATAATCTCAGCTGGTGTTTTGAAAGCGAAGCTAAGCTTCCTTATGATATGCTCCCGGTTCCGTTGATACTCATCTTGGTCTGGGGAAAGACCTCTTATTCGATAAAGCCTATACTTGCTCGTTAATTCTCCTAAATTCTGTACGTAAAAGATGTTGACTTCGCGATAGCTCATTGCTGATCCCCCCAACATACTTTTCTGAAGTGACAGAGCTGGCAAGTTGTGGGATTGAAAGCTGCCGGAAAATCCTCCGGCTTCAGTTTTTTCGAATCCTTCTCGTCCATTGCCAACAACATCTCTGTAGTAGAGCATGAGATCAACTCTTCGACATCCTCAATATCCTCCTCTGACACACTATGTTCCCTTATGTCATTAGTCAGAAGCTGAGCTTCGACTAACTGCACCTCACACGGATCAATCTGGTTGGGAACCGAGACCCAGTCACGGTGAGGATTGCATCGGGATAAGGCTATTGCATATGTAGCAAGTTGGAGCCAATAATCCCTGATCGCCCTAGAATGAACCTTCCAATCGATTATCATAGGATGGCTGTCTAAGAAGAAACCTATAACATCTGGCACAGCTCTGATCGCTAAGTTATCGTGCTTGAACATGAGTGCACGCTGCGGAACCAGAAGCCGGGCGAGTTTCATCAAATCCCACAATTGTGTGCTTTCATAGAACAGAAACATTGCATTCTCAATTTCACTCCATGCATTTTGAAATGCATCGTCTCCTAGCTCTAATCCATATTCTGATTCGTGAAATCCGGCATAGGAATCATTCATAAACTTAACTAACTTCTTATTACTATTCGCCTGGTACATAACTCGCTTTTGGTTGTCGAAGAGATATTTTGCCGTCCTCAATGCATTCTCCACAGGGACCCTTCGACCATTGTTCATGGCAGGGACAACTGTGTCACTGATTACCTTGTCGACGATCCTGCCTCTCCAGGCGTTTATGTTTAGAAGCTTCGACAGGCGCCAAGTCTCCTGTCTCAAAGGATCTTTTGCTCGCCAACTGGCATGAATGCGCTTGTAATACCACTGGCGCTGGCACCATCTGAAAATGTTGTGGTTTGAGAATGACCAAATCATGGCGTTTCCCTCCCTTTTCCAGACCGCGACCTTAGGAACGACAGAAACTCGAGAAGTGTTTCTTCCTCTTCATTTGTAAGACGTCCTAAACGATGGAAAGTACTCAGTTCCTTCTGTGCATCAGTATTGACTGGCTTAGGAACAGGATAACCTACCTTCTCCATCAATGTCTCATAAGGAACACCATAGAGTTCTGCCAGCTTGTACAAGAAAATCGGTGAAGGCCGCTTCACCTTCCCCGACTCTAATTGGCTCAACATGGCATTGGAGATTCCGGTTTCCTTTTCCACTGCTCGGAGAGAAAGGGCATTCGCTGCTCGGAGCGATTTCAAATACTTACCAAGATTTGACGGTTTCTTGCTCATAATTATCGCTAAATGTATCAAGCTATGCTTAATATGTCAAGCATGATTTAAAAAGTTTATGGTGATTTTTCAGAATATTTTTTCAATTCATGCCAACTGAAGGGAAGAGATAGAGGATTGAGGATTTGCGTCAAAAATGCGTCAGTCCTGGAGTATCAGGGCCCAGCCGATTTTACTAATTAACCACACACAGGACTGAGAATTCGTGTGTTGTCTGATAATTACCCAAAGCAGGAAAGAAGCATCATATGGACCGGTCTTGCCAGTCAAGAAACCAAGGCGCGCGCCAAAGTGCGTGCCAACAATGCACGTTTGAGGCTCGTTTGGCGCTCGGTTGGTTTTCGGCCAGCGTCATAAGTCTTTATTTTACAAGTATAAATCATTTGTTCAAAAACATTTGCAAAAGCGGCGTTCGGATTAGAAATCCGTTGCTCTATCCGGCTGAGCTACGGGCGCTCTAATTCTAACTTGTTGTAATTTAACAATTTCTTACGCAGGATGTCAATCCTATTAGTAAGAGGGCCCGCGAATTAATGTCTTAAACACTCGATGCTTTTCTCAATTTCGAAGAGTTGATCTAACGCCGAGGGGCTTGCGAAGCTACAAACCATTATCCTGCACTTACTGCTTTTTTAATAACTCAAGAAGTCGGTCTTTGAGGACTGGTGGGCTTAAGCGGTTGATAGAAGACTTCAAATGCTGTATTTAGTAGATATCAAAAAGCCTGCTGCATTCAGCAATAAAGCGGCACGACATACAGGTAATAGAAATTCTGCTTGGTTTATGTGGGCTGGAATATAGGTACAAACCAAAGTGCAGCTTTGCCCCGAATCCGAGCTTTCGAACATCAGGATGAGGAAGAATTTCTCTTATAAACTATTCACTAATCACAGTACTACCGTCACCGTATTACTGGGGATGCTTTCACCACCGATATTGACGGCCTTTACTTTGTATTCAAGCCGTAGGCCTCGCGGTTGGTCTACCAGTGTGGCCTCTGTCTCCAGTGCGATGCCAATCTGTGCCCACGAGCCGAACTCACCGCCACTGGTGGACTGATAGCGTCGCTCTATAATGTAACTACGAACAAGCCCGCCGGAACCACGTGCAGGCTCTTTCCAATCGATGAAGAGTGTACCGCTGCTATGTCCCACCGGTTCGAGATTGCGCGGCTGGCCGGGTGGGTCAAGCGGAGAAGGCACGACTCTTGGAGTCCAACCGATATATTCAAGCTTCCCACCGTTTGAGCCCACATCAACTTCTGATTTTTTCAGCTCAGTCCTCATAATTTCTTCGAGCGTATGTAGTCTCAAATTTTTCGTCTCGGTAGCGGCCTGGGCTAAGCCCATTGCATTAATCTGAGTGTTCTTGGCCTTGTTGTATTCGCCTAACATCCTTGTTAGAGTGGCCGAATCAGCACTGGGAAAGTCGGATAAGTGAGCTCCGTAACCGGCAGCCATTGCGTTGGCAAGGGCCACTACGTCAGCTTCTTTTCTGGGAAAGGTGGGCATGACTTGATTCCTTTCATTTCTACAGTGCCGTGACGCAGACTAAAATAGTGGTTTCCCGGTATTTCAAAAAAATAGATTTATAGCTCTGTAAAACAAATTTAGAAATCAAATTCACCGCACTATAAACACACTCTACCTCGACGAGGCGTGGCCCTTGGTTCATCCTTGAAGATACATCCTACACCTCTCCTGGTATAGGGAGATAACACCTCCACAACTGGAGGCGTGACAGAAAGACGAGTGTTGATGGGAATTTGAAATTTTTTTGAGAAAAAGGAAAATTTTGTCGCGGGTTGCACCACAAGTTTTTTATTTAATGACATAAGATTTAGTGCTAATATCAAAAGACCGAAAGCTAATGAATAATTTAACTCGAGAAATTTGCCGATAAATTGAAAGAATTTAAGGGAGAAAGTAACATCTGGGCGAAATAAGGGATTTTTTAAATTTTTTTTTCAGGTCATAATTTATTTTATAATAAGCCGGATACAATTCGTGTATAATTAAATGACAAAACAGAACCAGCAAGTGCTGATTGATATTTGAGTTTTTCTCCTTTTTCTGTTTTTTAGAATCGTTGGAGCAAAACCTGAAGTGACATCGCCTAATACAAGCACCAATGACTCTGCAAATAACGTATATCTCGCAGGTAAAGTGTTTGCCGAATATGGCGATTTTATTCGCGCGGTTATTCGGTCCCAGGTTAAGGATAAGGCCGAAACAGACGATATTTTCCAGAACTTCTTCCTTTTTCTCGCTTCCAAACCTCTGCCCGCGAACGTCCGAAATATCAAAAGCTATCTGTATAAAGCAATAACCAATGATATTATAGACGCCACGCGTCAGGTAGAAAGATATCGAGCCTTAATGGTTCGCTATGCTAAGCATTTTGATTTTCCCATCAACGAGAGTAGGCCGGAAAACGCCGTAATTGAAACGGAGGAAGCAGAAAAAATATATAAGCTTATCGAAAAGCATTTGCCGCACAGCGAAGCTCAGGCAATAACTTTACGGTATAAGAATGACTACAGCATTAAAGACGTGGCTGAGAAGATGAATGTCGACGGGAGGTCCGTAAGCAGGTATATTTCCATCGGTTTGAAGAAAGCCCGTCAGTTTTTAACGATAAAATAAGGTAATTTTTAATGATTGAGCCAATTTCCCAATCCGAGTGCAAGCGGGCACGAGCCTACTATTATGATTATATTTGTGAAGAGAATGGTGAGCCCATTCCCGCTGAAATAGTCGCTCATATAGGTGAATGCGAACATTGTAAAGCTGCAACTGATAAACTCAAGTTTGAGTTGTTTCAATCTGCGGTCGATGTCAACCAGGGTGCCGGTAAACTCAACTCTGCGCTCATTGCTAATCTGAAACTTCACTTTGCCTATATTGACAAGCCTGTAAGTTGCGATATCGCAAAGCCTTTTCTACCGACCTTGTTAGACCAGGCTTTGAGGGTGCGTATACCAACACCAATAGTGGCACATGTATTTAATTGCCAACAGTGTTCTGAAGATTTAGATACGATTCGATGTCTAAAGCTTAGTCGTAAACAATTATACCGGTTAAGCCATTTATTTGTGAACAAGCCCGCCGGGAGTAATATTAGCTGCGCCGAAGCCCGGTGTGCTATCCCATCTTTTATATCAATGATTTTTAGTGAAATCGATTCAGAAGTCTTGAAGCATTTGTGCACGTGTCCTGTTTGTCGTAGGCTGGTTTACAAAGAACGACAAAAACTCTGTGACAGTCTGCCGGAGAATGTCCCATCTCCGGAATTTTCCTGTGAGACGGTTTCGACGGGTGATTTTTTTGATTATGTCGTACCGCATGAAATTGACCCAGCTAATGAACAAGATGTACAGTCTCGTAAATCTTTCGTTTCTCACGTAATCACTTGTCCGGATT
Source organism: uncultured Pirellulales bacterium (assembly GCA_964481525.1). Classification (GTDB taxonomy): domain Bacteria; phylum Planctomycetota; class Phycisphaerae; order Sedimentisphaerales; family CAYZTY01; genus CAYZTY01. Next base: position 6,721 of record CAYZTY010000018.1, read on the forward strand.
GTCTGGCCAGAATGCAACAACTACACGAGACCTTGTATTATATTGACGAAAGGGCTGAGTCTAAGGTTGTTACAGTATACCGTATAGATGAGTCTGCCATGACTGAAGTGCCCTGTGGGTCTGATGATATTTATGCTGGTTTTCCAATAAGGATAGAGACAGCGAATCGTGAGGATAGAGTAAACGCTTGGGCACCTGCTTCGGCTATTCGTCTTGGCACTATTCTGAAAAAGAAAGCCTCAACTGTGAATCTAACGTCATTTATTAAGACCAGCATTGCAGCGGCGGCCGTACTAGTCGCATTGGTCTTATTCTTTCACGCACCAACCGCTAAGGCAATCACCATAGATCAGATTTACAAAGCCATTTCGAATATCAAAAACGTCTATATCGCAAAGTTTACACCGGATAGTACTGAACCTCAACAAGAGCTTTGGGTGTCAAAAACAATACAGTTTTATATGAATAAGTTCGGGAACAGAATTGTTCTGTGGGATGCTCGCAACGGCTTCAAAAAGACGAAAGATCTAAGCACCGGTGCTGCTGAGATGTCATCATTGACTGAAGACACAATCGCCGGTATCGACAGAAGAATAAGTGGTCATCTTGGCCTGGTCCCCTTTACAAATATGTCCGAGATTCCAGCTAATGCTGAGTGGAAACAAATAACGGACAAGGGACCGGAGATTACTACCGAAGATATTGAAATATATGATTTGATATGGACAACAAAAACCTCTGATGGTTCTGATATACTTAGGAAATGGCGAGTTTTTGTGGACCCGAAGACAAACCTTCCACAGAAAACGAAGTTTTATGAAAAATTACCATTTGATAGTGAACTGCTTTTACAATCAGTGAATGTAGTGGAGTACCTGGACAATAGCGAAATACAGACTATTATAAAAGAAGTCTCTTTTTAAATTATTTTATTTTCGGTACCAAGAGGGGTGAAAGGTTTTTGTAGTCGTCGCCGGTTTTTTCTACAAACAAATCATCGGCCTTCTCCCGGCTGATATGACCATCGACGAATCCGACATTGACGGTTTTATTTGGATGACGGCCTTTTATAGCATCTTTCTCCTGACCGGGCTTGAGATTTCTATTGGTATTAATCCAAAGCCCGGGCACATAAGCAGTTTCCTCAATCATAGTGCTGCCAAGGATCACAGGAGGTTCATCACATGCATGACACCAGTTTATCATACTGTAGCCGCTATCCACAATTAGCAAGGTTTCGGTAGGATTCGATATATTGCTGCTGCGTAAAGGTGTTCCGACAAAATCATCTCCGATGTCGCTGGTTGAGCTCTTGCATATATACTGATTTACACCATAGTTTCCGCAAAGAATATCATTTTTAAGCGTATGGTTCGTTAACTGTTTGGAGGGGCACTTAACTATTGTACCTACAGTATCACGTTTGCGATAAAATTCACCAATGAAGTTAAACCACCACCATCCTTGTCTATCATACAAAGGATTCCCAGGATAACCCCCAGGAGGTGGCTCTTGAAAGGGCTCTTTATAAAAAGTGTAAGGCAAAGTTTCGTTTTCGTTTTCGTAATTGAGTAATCCAGTGTGTAGTAAATTCTTGATATTTAAGCCGCATATAACCGCTTTTGCCTGCTGTCTAATACTTCGCAATGATGGCAGCAACATAGCCACAAGAAGAGTAATGATTGCAATTACTACAAGTAATTCAATTAGTGTAAGACAGGGACGTTTCATAAATTCACATTTTAGCCCAATCTTACTAAGAGTCAATATAGATAAAAAAAGCTAAAGGTGCAGAAAAAATATTCCACACCTTTAGCGTCCCCACAGTAAGTTTTATCATAAAATATCAGTTATTCACATGCCTGCATATAATAAGCCGTTGGTGGTTCCTTTAACTCACAATACTCAATAGGGTCATCCAGACAAAGGTATTTTTCATACCTAACCATTTTGGACTGGGAGCAGCTTCCACTTTCTGCGACACCACAGCCCCACCGTTCATAGAAGTATCTGTAATAGCCTTCACACATTCCCCCTACATAAGTGCATGTTGTGTAGGTTTCTTTCTGACGCAGCTTGTTGCATTGATAGCCGGAGGCGCCTGTTATATTAACAAGCCTGCGGTCGTCAATTTCAGCAAATCTGCCTTCGATAAAATTGTTGGAAATTATGAAAGCTGTACCTTCCGTCCAGTCCATCGGGAAAAAGTCAACATCGGTACGATAGTAAAATTTATTGCTTGATAGGTCTATTATCTTTACGAAGCTTTCATCTATGCTTTCAAGCACAACAAAATGATTTTTGCCCGGGATATGCAGGATTATCTCACAATCTTTCAGGCCTTTCAGAGTTTCGATATCGGTTGTAACAGCCCGGCAGTAAAGACCCAAATCCTGTGTAAATTGTTTCATTGCCCATAGGTTTGCTGTACCGTCCGTTTCAATTACAAGCTCGGCAAGCTGCCGGTCGGTTACTTCTTTACCCAAATTCGAGAGAGCATATTTCAACGCTGCCGTTGCGCAGTTTTGCTGCTGCGTACCTTCATTTTTTGCAAAAGCCAATCTGTCAGCCAGAAGCTGGTCTGTATCGACTGATTCCGAATAGCGACACATCACAGATTTTTTTGTAATTGAAGACATATATTCAATCAAGGCATCAGGTTTATAGTCTATTCTGAAACTGTTAGCAGAGGGAGTGCTGCTGTCGATATTCGTAATTTCCCATAAATCCTGCAGCAATAATTTATTCGTGCCTGCTTTACATCTTTCTAGTAAAATAGTTTTAGGGACCCAATTGCCGGATACTAACTGGTAATCAAAATATTGCTTGGAAATAACTGCATTCTTTGCTCCTGTTATTACACAGGAGATTACGGCATAATCTTTGGCCGGGTCAAGTACGAAAAGCATTTGCGCGCCATCTGGATCGTTAAGTGATAGATGTACCTGAATTTGACCATCGATATATTTTTCGGCTGCGATGCTATCGAGAGCAGCAAGATTGTCATAAGAATAATATCCATATCCCCAGGGAATCAAACCAGCAGTTAACGGTCCATTGGCAACATGTGAATCCCCGCCGGTTGAGTCAACAATGGCATGATTGCCGGGTAGATAATACTTGGTGTAATTCTCGCCATCCCAGACGAATATACGTCTGGCGTTCCAGTCCAGGTTGAATTGCTCGGTCATAAAGTTGCCTTCCAGGTCTTTGGAAGGTTTTACCGAGTCTTCGCGTGAATCAACATTGATTTCCCAATAAAATCTTTCCCCATCAAATGTTACGATTACGTTTGAACTCATTGTATATTCGTTGGATAGTTCATGACGGATATTAAATGGTATGGCATCGAGTTTCATCTTTTGCATTGTTTCGGTCAATTCCGGCTTATTTGAGCTGTTTTGGTATTCAATGATTTTTTTATTGACTTGCTTTTGGATTTCTTCCGAACTTATTGTTTTGGGTGCTTTGTATTCTTCATGGATTGCTTCAATTGTACCTGTCGGTATCCAGGTATTTTTGGGCTGAGCGGTCAGTTGCTTAAAGATTTGCAGAACCTCAGCTCTGTCGAGAGGTCTGTCCGCATAGGCGAGACAATTGACCAGCAAGATAACGGACACTGTCAGTAATAAAATGTTTTTTGTTCTCATAATTACACCTTTCCTTAAATTTAGACCTGTAAAAGGATTTGACAACCTAAAGTAACTGTTTGTTAAATAACTTGAATTTGATGCTTGCTCCTCTACTTACCTCGGCGATTCCTGCTTGAGAAATGTTGATTATTTTTTGGAGGGCTTTTCAAAAGCAAAAAAACCTAATAACGAGATTTGGAGGTGATGAAAAACTGTCTTTGCTACAGGGGACATAACGTTACCTTCAGATGCACACATCCTGATATGCGTGATAAATACTCCACTATGCAATATATGAAGCAGTTTACAAAATGCCCGCGAACATTGAATTATTGAGTTTTTTCAAGCCAAAAGTCGGTAAACAACGCTAAATCAATCTTATCAACTTTGCCGTCGATATTAAGGTCTGTCCCATTACAGTCATTGACATCAATACAGCTCGTTTCTAACCAGAATGAAGCAAGTTCTGTAAAGTCGATACAGTCAACTTTGGTATCTCCATTGAAATCGCACGTACGTACATGGTGAAAGCTTAGAATGTTGATTGGTTCATTGTCATTCACGTCGTAATCATAAAAAGCAACGTTGCAGTCGCCTATGTCTATAGCATTATAGTCAACAACGAACCACTCACCCACATTTGGTTCTTCGCCTCCGTAGAACTCGACACCATAACCCGGAAATTCGATTTCCGCTGCGTAAGCAAATTCACCTGCATCTGGCAAACAAGAACCCGGGCACTCATACCCATCGCAATCTCTACCGTATAAACGCCCGATATCTATCATATTTGCTTCTATAGTCAAAGCACCGCCGTACCAGTATTCGGCAACATTCGAATCGACATATACCGTAAGCTTTGTTCCAACCATAATGTCTCGATACACGAAAGGTACATTGGGGTCTGCTAATTCAAGTGGTGTGTTGCCATCAGCCCTACATACTCTTGTCGAAACTTCTCCAAACGCTGACACAGTTGTGCCGAAAATTAATGTAAGTAGTACCAGCTTTTCCATAATTTAGCCTCCTGCAAAAATGATTATTGGAAAAAAACGCTGATAAAAGGTGTGTAACGCTCGCATGATGCGTGAAGCTGTTAACCATTTCCCTTACCCTCCTGATACAAACTAAAATTATATGTCAACAGAGCTGGAAATCAAGGCAAATATTTTGTTTAAATACGTGTTTTCATACATGAAACAAGCAGGATTTACACAAAGGGCACTACATAGAGGTTATTATCCTTGTTTTTGGTCGCTGATGCGACCTTTTGTGTGCGCGCACTTGCCGGATTATCCGGCAAGACCGACCAAAATCCTGCTAATAGGCGAAATGACGCCTTAAAGCCTGAAGCAGACCTGAAGGGCCTTAGTAAGCCACCCGTTTGATTTGAAGATAAAAAAGCGGTAATCGAAACCTCTTTTTTGTGAGAATAATCTCCCGGAGATATATTTACTATATCATTTATACTTTCATTTAAACCGGTATTTTTGGAAAGCACGTCAATGGGAAAATAGCTTGTTTTTCACCTGTCCGGTCGTATAATAAATTGGAACAGGAATCTATTTTGGGAGACTTGTAATGTGCGAAGAAAAGTCGGAAGATAGCCTTGAAGAGAAGGTTAGACGGATAATCGAGTCTATTCGGCCTACACTCCAAAATGACGGCGGCGATGTAGAATTAGTGTCGGTCGATTCTGATAATACCGTGCGCGTTCGTCTCCAGGGCGCCTGTCGTGGCTGTCCCGGAGCGCAGATGACGCTGAAGATGGGGATTGAGAGGCTTTTGAAAGAAAGATTGCCGCAGGTCAAGCAGGTTGAGGCTGCGGATTAATCCTCGATTTTGCCTGCTGTTTCCTCATTCTCAGCGGCAGGGGGGATAATGCGATAAATCGCCATCTTTGGTGAGCCCTCAGCGATTATGTGCACCAGTTTACACGGGCCTATTTGACGGACCTGCCGCCCCATGAACGGAGCCCCCAATATTTCTATCCGGTCCAGGCCCCACAGTTTGTAATATCTGTTGTTGTGTAGTCCTGCCAACCTTGAATCCCAAGCTATCAGCGTGATTTTCTCTTTTATGCACTCCTTTACAAAGCTCGGAAAATCAGGCGCCTCTTCCGGTTTAAGTCTTGAGATATGTGCAAACCGTTTCTGTGACAGACCTGAATACACCGGCATAAAACCCGCCATTGTCGTTACCATTCGGTCATTTTCGTCGGTGTTCTCAAGAAACCAAAGGGCCAGACGCTTGAAGTTGGCCCCTCTTTGTCCGTCGCCCATCAAAAAACCTGTCCCCGCTCCGTTACTGACCACGGCCAGCACCAGGAACGCCGGGACGACCAGCCATCCCAGCCTGGGCTTGCTGCGACGCGCAAGCTGCAGGATGTAGAAGCCGACCACGATAACGCAGAACGATATTTTTACGAGCCAGGCGATGCCAGGGCATTGCCTTTCTGCGTAGCTGAGTGTAACGATAATGCGGGCCGTCCAGACGATAAACAAGACCGGACCAACTATTTTGAGAACGGTTGCCGGGACCTTGGCCGCTGGCTTTGCCGTCAGCCACTGCCAGAATACGAGTGCTCCGTAGGCCGCGATTACCAGGCCTATCCACGCCACGGGCACACAAAACCGAGACATCCGGTATGGGTACATCGCGTGGACAAGTACGTACGGCCCGGCGGCCAATAACATAACGATGACCTCCCACCGCTTCTTAACGATTGCCGTTATGCTGCCTGTCAAAAAAGCCGCCCCCAGTAGTAGTGCCGTCAGCGAGAACACTGCAGAGTTCAGACTCGCGATATTTTCGACCTGGCCGGTAGGTGAGGTTTGCAGCAGCGGGGCGTTCAAAAAAGAACATATATTCTGCCAGTAAAAATTCAGGTCTTTTATCAATTCGAAGGTACGCTCCTCGGCAAGGACCTGAAGGTAATGTGCACCTCCACCAGCCTCCGCCAGCCGAATCTTCGTGATAATCATACATAACCCGAAGGGTATCAAGGCCAGTGCCGTCCGGACACCGGTCTTTAACCACTTACGATTACGAATTACATCTGCTATGGCCACTGCAGGGATAAGTGCAACCATGTCCCATCGCGCTATCGAGCCCAGCATTGCAAAAAGGTAAGCCAGCTTTATATGCCTTCTTGTACAAAGGACTGTAGCAGTAAAAAGGGCCACCAGTGTAAGCTCGGCCAGCGGCTGGCTGCCCATCCGTACCATCCAGGGGCTGATTCCCGCCAGCAACGCTACCCAGAGGGCTGTCCTGCCCAGAAAGGGTTTGCTTGCAAGATAAATCAGCACCATTATCGCGGGCAGCATAATTGCATTGTATAGCTCTGTACCGAGAAGGTTGCGGTCCGGGGCGGAAAAAAAGCTGCCTGCCAGAGCAGTAATTATCGAGAAAAGCGGCGCACGCTTCATATCTGTAGGAATCTGAAAATGTATCCACTGTCGGCCAATTCGCAAAAAAGACACAAAATCCGAGTTTGGAAAGACGAAATGCCTCAGGAAATGCCGTGAGTAAATCACCCCTACGGCCACTAACAGGCCAACCGCCAGCGATTCAATGTCCTCATTAGCACCGCCCGGATCGAGAATGTCCGCCGGCATTGAATCGGGCACTTTGGCCTTCTGGATTTTTCTTTTTTTCAGGTCTCTTCTTGACATTATAAAGCCTGCGATAAGACCGCTTGACCTCTAAGAGGTCAGGTAACTTTTTCAAGCTCGATTGTTTGGAACATTCCCAGCCAGTCATTAAATGGTGACAATGCGAATTCCAGGGCCTTAACAAGTTGATAAGTAAACGACGGGACAAGCTGGCGATAGCTAAGGCCGCCGCTGAGCAGGTAGCGAAATGGTGTGTGATTCCGTATCGCTATAATCTTCAAAGATGGGAATTGGCTTTCGAAAATTTTGCGGTCCCGAGAGAATATTATCCAAGGAAGCGCGCCGTTGCCGACTGAGAGGGGTCCACCGGCTTCCAGTGTCCAATCAGCCTGAGTCTCGAAAAGTTCGTGATGAAAGTTGCGGTAGATAAACCTTGCCCATAACGTATTCGCCGGCTCAATCATAACGATTTTGCCGGAAACCTCCAGACACCGGGCTGCCTCTGTGAAAAAGACTCTTGGCTCGGTTATATGGTGAAGAACGTCAATCATCAAAAATGCACCTACGCTGCCGTCCTCAAAAGGTATCTTGCTTGCCGAAAAAACCTTATCCACATTTGGAAGCTGGAGGATATCAGATGTAATTACATTGCCGATTATCTCTTTAATAAAGCTGCCGCCACTGCCGAGTTCAACAAGAACTTTATTTTCAAAATCAGGTATCGCTTTTTTAAGCTGTTTGTAAAAATCAATATATAAATTTTTTAAGAACGGCTTTTTTTGTATAATCTGAGCGTGCAACAAGGTGGTAGCAGGGTCATCAAGGTCTTTGATATCCTTGCTTTCCGGCAATCTAAGCCATTTAATGATTTTCACTACTTTTAACCTCTTTCTTTTTCAGTACCTTATTCAGGTTTTTAATGACTTTGGGATTAGCCGGCTCGAACCGTAACGCCTCGTTAAAATGCTGAATTGCCATATCATATTCCCCTTTTCTGGTATAGGCAATACCCAAAGCATTGTGCGTTTCGATTGAGGTAGGTCGTAACAGCAAAACTCTGTCAAAATGCTTAATCGCCTTGTCCACTTGAGTCTGTTGCAGATAGGCGACGCCAATGTAGTAATTTGCATCGTAAGCGTCAGGTCTTTGTCGCAGGAACCTATTAAAATATGGAATCGCCAAGCTATAATTGCCCGAGTTGTAATAAATCAGTGCAATTTTGTAAAGTGCTATGGGGTGGTCTGGTACAATTTGCAGAATCCGCTTGTAATTTTCTATCGCCTCATCCGTCTTATTCTGCTGTTCAAGCATCTCACCCAACTCCCAGTAAATGTTCCGACGATAGGTGTTATCATCAAGAAACCGTATCATGTGCTGAAATAGCGTTACAGAGTTGTTCCACACACGGGTTTGTCGGTAACTTAGCAGACTTAACGTCACAATCGCCGCAATCAATAAGCAAAGAACAGTATACCGAAACATCCTGCGAATCTTTGTAACTGCCAGCCAGGCAGCGAGGAGTACAGACCAACAGAGAGAAACAATTAGTGAATAGCGGTCGCTGTGGTAGTGCTGTTGTTCCAGCAAACCGAGAGCCGGCACCAGCAATACCAGATGACAGATTCCCAGTGCTAATCCAAGCGGCCATCGGTGTCGCAGAAAGAATAAAGCTGTAATCGTGCTAACCACCACCAGTAGGCTGCCAATAAATGGCGGCGAGAAAGGATTGAAATGCACGAAAGTCGTATAAACAGGTGAAAGATTCACCGGATACCATGGCCGCCAGGCATAGTAGGCCCAGATGTACATTGCCTGCATAAACCGTTCGGTTAAACCGAACTTGACAAGAGGGACATTTTCATGCCCACCTCGGGATGAAAATAGCAGAATGATAAAATTTACCAGAACAACAATCAAAGCTACGGCGAAAAACGGGACCTTCTCCAGAAGCACGCGACGAGCAGCGGCAGTTTTCACCCAACCGCGACTGCCACCGAGTCTCCTTAATAGGTATACATCTATCAGAAAGAATACCACGATAAAACTCACTCCGAACGGTTGGGACAGCAGCGACGCAGCAAATGAAGTGATTGATATTAGCAGGTATAATCGGCGAGACAGAATTCTGGTGGTGTTTTCGTTTGCTTTTAAGTAGCACATTAATGAAATAAGCAGAAATAACAACATCTGGCCGTAACCGCCGGCTGAAACCCAGGCTACTACGCTGACTCGTAACGGATGAACCGACCAGATAAGGCTGCCAAGCGCAGCAGAAACCGTGATCCACGTCCGGTTAGCCGCCACCTCACCTCGCCTGGATGAACCTGACAGCAGTAGCTTTCGTAATATCAAAAAAATCAGAACTGCATTAGCCCCGTGGATTAACCAATTACCAAAATGGTACCAGAACGGGTCTAATCCAAAAAGATGGTAGGTAATACACCACCTTAGTCCGTTTAACGGTGTGTAGAAGCCGCTTGAAACAATTGTATCAGTAAAGAGTAAATATAAGTTGCGAAGGCTCACTCCCCCCAAATTGGGATTATTGTAAACACACCAGTTGTCATCCCATGCTACGAAATCAGCGTTGAGCACATTGAGGAAAGTTACGAGCGTAACAATGGCTACCAGTGCGGAGAAAAATAATGGCGACTGAGCGGAAAGTGCAAGATGATTTGTATGGAAAAAACTAATATCGCTATCTGCAGGAGACTTCCTGCAGGCAGTTTGGTTGTAGAGATTCTTATTCATAGTTCGCTTCAAAATGGCTTGATGTGCCTTGCCGTAATAATTCTTCAGGGCTTGGCCTTCTTAATTATCTGCAAGATTCTCGGTTGATAGTAAAATCTCACTACGTGCCAGCCCTCTGAAAGCCGAACAGACTTAAAAGTTCCGAAAAGTAATTCTATATCGGCCGGTTCATCATCAACGCTGACCCGCCAGTTAAGGTCCCAGTTATCGATGAAACTCAGATAGCCTGCAGCCGGTGTATTAAATTGCCACCTGAGCTCATCGCCCGTATAGGATAATAAATGTCCTGGAGGATGATATCGCATCGCATCAAGCAAAAATGATTCAATTGTGTCATGCTCTATGGATTCAGAAAAGAAAATCTTTGTCCCATCGTGCACACCTAACAATATTTTTCGTGCATCCAATTCGTCTTGAGTTTTTTCAAGAAATTTGACGTATCGGTTAAAATACCAGTTTTCCAGAATACCGACACTGAATTGTTGGCCCACGGGAATTGAGTTTTCATGGTTGGTCCTTGTGAATTGGAATGAAGTTGTATTTCTTCTCGCAATATTTGGGTAAATGCGGTTCTCCCGCATTTTTCTTTGGTGTGTCCATATATGAGTGCCGATAGGCTGCATCTCGAGAACCGCAGCGAGGATTAGGACAACAAGAACCGCCGTCAGGGAGCGGCCGGACTTGAAGCCAATCCATTTGCCGTAAATCAAGGTTAACAAAATAGCAAAGAAAGCTGCCGCACCGTAGACAATGAATAATATACGCTGTGGTGTCAAGTTTTCAAAGTGCCGGGACCAGTAATTGTCGTAAATCCCATTGACATACAGATATAATTGAACGTCAAGAACAACTACATAAGCTGCCACTACCGTTATAATCGGTAAGGATACCCAGGAGCGTTTTCTGACAGCGGCAGTGTCTTTCTCTGAAATCTTCGATTCGAATGATGCATACGCCAACGACAGCAGCCAGGCAAAAATAGGCACAAGGATAATGTTTAATCGTGGCCAGACGCGAAGAGAGGAAAAACCGGGCATAAACTTCCAAAGCAGGATAAACAAGTATGAATGACGTCCATAAGTGATATAAATAATCGCGCTAATCCAGACGATGAAAAACAGCTTTATCCATGGGTCAGGGGAATATAGTGGCATCGTTGCTTTCTTTTCGTTGTCATCTGTTTGTTGAAGATTATGGGCTGCTTTGCCGCTCAGCATATATAAAAGTATCAATAGAATGGCCGTTATGCTAAAGAAAATCCATCCATCCTGCATTGCGGCAGGGGGGTATACAAGAGAACCGAGCGTATCTTCGAAAGTATACACATGTGCCGTTGAAAAAGTGAAATCTTCTCCTGTGCGGTCTGCCGTTTCAGACATAAGGTGTTTAACGCCCATTAAATATGGTCCGCAGATTATGAGACTGATAGCTCCGGCCGCTGCCAGAGACCCCAGGGCACGCTTCCAGTGGATTACTTGGATACCGAGTAGTCGAAGACGTAACGGCTTTATTAGGAAAACGAGTATATAAGGTACAAAAAGAAATAGAGAGTAGTAGATATAGTAAGGGTAGCCTGCGGTAAAAAGACAAATTAAAAACAAGGTTAGTGAAACTCCTGCCAACACCGCTTTTCTCAGTGACCGACTCAGCATAATTTTCGTCAAGGCGTAAAGAACCCAGGGATACCAGGCCGCGCTGTGAACGGCATTAGGAAATCTTAGAATTTCCAATATCTTGAAACTAACCGACATCACGAAAACACTGAAAACTGCCGCTCTCAGGTTATTGTTCATCAGCCGCAACCAAAAGAACAGGCCCAGAGCGAATATCGAAATGCCGAGAACCGTAAAGACCTGATGGTCGAATGGATTGTAGCCGTTCGAGATTTTATACCAGAAGACTAACAGCAAATTAAACGGATAGAAGGCTTGAGTGAATGGATTTGTATAAAATGGGAAACCGGCTCCCTCCGATGGTGACCAGAGGGGAAAATGAAATTCGGCGAGAGATGCCAGCAAGTACATTTTGTATTTGAAGTATAAAACTATAAAATCATTACCTATAGCTCGATATTGGCCTTTTATGGGGCAAATATGAGTAAACAGATATAATAAAGGCCAGCAGAAAACAGCTAAAGGTAAGATATATTTGAGGAACCAGCGTTCAAAATCCGAAGGCGTTTTTGTCTTATCTTTAGTAGCTGCCGGATATTCCGCCGGTTGCTTCATCTGCTTTCCCTTGATAATTATGTTTCGCTTTCGGCGGAAACATCGGCGCCGAGTTTCTTATTCTTAGCCTCATGTGCGTCTTCCAGCAAATGTTCCAGTGTTGGCTGGGGTGTTGCGATGACAGCAATCTGGTACGAAAACAGGCCCTTGGAAATGCCGATTAAGATGCGATTGATAATAAGCAGAAGGCGCGCCAGAAAGCCGTCTCCGAGTGCCAGTGGAAACGGTGCAGGCACACCACATTTCTTGACCACATCAAAGTTGTTAATCTCCAGTGTTCTCTGAAGTGCTGAGAGTGTAAACAGGCGTTTGTGGTCCATATCCAGTAATCCTCGCCTGCCATAGCCGAATCTGCCGAACAACAATCCTATCCTCATAGAAAAAAAGCCGATGTTTGCCGTGGTAATAATTATTTCCGGCCTGTCCCGCGAAAAGCGTTGTCTCAAAACCTGCAGTAATCTTTCCGGAGATTTCAAATGCTCGATGACGTCCAGCAATAAAATGTAATCTATTTTGCCGAATTCATCATTAAACTCGTATTTCTCAATATCAGTTTCGATGTATTTCCAGGAGTTGTTTATCGTCTCCGGCTGAATTTGATGGTCGATTGAGATGACCTTCACGTTTTTACTCGACAAGCGTTTTGCCATAAAGCCCGGACCACATCCAATATCCAGAACCGTTGCTCCGTCTCTTACTTCGTCCAAAGCAAACTGATGTGAGCTTGGGTATCCGAACTTCTCCTGATAATGATGTTGCGCAGACGATTCATAATCAAACTTTGGATGATAATAAATTCCCATCTTGTTCAGTTTTGAGAGGAGACAGGAGCGAAGTATTCGTACGGCATACTTAATTCCATTCACTCTCGAAATTTCGTCGCCATAGAAAGTTGGGACCGGTATTTCCTTGATACGATTCCCCGTGTCCATTAGCTGGATAATGATGTCGGTGTCGAAATCATAATAGTTGGAATTACACTGGAATGGGATGGATTTCAGAGTTGAGACACTGTAGGCACGGTAGCCGGTGTGGAATTCCGACAGATGAGACTTCATAATCCGGTTTTGGATGAAGGTGAGTATCTGGTTACCGAACCATTTGTAGAGAGGCATTCGTCCTTTCAAGGCATCCGACCGCCGAATCATCCGTGAGCCGAAGACCGCATCCGCCTCGCCGTCGAGAATCGGCTGAATCATCCGGCCAAGATACTCGGGGGCGTATTGGCCGTCTCCATGCAACAATACGACTACATCGAAATCCTTTTTGATTGCATAGAAGTAACCGATTTTCTGGTTGCCGCCGTAGCCCTGATTCTTGGGATTATACAAAACAGTAAGGTTCCATTCCGGGTAACGGCGGGAATAGTCCTCGGCGGCGTAGAAGGTTCGGTCGGGTGATTGGTCGTCGATGATAAGGATTTCAGTGGAAAAACGCTTACTTTCCCATATATCTTTCGGAATCCTGTCAAGAACGGACTCTATCGAGTGTTCGGCGTTATAGCAAACGATAAAAATCAATACCTTCTTTTTGTCTTCGTTTACTGCAACAGGTTTATCATTGTTTTCGTAGTCTTTTTGCATAGAAAGACAGCCTAATGCGTTTTCCCTAACCACTTGATTTTCTTGAAAGCTATCCAGCTCATCTTAAGCAGCAGCCAGCCGTGTGAGAAACGACTAATATTCGTCACTCCGTAAGTTCTGGCGCGATAGCCCACCGGCACCTCAACCACCTTAAGGTTCTGCTTGACCGCCCCAAAAATCAGGTCAAAATCACCGAAAGGGTCAAAATCGCCGAAGTATTCGCGGTTATCTGCTATTAGCTCATAGTCTTCCCGGCGAATCATTTTAGTTCCGCAAAGCGTGTCTCTGAATCTTTGGCTCAACAGCCAGCTGAATAGTGCGCCAAAAAATTTGTTTCCAAGAAGGTTCAGAAAACGCATTGCCTGCTTTTCCATCGGGTACACGAGTCGAGAGCCGTTGATAAATTCACCCTTGCCGTCCCGCAGTGCCCTGAAGAATTTCGGCAGGTCCTCCGGCGGCGCCGTCAGGTCCGCGTCCTGTATAACCAGTATGTCTCCCTTTGCGGCCGCGAAACCTTTGCGAACTGCATCACCTTTGCCTTTTCCGTCGCCCTGATGAATCAAACGAATCTGACGTTCCGGATGCTGCTTTATCTGATGTTCTATCTCTTCTGCCGTACCGTCCGTACTGTTGCCGTCGACAAAAATTATTTCCGTCTCCCGCCCCATATTCTCGATTCGCCTTATCGCCTCTTCAATATTGCCTCGCTCATTTCTACACGGAATTACGACCGAGACGGAATAATCCTCGTCTCGCCGTGTCACCGGCGCTGGTCGAGCTATCATCAGGTTTACCAGGTTGAAGAAACGAAAACCGGGCAGCAGGGAAAGGAAATAATTGCAAAAAGCCGACAACAGCCAAATATTTTTCGGCAGCAGCAGATACGAGTCGCAGCGAATAACGTCGAAGCCGCTAAGTGTCAACAGATTCGCAATATCTCCCGGCGGCAGCCAGTTCTGGTAGGAGTCCATCCGACGTATCCTCAGAAGCGAGCCCAGACGCAAAATCCCTTCCCAGAGGTAATTATAATAGGTTATCACAATCCGCGTTCTGTCCGTGGTTAAGGGCCGAATCCGCTCCAGCACCTGCTGAATGTCATGCCACTGGCCTAATGAATTACATATAAGCACATAATCGAATTTCTCATTAAGGTCCAGCTCGTGCGGGTTCTGTACAAAAAAATCCAAATGCTTAAATCGTTTTTTCGCCAGATTAATAAAATCCGGATTTGAGTCGATGCCGACGCCGTAGGCCGGCTTGACCGCCGCTAAAAGGTCTCCGCATTCACAGCCTACGTGCAGAACTCTGCTGTTAGGCCGAACAACGAATTTATATATTTTGTCCAGCCACTTATAATAATACGCGTTCCGCCGTCGCCAGCGCAGCAGTGATTCTTCTTTGGTACTCAGACTATCTGGTTGCATCTCGCTCGTTTTGTTCTCAACCATATATTATTTCCTCAAGTGTTCACGGATATTGTTCCGGTCCGGCTTTTCGATTACTCCCTTTTCCGTGATTATTGCTGTTATATTCCGCGCCTCTGTTACGTCAAAGGCAGGATTATAAACTTCAACTTTCGCCGGGGCAACTTCCATTCCGCCGAATGACCTGACCTCCTCTGCCGGCCTTTGCTCAATTGGTATCTGCTCGCCGTTCTCGATTCCCAAATCGAAGGTGCTCGATGGAGCTGCAATATAAAACGGTATGTTATGCTCTTTAGCAAGAATGCTCAGACTGAAGGTTCCAATCTTGTTTGCGATGTCACCGTTAGCAGCAATTCGGTCGGCCCCGGTTATCACTGCATCGATTTTGCCCTGCTTCATCAGCCACCCGGCCGTATTATCGCAAATAAGCGTAACATCAATCCCCGCCTGCTTCAGCTCCCAGCAGCTAAGCCTCGCCCCCTGTAGAAGCGGCCTGGTTTCATCAACGTAAACCTTGAAGTGCTTGCCGGTTTTGTGCGCCTCGAATAGTACCGCCAGGGCCGTCCCTTCACCGGCCGTCGCCAGTGCCCCGGCATTACAGTGCGTTAAGATGCTGCTGCCTGTTTTAATAAATTTCTCTCCGTTCCTGCCTATTCTTTCACACATATCAACGTCTTCTCTATATATGGTGTCGGCCTCGGCAAAAATCGCCTTATGCAAATCGGTCAAAGTGGCATTTTTATTCTCCACAATAAACTTATCGGCGCATTTCTTTATCCTCTCAAGTGCCCAGAACAGATTTATCGCTGTCGGGCGGGATTTTGCCAGATACTCGGCCGATTTATTTAAATGTGAAATCGCCTCATCTAAATGGGCTGATGATTTAATTTCCTGCATTGCCAGGCAAAGTCCATACCCGGCCGCAACGCCTATTGCCGGCGCTCCTCTTATGGCGAGTGTTTTTATTGCTTCGCAAAGTTGCTCGATGTTTCGGCATTGAATTTTTACAAACTCATTAGGGAGCTTACGCTGGTCGATAAGCTCCAGATACCCATCAATACCACCAACCCATTTGAGCGTCTCAAAAACCATAAATCAGATGTCCGGATATTTATCCTTCAATTTTTTTGGAAGATGTTCTGAGTTTTCGTTTCAGTTTGCTATTAGCCTCGGCGACCAGTTTTTGTTTCAGGTATTTTGCAGTGTAGCTTCGTTTACGTTTTATAATTTCCTCCGGCGGGCCTTGGGCGACGATTTTGCCGCCCGCATCTCCGCCCTGCGGGCCCAGGTCTATTATGTAATCGGCCATCTTGATAACATCGAGATTGTGCTCGATGACAACGACTGTATTACCCATATCACACAATCGCTGAAGTACATTCAAGAGGTTGTGAATATCGGCAAAGTGCAGGCCTGTCGTTGGCTCATCGAGCAGGTACAGCGTATGGCCGGTTGCAGGCTTACCCAGTTCGGTCGCAAGTTTAACCCGCTGCGCTTCCCCGCCTGAAAGAGTAGTCGAACTTTGTCCCAACTGCATATACCCGAGACCGACATCATTCAGGGCCTTTAGAAGGCGAACAACCTTCGGAAAGTTTGCAAAGAAATCAAGCGCCTTCTCGATACGCATATCCAGCACGTCCGCGATATTCTTGCCCTTATAGGTAATCTGCAGCGTCTCAGGATTATATCTTTTACCTTTGCACTGTTCGCAGACCACGTAGACATCCGGCAGAAAGTGCATTTCAATCTTCTTCGTGCCCTGGCCCTGGCAATACTCGCAGCGGCCCCCCTTAATGTTGAAGCTGAATCGGCCCGGCTTATAACCCCTAATCTTCGCCTCACGCGTCATCGCAAAGAGCCGTCTTATCAGGTCAAAGACCCCTGTGTATGTGGCCGGATTACTTCGTGGCGTTCGGCCGATAGGCGACTGGTTAATCTCTATTACCTTATCAATTCTTGAAGACCCGAGAATGCTCTTGTGCCTTCCCGGTTTCTCACGCGAGCTATACAGCCGACGCCGCAGGGCACGCAGCAATATCTGTGTAACAAGCGTGCTCTTGCCGGAACCCGAAACACCCGTCACGCAGCTAAATACACCCAGCGGAAACTTAACGTCGATGTTTCTCAGGTTGTTTTCAGCAGCACCTTTTACTTCGATACAGCTTCGTAGATTAGCTTTACGTCTTGCAGGGGGCAGCTCAATCTTTTGCTTGCCGCTCAGATACCTGCCCGTTATCGACCGCTCACAGCCTACAATATCATCCCAGCGGCCCTCGGCGACAACCTCTCCTCCGTGAGCACCGGCAGCCGGCCCTATATCTATTATGTACTCGGCGTTTCTTATAACGTCTTCATCATGCTCAACGACGATGACGGTGTTGCCGATTTTCACAAGTCGCCGCAGGATACCGAGAAGCCGCTCATTGTCCCTCCGGTGTAGTCCAATAGTCGGTTCGTCCAGCACGTAGCAGACTCCAACCAATCCGCTGCCAACCTGAGTAGCTAAGCGAATTCGCTGCGCCTCGCCGCCTGAGAGTGTGCTGCTCCGGCGGTCCAAAGTAAGATAGTTCAGCCCGACATCCACCATAAATTTCAGCCGGGCCTTAATCTCTTTCAAGGGCTGGACCGCGATTATCGACTTTTCTCTGTCCAATTCCAGGTTATTGAAAAACTTTTGGGCCTTTTCGATGCTTAGTTTCGTAAGTTGATTTATATTTTTATCACCGATAGTTACCGCGATGGCTTCTGGACGAAGTCGAGTACCTTTACAGCTTCGGCAGGCTTGTTCCGACAGATAGCTGTGCAATCTGGCTTTGACGTACTCGCTGGTAGTGCTTTGCCATCTTCTGTTCAGGTTTGGTATAACGCCCTCGAACCGGGTGCCGTAAGTATCTTCATCCTCCTCGCTTGTTCCATACATCAGGATTCTTTTTTGCTCGGCGCCGATTTTCTCGAACGGCAGGGAGCTGCTCAGACTAAAATTTCTGCAGAACCTCTTAATCAGGCGGTTGTAGAATATGTTCATTCTTTTGCCGCCTTTTCGCCAGGCGTCGATTGCCCCGTTTTTAAGCGAGATAGTCTTGTCAGGCACTATTAAGTCCGGGTCGAACTCGAGAATCGTACCTAATCCATCGCAGCTCTTGCACGCGCCGTAAGGACTGTTGAAGCTGAACAGGCGCGGTGATAACTCTTCCAGAGAAGCCTCGGGGTGTTCAGGGCAGGCAAACTTTTCGCTGTAAATAACCTCTTGCCAACCTGCTGTGTTAGAGCCGGTTTTACTATCCTTATCTGTGCCGGGCTGCTGGACCATCAGCAGGACCAGCCCGTCACCCACCTTCAGAGCCGTCTCGACCGAATCTGCTAAGCGCACGCGAATAGAATCCTTGATTATCAGCCGGTCAACCACCGCCGCGATATCATGTTTCTTGTTCTTCTCCAGAAGAGGGGGGCTCTTTACGTCATAAATTACTCCATCCACCCGCGCCCGCACAAAGCCCTCTCGCTGGATTCTGAGAAAAATATCTTTGTGCTCACCTTTTTGGCCGCGAACCAACGGCGCACAGATTTGTATCTTCGTGCCCTCGGGGTAGCCGAGTATCGCATTTACAATTTGTGTGGAGTGCTGGCTGGTTATCTGACGCCCGCACACCCAGCAGTGTGGCTGGCCAATCCGCGCATAGAGAAGCCGGAAATAATCATAAATTTCGGTCGTTGTCGCTACCGTCGAACGCGGATTGCTGCCCGAGCTTCGCTGCTCGATTGCTATCGTTGGCGGTAAACCTTCAATGTGCTCCACCTGCGGCTTTTGCATCTGCTCGAGAAACTGTCTGGCGTACGCACTGAGTGACTCTACGTATTTTCGCTGTCCCTCGGCATAAATCGTATCAAAGGCAAGGGAGCTTTTGCCCGAGCCGCTTAAACCGGTAATCACTACCAGCTTATCGCGTGGGATACTCAGGTTGATATTTTTCAGGTTGTGCTCTGAAGCCGCTGTTATTCTTATCGCTTTTTGGTTTTCTTTAGCTGCCATTGATACGAGATTATTGTTATCGTACTTATTCTGTAAAATCGACAGTATTCCCAAGCTAATCATTTTAACAAGGCCGTGCAATAAGGCAAAGTGTTTTTCAACGCAAAACCTCCCGTTTTGTGCCCCCGAATGGCCGAATAATACCGCTAAATGTCCTTTTTATAGCTTGATTTTCCCGACCAATTATTATATAATGGTTATTTCGTACCACGTCCTGAGGGGCGTTTGGACTGCTTTCTTAAGTATGGCAGACTCTGGTGATGAGAAGGATATTATTATCCCTGTTATTGTGTCTTTGCCTTTCGTCTGGTCTCCAGACCGCCGGGGGAGATACCCCTACGGTCCTTATGAACACCACATTCGGTGATATCCTTATTGAGCTGTATCCTGATGATGCCCCTATAACAGTCGGGAATTTCCTGCAGTACGTAAACTCCGGTTTCTACGACGACTTGCTTTTCCACCGCATCATCGAGGATTTTATGATACAGGGCGGTGGCTATTATATCGAGGATAGCACATTATATTGGCGTCAACCGGGCGATAATATAATTAACGAAAGCTACAACGGCCTGAGCAATCTTCGCGGCACAATTGCAATGGCAAGGTCCACTGACCCGAATTCTGCGAACTCCCAGTTCTACATAAACCACGTAGATAATCCGGGTCTCGACCGTGACAATGACCCCTGTGGAATTGGCTACTGTGTCTTTGGAAATGTCATAAGCGGGATGGATGTTGTGGATGCAATTGCTCAGACGCCCGTAGTAAATATAGGCAGCGGTTTTACCCATTTCCCCTATCCGACTATTGTCTATATAAACGAGGCCCACATTGCAGGCCCGCCCGGCTACTGGTTATCCGGTGACTTAAACAACGATGGGATAGTTAACCTTAAAGATTTTGATATGCTCGCTGCCGACTGGTCTGAAACGGCCGGGCAGCAGCCCGGCGATTTGGATGGAAACCTGACCGTTAACGCAGCCGACCTTAAGCTGTTTGCAGATGCCTGGATGCAAACGACAAGCTGGTACTGGATAGTGCTTGCCGACCTGAGCAATGATGGGAAGATAGATTTCAGGGATTTTACCTATTTGGCCTCGAAGTGGTCAAATATAGGCAGCGAAGAACCAGCCGATTTGAATCAAAACAATGTCGTTGATTTTTCCGACCTGATATTGCTTGTCAACGTCTGGCTTCAGGGGGTAAGATAACACAGTAAAAAATCCGCCATCCCTGCTATGTGAGCCGATGTCGATAAGGAATCTGCATAACTGGAACCTCTCTTACGCGCAGGCAATAGAACTGCAAAAAAGTCTTGCCTCCAAGGTGCGATTTATGCCACTGAAAAAATCCCTACAGATGGAAGGCGGCATCGATTGTGCGATAAGCAGAGATGGCCGGCAAATTATCGCCTGTCTTGTCGTGCTGAAACTACCCAGCCTGGAGCTTATTGAAGCTGCGTCAGCCGCTCGCAAGGCTGATTTCCCTTACATTCCGGGTCTGCTTTCGTTTCGCGAGGCGCCTGCCTGCATCGCTGCTGCGAAAAAACTTAAATCCAGGCCCGATGTTTTCGTTGTTGATGGTCAGGGAATCGCTCACCAGCGCCGTCTGGGTTTGGCTGCTCATCTTGGCCTTTTTCTCGAAAAACCGACGATAGGTTGTGCTAAAAGCAGATTGATTGGGACCTTTGAGGAGCCGGCCGGCCGAAAGGGGGCATACTCGCTGCTGAAAGACAAGGGCGAAGTTATCGGCGCGGTCGTAAGAACGCGGACTGATGTCAAGCCTGTCTTTGTCTCGGTTGGTCATCGATGTCTGCTGGAAGATGCAATAAAGATGGTTCTAAAATGCACAACCAAATATCGTCTGCCCGAACCGACTCGCCTGGCTCACCAAACGGTTGGGAAGCTGAAACAAAGCTACGAAGAGACACGAGAATACTAACCGCGGATTTACGCAGTTTTTCAGGTCGAGAGTTGTATTTGGCCTTAGTGTATTTATTTTTTTAGTAGTTTTTTTTGTGCGTTGCTTGCTATGGAATCCCACTCTGCAGCCATTCGTCGGCCGTAACCACGAAATCCGTGAAATTCATTAGACCACTTTTGTCAAAATCGCTGTCGTCGCACCAGTATGGCTCGAAACAGTCGTCCAGCCAGTGTGATATTAAAACGTCAAGGTCGTAGAAATCCACTTTGCAGTCCTTTACTCCAACCCATTCGGCATTTGCAATATCAGCCTGCGGACAGATAGTGTCAGTCGTCATGCGAATCTGGTACGTTTGCTGGGAAGTTTCACAACGGGTTTGCAGTTGTACATAGTATCTTCCGCTCAAGGGACATAGCCAGCCGTTTATAGCTAAGCCCTCACCGTAGTCATAGTCCAAAACGAGTATTTTATCTCCGTCTCTGTCAAACAATGCGAGCCTCTTGTCGTAAGAAATGTCTTCAATAATCTCAATGTTATAGGTTCCGGCCTGGACAGCATCGAAAGCATAGTACTGGTTCTCTTTATCCGGTACTATCTGTCCGTCCAACCACACTTCATTTTCCAGTAATGGAGGATTAGTCAGGAACAGGTCAATACCATCGACACTCGAACCCATTAGATACACAGGCATAGAATCTTGGATGTCAAAAGAATTCGACCAGAGGATGTTATCAAAACCGAAAGAAGGAGTAAATGCTCTTACATATCCCCGCCAGCCGAGACCGATGCCCTGTAAAGTGTATGGACCTGGTTCTGTTATCAGTGTACTGGCTACAATACTACTGTCCGGGTCTTCAGGGTCGGTGTAAGCCTGTACAATGATCGGTTCACCTTTATAGCCGTTATAGATAACTGTTCCGCTGATAGAACCAACATCTCCAATTTTAAGGTGTGTTCCATTCCACTCGTCGTCGGACTCGTACGAAGTAGTGTCCCAGCCATAGCTTTCAAGCAAGATGAATCTACCCGGCAAATCTGCTGGAACATCTGTAAACGGAAGCTTGAACTCAACTGCATTTGGCCCTGCTGCGGCATCAAAGCTGGTAACATAAGTCCAGTAGGTATAACCACAATCGTTGGAAACCTTATAGTATAAATAACCGTAGGTGGAA
>CAYZTY010000019.1:0-28370 GCA_964481525.1 uncultured Pirellulales bacterium
AATGATTGGTTCAGGCGACCGCTCGGAAAGGATAAGGACATACAACTTTCCCCAGAACCGCATTACGGACCACCGGATTAACCTGTCATTGTACAGTCTGGAGAAGGTGATTGCGGGCGAGATGGATGAGCTGGTCTCGGCGCTGCAGGATTACGATAAACAGCAGCGACTAGAGAATCTTTAAAGACATGCCTTGTAAAGCGTATCTCTTTCGAGATACGAGCTGCGAGAAGCAAGATGATTATTGTCGTTACCGGTATGGTTGGCCTTGACAAGAAAAGCTACCTGAAGAATGTATGCGCGCTCGCTGCAAAAGAAGGACAACAGATTGCTGTCTGCAACGTGGGCGATATGATGTACGCAGAGGCGCCGGACATTGCCAGAGGACGCATTCTCGATATTCCTCTTAAAAGACTACACCTGCTTCGCCGAAGCGTCTTCAAAGACATTATTGCCAAAGCAGCTAAAACAGAGAACCTTATTGTCAACACCCACGCAACTTTTCGGTGGCGCCACGGGCTTTTCCCGGCGGTGGATTTCGACCAGATGCGGCAACTGAACGCCGATATGTACATTTGTTTGATTGATAGTGCCGAAGTGCTGCACTTAAGACTTAAGCAAAAGCATTCGATACAACACTCCCTAAAGGACCTTCTGGTCTGGCGCGAAGAGGAGGTGTTGGGTACCGAGATGCTGTGCCGAGGGATAAATGAGAAGACCCCGTTTTACTGTCTCGCCCGCGGCTGTGAGAAAGAGACAACGGAAACATTTTACAGACTTATTTTCGAGAGCAACCGTAAAAAAGCATATCTGAGCTTTCCGATGACGCATGTTGTCGATATGCCGGAGGTGAGGGCCGAAATCAGACAATTTCGAGAGCTGATGAAGCGGTTTTTCACCTGCTTTGACCCGGGAGACCTGGAGGAGGCGTACCTGCCGGTGTATGCTCGGAAGGCGGCAATAAAAGGCCTCGATTTTGTCGAAGTCTCAAGCCTGGGGCAAACTGTAAGACTGGATTTGCAACAAGTCAGACAAATCGAAGGTGATATTAACAGCCAGATATATGCACGGGACTTTATGCTCATTGACCAATCTGATATGATAGTCAGCTTTATTCCGGCGCTTGGAGACGGGCGGGCGGCGATTTCGAGTGGAGTAGAGCGCGAACTCCAGCACGCCCACGAGGCGGCGAAGGAAGTTTACGTTATCTGGACGGGTGCACAGGCGCCGTCAATATTTGTAACACAGACTGCAACAAAGGTGCTCAGTAGCGTTGAGCAGGCAGTCGAATTGTTCAGACAGAAAGGATATCTAATAGAGTGATAGTGCAAACAGACAAACAATTAGCGGAAGTAATCGACTATACACTTATAAGTGCCACGGCGACGAGTGAGCAAATCGAGCGGCTGTGTAACGAGGCAATGAGCTACGGTTTCTGTGCGGTAGCCGTCAATCCGAGATGGGTGGGTTTGGCGGCTGATATCCTGCATAACTCGCCGGTAAATGTGGATAGTGTGGTGGGATTCCCGTTAGGGGCCGATACAACGCGGATTAAGGTAGAGCAGGCAAAGGAGCTGGTCCTGGCGGGAGCGGACGAGATAGATATGGTAGCGGACCTGGCGGCAATAATAGAAGCCGACCACAGTTACCTTGCAGAACAGCTAACGGCTGTTCTAAGAATCTGCCGGTCGATGAAGCCGGAGGTGGTGTTGAAGGTAATCATCGAGGCGGCGGCGCTTAGCCGGGAGCAAAAGGTATTCACATGCCAGATATGTCAAAACGCCGGCGTTGATTTTATTAAGACAAGTACGGGGCTGCATCCGGCAGGCGGGGCGAGTATAGAAGATGTAAAACTTATGAAGGAGACTGCACCGAAGTGCAAGATAAAGGCCTCCGGCGGAATTCGTACCGCCCAAGATGCGTTGAATATGCTCGAGGCGGGTGCCGACAGAATCGGCGCCTCAAGCGCGATACAAATTATCGAACAGTTTAGAGAAAGACAATAAAAATGAAAGCGGCAGTCGCTGCGGAAGCACCACAGATTCTATCGTGCAAGTTGCATTATAAAAAGGTCCCAACCGTCGTAAACATACCGGGATTGAACGAGCTTTTTGCCTCTCGAAAATTCGCGGCGATTCTTGGGGGCAATTCCTCTGATACCGAAGCAAACAGGTTCAGTTACTGGGCGGCGGAGTCGAGAGAGATATTTGAATTCCACTCAGACCAAAGTAATCCTTTCGAGAAATTGCACAAGGTTTTAAGCAAATACAGACTCGACACCGACTATCGCGCTGATTTGCCCGCTGGAATTTTTTGCGGTGGCTGGATTGGTTATTTTGGCTATGAACTTGGCCGATTCATTGAGAAACTACCCGCCAGGGCCCTTGACGATATCAATATGCCGCTGGTCCGGCTGTGTTTTTACGACCGCCTTATATGTTACGACCGTCTTGAGAAAAACTGTTGGCTCTTTGCGCTGCAAATCACCGATGATGGCGAAGGTGCCGACGAGAAATTGGCCAGCCTGGAGGCTGTGCTGACCGAGTCTGAAAAAATATCAGTGGCCCGGCCTCGTCAAGGTGACTTGAGCAGGATAGATTTTTCACAAATACAGGCCAATATGAGCAGGGAGTATTATCTTGAGGCCTTAGGCAGGATAAAAAGATACATATATGACGGCGAGGTTTATCAGATTAACCTCTCACAGCGGTTCGAATGCGACTTCACCGCCAAGCCGATAGACCTTTTTGGCTGGCAGAATTTTTACAATCCCTGTCCCTTCGGCGGGTATATCGACGGCGGAGATTTTCAAATCGTAAGCGCCTCGCCCGAAATGTTCATAACGATAACCGACGGAATCATCTCCACCCAACCTATAAAAGGCACTCGGCCGCGAGTCGGCAAGACTTCTATCGATTTAAGAAATTTCAACGAGCTTCTTAACAGCTCAAAAGAGCAAGCAGAGCTTAATATGATAGTTGACCTCGAACGAAACGACCTTGCCCGAATCTGCGCTGCCGGTACCAGAAAAGTAATTCAGCCTCGAACTATCGAGGCCTATCCGACTGTTTTTCACGCGGTGGCCACGGTGGCCGGCAGACTCCGCCCTGAGGTTAATTTCTGCGATATCCTGAAGGCCGTCTTTCCGGGCGGGTCAATCACAGGTGCGCCCAAGGTTCGGTCGATGGAGATTATTGACGAGCTTGAACCGACGCAAAGGGGTGTTTACACCGGCTCGATAGGCTTCATCGGCGTCAACGGCAATGCGTGCTTGAACATTGCCATACGAACGATTATTATCACGAACCAGAAAGCCTATGCACAGACCGGAGGAGGTATAGTCGCCGATTCCGAACCTGAAGCTGAATGGAACGAGACTATCATAAAAGCTAAAGCGCTGCTGGCAGGAATACAATATGTGACGCGTCGTGCGTGATGCGTATTGCGTACAGTTTTAACGGTATAACAATACGATACGGGGACATAACATGGCAAGAAAAATAAGAACATATAGAGATTTAGATATTTGGAGTGTAGGGATTGAAGTAGTTAAAGATATATACAGATTGACAGAAAAGCTCCCAAAACATGAAATATATGGTTTAGTTAGCCAGATGAGACGGGCGGCGGTTTCCATACCTTCAAATGTGGCAGAAGGTTTCAGGAGATATCACAACAAGGAGTATAAGCAATTCCTGTATACATCATTATGAAGTTGTGCGGAACTTGAGACACAATTAACAATAGCAAGGGAATTGAAATATATACAAGAAAATAAGGAAATGAGATTGCTCGAAAAATTGGACCACATTTGTAGAATGATTTCAAACCTAATAAAAAAGCTTTAAAGCAATACTATATACGCGATACGCAATACGAAATTATGACAGAAAAAGTTTTTCTCAATGATAAATTGGTCGAGGGCGACAAGGCCTGCATATCTGTTAAAGACAGCGGTCTTTTATATGGCGTGGGGCTTTTCGAGACGATGCGAAGCTGTAATGGAGTGGTTTTTGCGCTGGCCGACCACTTAGACAGGCTTTTTTTTAGTGCACAATCATTAAGTATAAACGTCAGTTACACCAAAAAGCAAATTGCCGATGCCATTTACCAAACGCTCCGCGCCAACGACTTAAGCGACGCCCGGCTGCGTCTGACCATCACAGGCGGTACGATGAGCGAGGAGCAAAACGAGCGGAAAAGCACGCTGCTTATTACGGCAACGAAGTTCCATCCTTACCCCGAGCAGTACTACCGGAACGGAGCTACGGTTATATTAAGCTCGTTTAAGCAGAATCCGAGTGACCCGCTAAGCGGGCACAAAAGCATAAATTATCTTCCGCGTATGCTGGCTCTTGATATGGCCAGACAAAAGGCCGCCACCGAGGCCCTGTGGTTTACCGTCGATAACCGCCTGGCGGAGGGCTGCATCAGCAACGTTTTTCTGGTTAACTCTTCGGTCCTTTACACTCCGCCCATCGAGACGCCGGTGCTTGCAGGTGTGGCGCGAAAAACCGTCTGCCAAATTGCCATAAAAAATTCGATTAAGATAATCGAAAAGAATCTGTTCATATCCGACCTGTTGGAGGCCGACGAAGTTTTTCTTACCAACGTCATTATGCAAATCCTGCCGGTAACACACATCGAGACCCACGAAGTGGGCGATGGCAAGGTAGGAGCCGTTACGAAGAAGCTGGCTGGGCTTTTTGACGATTTCGTCAGGCAAAATTGCTCCCAGAAACCAGGTACAAAGAAAACCAAATCGAAACAACGAGGCTCAGTGAAGAAATGAAAGTAGGCCAGATTACATCAATCATTGAAGATATGTTTCCCCCTGCACTGGCACAGGATTGGGACAATACCGGATTGTTACTCGGCGAGGCAAACAGGAACGTCGCAAGGATTTTACTTACCATTGACATTACTAAGGCCGTGCTCGCTGAAGCGAAACGGCTGAAAGCCGATTTGATTGTAAGCTATCATCCGGTTATCTGGGATGGACTGAAGCAGATTATAGCGACCGGGCCGGGCAATCTGGTTTACGATTTAGTGCACTGCGGCATATCGGTTTACTCTATTCATACCGCGCTGGATGCGGCCAAAGGCGGTGTGAACGACGGACTTGCAGAGATAATCGGTATCTGCAATGGTCAGCCTATTGGCGATTTTGTGGCCCGGCCGGGCGGCAAGCGTTTCAAACTTGTGGTCTTTGTGCCGCTCAAGGCCGTGGATAAAGTGAGTCAAGCCATCTTTGCCGCCGGTGCCGGCGCTATCGGCAATTACAGCCATTGCAGCTTTCAAGGACAGGGCAAGGGCACATTTCTGCCATTGGCAGGAAGCAGGCCGGCCATCGGAAAAAAAGGGAAACTCGAAGAGGTGGCTGAAGTCAGGCTCGAAGCTGTTGTCCCGGCCGCGAAAATCACGGAAGTCATCTCGGCAATGCGAGGCGCACATCCTTATGAAACGCCAGCCTTCGATATAATCAAACTGTATGATGTTGAGAGTAAGTTCGGATTAGGCAGAATGGGCAAGGTTGTTCCGCCGCGACGGCTGGCCGAGATTATCAAAGCAATAAAAAAGTGTACCGGTGCGAAGGCCGTTGGAATAGTGGGAAAGCAGGAACGAGTTGTGAGGACGGCGGCGGTTTGCGCAGGCTCCTGCGGTAAGATTATAAATGCGGTAATTGCCGCCGGGTGCGATTTGTACGTTACCGGCGAAATGAAACATCATTATGCACTTGCCGCTCAGGAGGCCGGTCTAACCTGTTTGTGTCTCAGCCACACGGTATCGGAACGCTTCATACTAAAAAAACTCTCAAAGCAGTTGCAAAAAAAGCTAAAAAATGTAAAAGTTACTGTAAGCAGAAAGGATGCGGACCCGTTTATATGGAAGCAGATATGAATGAAGACGAGCCCCGCCCCTCGGAAGGGCGGGACGAGCCCCGCACCTCGGAAGAGCGGGACAGGCAGCAGGACCTTGATATCGAGTCTGAAAGTTTAGATATGGAAGAAGCCCAATTGTCGCAGGAGGACAATATTCAGCCGACGATGACGCGGGTTATAGAGGCGGTTCTTTTTGCCAGCGATGAGCCGCTTAGCACCGCACGTCTGGCGGATATTTCCGAGGCCGGCAGCGTAAAAACGGTCCGCGAGCATATCGAAAAGCTAAATAAAGAATACAAGGCGAATAACTCGTCCTTCAGAATAGAGCAGATTGCCGGCGGCTATCAGATGCTGACACTGGATGTTTATAACTCCTGGCTAAAGAAGCTGCACCGCGTGCGGAGTGAGAACAAGCTCAGCCAGGCGGCGCTGGAGACGCTGGCCATTATCTCCTACAAGCAGCCGTTTATCCGCGCGGATGTCGAGGCGATACGCGGCGTGGCCTGCGGCGAGATGATTCGCTCGCTCGTATACAAGGGCCTGGTGAAAATTGTCGGCAAGGCGGAGGTCCTGGGCCGGCCGCTGCTTTACGGAACGACAAGAAAGTTTTTGCAGGTCTTCGGCCTGAATTCACTCAAGGACCTGCCCAAGGTAGAGGAACTAAAAAAGCCGGAATAAAAGGCTTCGCCTGTGATTAGAAAGATTAACGCCAGCGATTTTCTCTCGTCGGAATCGACTTTAGAGATAATACCTTACAAAACAAACTCTTACACATCCCTAAAAATAATCTGTCATACTTATCTCTTTTGGACGGAGTTGCCAGCGGGGAAATGCGGAATAAAATACGTGCAATTCTTCTGCCCTGCTTGTAAAATCATTACCTGACGATTGCGTGACTAAATTGCTTGTAACAAAACCTAAAATAACCTTAATAAAGACCTCTTGATTCCCGCTTCCGCGGGAATGACAGAAGGTTTTGCTATAATGTTTAAGAAGACAGGATGAGAGTGGTCCAGAAAAATGTGAAGATTCACAGCTACGAGGTAGTCTCGGCCTCGGGCAAACCGTCTGCAACGGGCAGAAAAATCAGGATAACAATTAATCCTGAAAGGTGTAAAGGTTGCGGACTCTGCGTGGATGTATGTCCAAAAGGTAACTTGAGACTCTCAGAAAAAATAAACAGCAAAGGACACCATTACGTCGAGCTCATCGAGCCGGATAACTGCACGGGCTGCGGATTGTGCTACCAGATGTGCCCCGACCTGGTTATCGAGATTGAAAACCCGTCCCGAGCCGAGTCGAGGGGATAGAAGACAATGGCTGATAAGGTCTTATTAAAGGGTAACGAGGTAATGGCGGAGGCGGCCGTACAGGCCGGGTGCCAATTCTATGCCGGCTACCCGATAACACCCCAAAATGAAGTGCCCGAATATATGTCCAGAAGGATGCCGGAGGCCGGCGGGATTTTCATCCAGGCCGAGGCGGAGTTGTCCGCGATAAATATGCTTTTCGGCGCCGCTTCCGCGGGAGCAAGGTGTATGACCTCCTCGTCGTCGCCGGGCATAAGCCTTAAGCAGGAGGGGATAAGCTATATTGCCGCCGCGGAGCTTCCGTGCGTGATAGCGAATGTTCAGCGCGGCGGTCCCGGCCTTGGGAACATACGGGCCTCACAGGCGGATTATTTTCAGTCGGTCAAGGGCGGCGGGCACGGCGACTATCGGCTGATTGTGCTGGCGCCCTCGACTGTGCCGGAGCTTTATAAGCTTACAATGAACGCTTTCGATTACGCGGATTATTACAGAAATCCCGTGCTGATACTGAGCGACGGTATTTTAGGCCAGATGGTCGAGCCGATTGAAATCAGGCCCTATGAACCAATCCTGGATTTGCCGGAGAAGGATTACGTACTGGACGGATGCAAGGGAAGAAAACCCAGAGTAATTAAGACGCTGTATCTGCACCCGGCCGATTCGTTGATGCAGTGGAATATTCACCTCGAGGAAAAATACAAGAAGATTTGCAAAGAACTTCAACTGACGGAAGAATACGAGACGTCGGATGCGGAGCTGGTGATAGCCGCCTATGGTATTACGGCACGGATAGCGAAAGGCGCGGTCGATATGGCACGGACAAAAGGGATGAAGGTCGGCCTTATAAGGCCGATTACACTGTGGCCTTTCCCGGAACGAGATTTCAAAACATTGGCGAAGAGAGTGAAGAAATTCCTCGTCGTCGAGATGTCCAACGGCCAGTTTATCGAGGACGTTAAGCTGGCTATCGAATGCAAAAGGCCGGTTGAATTCCTGGGCTGGGGCGGCGGGTGGTACCCTTCGGCGGAAAATATTTTTGAAAAAATCGAAAAGATTTGGAGCGATTAAAAAATAGCGACAATGAAACTGGCAAGACCGGAAACCTTATATGACCAAGCCACACATTATTGCCCCGGCTGCGGACACGGCATTGTACACCGGTTGCTCGGGGAAGTTATTGACGAACTCGGCATCAGAGAGAAGGCAATCGGCACGGCGCCGGTCGGCTGTGCGGTCCTGCTCTATGATTACATTAATTGCGACATTATCGAATGTGCCCACGGCAGACCCCCTGCCGTTGCCACGGGTATCAAGCGGGTGCTGCCGGACCGGGTGGTTTTTACCTATCAGGGCGACGGCGACCTTGCAGCTATCGGCACTACCGAGACGATACACACAGCCAACCGGGGCGAGAATATAACAACCATATTTATCAATAACGCCGTTTACGGAATGACGGGGGGACAAATGGCGCCGACAACCATCCT
This sequence comes from uncultured Pirellulales bacterium, assembly GCA_964481525.1. Classification (GTDB taxonomy): domain Bacteria; phylum Planctomycetota; class Phycisphaerae; order Sedimentisphaerales; family CAYZTY01; genus CAYZTY01. The sequence goes on from CAYZTY010000019.1 coordinate 8,680, forward strand.
CGGACAGTGGACCTCAACTACACCGGCCGGACGAGGCAGTAATCAGGAAGGCCCGCCCCTGAAGGTCTGTGAGCTGCTTTCAAGCCTGGGGGGTGTGGCTTACCTTGAAAGGGTTGCCGTAAGTTCGCCCAGGGATGTTGGGCAGGCAAAGAAGGCTATCAGAAAGGCCTTCGAGACCCAGATAAAGGGCAAAGGATTTTCATTAGTTGAGATACTCTCGATGTGTCCGACGGACTGGAAGCAGAGCCCAAGGGAGGCGGTGAATTTTGTTAATAACCAGTTGAAACAGGTCTTCCCGTTAGGCGTTTTCAGGGACCTTGTGCCATAGGTATGGGATGAATAACCACGAGACGAAGATTATCATCGCGGGCTTTGGCGGCCAGGGCGTGGTCCTGGCCGGGAACCTTATTGCCCGGGCGTGCATTTTCGAGGGACTGAATGTGACGGCGATGGTCTCGTACGGCGCCGAGATGCGAGGCGGCACGGCCAATAGCACAGTCGTAATATCGAGTGAGCAAATCGCCAGCCCGGTCGTTGAAAGACCCGATATAGCAATCATATTGAACCAGCCTTCGCTGGACAGATTCGAAGAAAAAGTTGTCAACGACGGCCTTATAATCCTTAATTCCACACTAATTGAACGTGAGGTTCAAAGGCAGCAGGTGGATGTGGTTAAGGTAGGCGCAACCCAGGCCGCTCAGAGGCTTGGAAATACCAGAGTGGCAAACGTTGTTGCGCTGGGCGCGTTTGCCAATAAAACGAAACTGCTAAAGCCGGAAAGCCTTTCACAGGCAATCGAAGAACAGTTTTCGCAAAAAAAGGCGGAGTTGATTGACATAAACAAGAAGGCACTACAGATTGGGGCGCAACTTGTGCCATAGGTACTTGTGCCATAGGTACTTGTGCCATAGGTACTTGTGCCATGGGTATCAGTGAACGCTGCCTGAAAGGAATCGGGCTTGAAGTTATTTAAGGACGACAAATTAAGCATACAGGGGGTTGTTTCTGAGCGTTTGTTCGCCTCCCGAGGCCGGATGCCAACACTGCGAATGGCACCGATGATTGATATGATATTCCTGCTGCTGATATTTTTCCTGCTGACGGCGCGCTTCAGGCCGAGAGAGAATTTTCTGCCAATGCAACTGGAGTTTAGCAGCTTTGCTATGGCAGGTCAGTCGGGGCTGATTGAGCCGCTCACGTTGTATATATCCCCGGCAGAGAACGGCTGTAAGGTTCGACTCGGTCAAAATCTGACCGTTGGTATTACCGAGGCTGAGCCGGAGACGGGGCTGACGTTGCTGGTGGATAAGCTGGAGCTTAGTTTGCGGGAGCAAATGAGAAATACCGGCGACCCAGTCGAGATTGTCTGCGCCGGGACCGTGGAGTGGGAACACCTGGCCAGGATTTACAATGTACTCTTCGGTATGGGAATTACCGATATCACTTTTCGTATGACTGATTAATGCGATGGCAAAAAAAAGGGTGGATATTTACAATTTCGCCGGCCTTTCGTTTATCAGCTTCTGTATTCTGTCTTTTGTGATGCACGGCATAGCACACAGCGCAGTTTATGCCACTAACGCCACAATGACGGGTTACAGCTCGACCTTGCCGGCCTCGGCAGACATTGAGGACCCGGCCCAAAAGGCAGTGCAGGCGGCGGATGCTTTTATGCAAGAGAGCATCGAGGCCCGCCTCGCTTATGAATGCAGCGGCAGATTTCCAAGCCAGGCACAGCAAGAGAATTTACACTCCCTGACCAAAACATCCGTCGAGCAACTGGAAACAATAATAAACTCGCAAAGGCTCCTGAAAAAACAATTAGAAGATTACGAGGGCGACGACTGGGACGAACGCTACGGTGAAAGCGGACTTTGGCGAAAACTCGATGCCGATTTGGAACGAAGCATTCTTCTCACGTGTGAAGTCAATTATTTCAAGGCATTATCGGCAACGGAAAATAAAAAGAGATTGGTGTTGTATGACGCCCTTAACAAGCTCGCTTTGCTTTCGGACGGCTGCAGGAACGCAGATTGTACACTTCTAAAGGCGAAGATTTTTACAGCACTCTCGCTGGAGAACAACGATTACAAACGGTTAGCAAGAAACCAGCTTGACTTGATCCTGGCAGAGCCGGATATCGAGAAGAAGACTTACTTCAAGGCTGCGGTGGCGAAAATCAAATTAACTGGACAGAGTAAGCCGGGCCAGCTGGAAGAAATCGCCGCCAAGCTGGCCGGCAGCAATTACAAGGATGATTTTGAGCTGAATATGCCGATGGCGTTTTTGCAGCGACAGTTCGGCTCTGTGGAAGGCCTGGAGAGAGTAGCTAAGAAGTGGCCGGAAGTAAGGGCCTTTATGGGCAGGATTATCCTGCAGGATTTGCAGTCGCCTCAACTCGAGCGACTGAGCATTATTGAGGCGGAGCTGGCGACTGAAGCGGCCTGGCAGAGCGGGCCGGCACAATACGCCGGGCTTTTAAACGCAATGGCGGCCCGGCCGGAGCTTCAAACACCGTTGGTCCTCTACGTGGCAGCAGCAGTGCAGGCGGAGTCTTCACCGGTCGAAGCGATTGAGATGCTTATGAGAGCCAGCCAGGCCCGGCAGTTAAAGGGGAGTAACGGATTTTCAATTCCGGCAGAAAAAATAGCAGGCCAGGCCGCTGAGCTTGCCTGTCAACTCTTCATGAGAGAGCCAAACTGCTGCGGGTTGACCAGGCGTGCTATCGCAAACTATATAACTCTGGCAAAAGGAAAGCCTGAGCAGAAAATAGAATATTTATACAGCGTTGTTTTGAACAACTGCGGCCGCGCCGGTGAAGGCAAAGAGCTCCTAAGGAAAATCGCCGACGGCAAAGGAAGGTATCGCTACAAGGCTAAGTATGAGCTGATAGCGCTCGAAGCCCAGGAACAAAGATATAATGAGCCGCAACATCGGGCCGATTTAATACGGCAGCTAAAAGATTTGATTGCAGCCGTGGGCGAAGCAGATGAATTTGACCGAGAAGTGCGGAACAACGCAAGACTATTGTATTGTCAATTGCTTGTATCGCAGAAAGATAAAGCCTCGGCCGAACAGGCTCTGGATGTCATTGCCGAACTGGAGACACCCGCCGGACAAGAGCTAAGCAGGCTCAATTCCCAGGCGCTGCAACAGGCCGGACGACTAAATGAGGCATTGCAGGTCCTGATTGGAGTGGTAGACCCTAATGATTGCACCGATGCATTGCCGGGGCTGGAGTTATTATTGAAGATATTTGAAAAGATTGACGAGTATGAATTACAGGCCCCTCAGGGGCAGGCAGATGATTTCGATAGCTTCCTGGGACAGTGCTGCAGCCTTGCCGAATATTGTTTTAGATGTGTGCCAAGTTCCGCCAAGCGAGAAGCGACGGTGGTGCTGGCAGAGTTGTTGATATTTACGGCAAATGAAGAGGAAAAATTACTGGAGGCTGACAGACTGCTTGCCGGTCAGATGAAGACCACTGACAAGCAGGATGTAGATTTGCTTCGCTGCCAGGCCCGGCTGCTGATGGCGCATAAGCGATACAATGAAGCAGCAGAGCTATGGTCGCAAATTTGCCGGATTCGAAAGGCCTTAGAGCCATGGGTGGCTGCGCCTCCACAGGATGCCTTACGGCGGGGCCGGCCATGGTGGCGGGCGAAGTTTTACCAGCTTGATTGCCAGAGCCGAGTGCCCGGCAGCTCTCGGCAGGATATTTTACACGGCCTTGATGTGCTGGGTGCCAGCTTTGGCGAAATACCAGAACCCTGGGCGGAGAGATTGAGTAAGCTAAAAAAGACATTACAGTAAGAGAAACCAAGAACAACAAAGAATAATTCACTTGCCCTGAAAGGACAATTGGTTTAAAATAGAAATCAAAGGGAGTGGAAACAGACAAGCAGAGTATAAGAAATGCCCAATCGAACAAATAGAGGAGACCGCAAAGAGACTTGCAGCTTTTGCGGGCGTTCAAAAAACCAGGTCGATGCATTCGTGGAAGGGCCGGGGAGAGTATTTATTTGTCCGGAGTGTATAGAGCTGTGCTATAACATCGTCCGCCAGGAGCGCAGGCGAGTCAACGGCAAGGCTCTGAGCTTCAAGCAGGTCCCCAAGCCGAGGGAAATAAAAGAATACCTTGACCAGTATGTCATCAGTCAGGAGCACGCCAAGAAATACCTTTCTGTGGCGGTGCACAACCATTACAAACGGCTGATGCACGTGGAGACTGAAGACGGCGAAGTAGAAATCGACAAGTCGAACGTATTGCTAATCGGCCCGACGGGTTCAGGCAAGACACTCCTTGCGCGCACACTGGCACGAAAGCTTGAGGTGCCATTCGCGATATGCGACGCCACTACCGTTACCGAGGCCGGTTACGTCGGAGAAGACGTCGAGAATTTTCTGCTGCGATTACTGCAGGCGGCCGACTATGACCTTGAATCGGCTCAGAAAGGCATCGTGTACATCGACGAAATAGACAAGGTCGGCAAGACAAACCAGAATGTTTCCATTACACGTGACGTTTCGGGAGAAGGCGTACAACAGGCGCTTCTGAAAATGCTTGAAGGTACAATCGCGAACATCCCGCCCCAGGGCGGCAGAAAACATCCGGAACAGTCCTACATCCAGATGGACACCTCACAAATACTTTTTATCTGCGGCGGGACCTTTGTGGGTCTGGAGAACATTATCAAGAAACGGCTCGGCAGGAAAATGATTGGCTTTGCCACGGAGCAGGCCGGCTTGACGAACGTAAAGGCTGAATACAGTAACGTACTCGAGCAGGTGGTTCCCGAAGATATCATCGAGTACGGTATGATTCCGGAGATGGTGGGCCGGTTGCCGGTAATTACCACACTTTCGGCCCTCGATGAAGATGCACTCATTGACATATTGACCAAGCCGAAAAATGCGCTAATCAGGCAGTATCAAAAATTCTTCGAGATGGAAAATGCCGAGCTTGAATTCTCCGACGACTCGCTAAGAACGCTGGCACAGAATGCCTTAAAGCGTGACACCGGCGCACGGGCACTGCGGGCGATAGCGGAAGAGCTGATGATTGATATGATGTATCGATTACCGGAAGAGCCGAAGGGCGGCAAATACATTGTGACGAAGGAAATCGCGGAGGGCAAAGCCAAACTGTTCGCAACAAAAGAAGCGGTGAAAAAAGAATCCGCTTGAAGGACAATACCTCTGACCAAGCAAGACGAACGCCGGAAAGACAAAAATACGAGTCATATATTTCTTCTGGGCGCAGGGTTTACACGGGCCATCATGGGCAAGGATGCTCTGCTGACCAACGAGATTATGCCAAAGTTGAATATCGCAGGATTCCCCGAAATATACGATGACTTTAATGAAGACTTTCCGGACATCGAGCAATTCATTACCGCGATAGACCTAAAATACCTTCGGTATCAAAGAACTAACGAGTCACTGGCGAAGAAATTGGATACGATAAGAAATAATATTGTTAATCAGGTTGTTGCCTTGTTTGATATACAGAAACTTACTGTTACTAAGCTGGATGACATCCCACTCCTTAAGCAGTTCGTTGAAATAATCCCGCGGGAAGCCGGTATTCTCACCATGAACTATGACTGTGTGCTGGACAAGGCGTTATGGCTTAGCAATCGGTGGTCTCCTCGCGGTGGCTACTATCTCTCTTCCTTTCCCGCCAATGACGACGAAAATAGTAGGAAGGACAACATATTATTGTTGAAACTGCACGGCTCGTGCAACTTCAGGACTAGGTCGACGGATAGAGACCTCGTTGCTGTAGAGATTACGGATGAAATGTTTCCCAACTGTCACGCACAAATTAACCCCAGAACAAGCAATTTAGATTATGGAGCAAAAGTCCTCATTATGAGTTACATCAAGCAATATCCCAGAGATATAATGATGCTCTGGCGCAAAGCAATATGCTCCCTTAGACAGACCGATAAGCTAACGGTCATCGGTTGCTCTTTGAGGGATGAAGATACATTCCTGAGGTTTGCACTATACCACTTCGGTATGAAAGAGCAGGTCAATAACTTCACCGTAGAAATAGTCGACCAATCCAACGAACATTGCAAAGTTATCGAAGATAAAATCCGGCCGTTACTTGCCAATCCGGAACAACAGAAAATTCAATGCTTTGGGTGTCTCCAAGAGTACTTTCAAAGCCAAAAGACGAGCCATGCGACCGCCCGTTAATTGAGACTACTCTGGCCTAATCACCTCTTTTGAATCAAGATGAAGCAGATATACGTTGCGCTGCTTGCATCAACAACTGCCTAACCGGACCGTTAAATTTTACTTTAACATCCCGTCAAAATTGTGTATAATATCATTGGAATATAGATTAAGGCAGTGGTCGGGTAAGTGATATCGAGGTTGGATATGATGTCTAATTTCGAAGTAATTGAATCGCTCGTGCAAAGCATCGTCGAGGCTGTACATCCGCTGAAGATAATTCTTTTTGGTTCGTACGCCCGGGGAAAAACAAATCCAGACAGCGATATTGACGTGTTGATAGTAGTGCCCGAAGGTGTTCACTGCCGGCGGACCGCACAACTGTTATATCGGCAAATCAAGGGATTAGGGGTTCCCTTTGATATTTTGGTGGCAAGACAGAGTGATTTGGAGAAACACAAAGATAATATCGGATTAATTTATCGAACTGTGCTTCAGGAAGGCAAGGAAATATATGCCGTATGAGGATTATTTGCCGGGAAGCCCTGCTGATTGGCTACGGCATGCCTATAGCGACTTAGAACTTGCCCGTGTAAAGCGGTCACCTAAGGTTCTATTTGAAGGACTTTGCTTTCATGCTCAACAAGCAGTAGAAAAGGCGCTGAAAGCGGTACTGATTGCTAAGGGTATCCCTGCTCCAAAAACCCATAACATCAGAACGCTTTTGGACCTTTTTCCACAAGATACCATTCTGCCGAAAGAAGTAGAAGACGCGGCAAGTCTCACCGACTATGCTGTTATAAGCCGATACCCCAGTAACTTCGAGTCTGTCGATGAAGAAGAACACAAACAAGCAGTGCATTTGGCAGAGAGTGTTATTCTCTGGGCGGAAAAAATTACACAACAGCGAAAAAACGATTGAAACGTGAAGATGCGGATTTTCGTTCTCACTTCACCGATAAAAATAAATTTATTAACCAACAGTAAAATTATTCTGGAACGACTTGTTTGCCTTTTAGTGCCGACAGGCGGATATCGGTAGCAGTGCTTTCTGCAATGGCGGCCAGGGCGTATTGAGCGTCGCAGAAGCGGATTTCTCTGTCAATCCGCAGGCATACCACTCTGCGGTTCGAAGGCATTCTCTCAAGGCGGTCATCGATAGCTCCGGTGATACACTCAGCAATCGTCGGGCCCGTCTCGCCGGAGATTTTTCGCGAACCAACGGCATACTCAACTTTATCTTCATCCGGATTTTTCATCACTGTAATTGTGGTGATATCACCTTCAGCCGGCTGCCGGATTGAAAATCGGCACCCGTCCGGAACATTTACCGGAAAGTTCTCAGCCACAATGAATTGACACAAAAGCATAAAGAAGATAATCAACAGAAAGACAATGTCTATAATCGGCGTCAGATTGAATGAGTCCGCCTGCGGTGTATCAAATTGACTTCTGCGAAACAGCTTCATAAATTCTCGCTATTCAGGAATTTTATTTTTATCCTGTGTTTTAGTTTTTATCGGCCTTTTGTAATCGCGCAAGCCATGCTGTGCGATGCGAATTTCCCGACCGGTTTTTGGTGTACTATCCAGAGGCATCTGAGGCTGCTGCATGCTTTCTTCTTCGCTGCCGCCCTTGAGACCCGAGGTTATTTCACTCAGCACGAATTGTGCCTCGATTGCGGCCTGGCTTGTTAACGTTTCAATTCGATGTCGAAATATGCCGTGTATCGCCAGTGCCGGTATTGCGACCAGCAGACCCCAAAAAGTTGTCACCAGGGCTATAGAGATACCGCCCGCCAGGTGTGCGGGCTGGGGCTGGCCGCCGGCTATGACAATGCCGTTGAATGCCTTTATCATTCCGAAGACCGTACCGAATAAGCCCACCATCGGTGCGACATTACCGATTATATTCGCCCATTCGATTTTTCGCAGCAATCCGAAGGCCTGCTCCTGCAGTGATTCGGCAAGCAGGTCTCTAACTTGAGCCTTATTGTGCCCGAGGTTCAAAGCAGCTGAGGCCCTTAAAACGGCGAGGCTGACGAAGTCCTTACGTCCGGCCAACTTAACGGCCAGGGGGCCGGGGCCGAATTGTCGAATAATGGCGACGATATCCCCTGCGATTCCGGACGGCAGAAGATTTTTGCGTCGAATCACAAGGCCCTGCTGCAAAGCCAGAGAAACAACAGCCACCGACATAGGCAGCAGTACAAACCAGACTATGGGGCCGCCGGCAAGTACGAATTGATTAAAGAAACTCTGCCCGGAAGCGGGCTGATAGTCGGCGTCTGTGCCGCTGTATATTGCGGTCAACACAACTCCAACGACGATGAACAACATCACCGCCAGCAGAACAATTCTCAGCAACCTGTGCCCCAGGTACAAGCCGTTTCGTTTCATTTATTTTTTCCTTTCAATGTTCACTGTTCAACGTAACTGAACCGGCCTCCACTTTCGCGGGCTATTTCCTTAAGTATCGCACAATCAACCGGCTGCGCCCAGAAACCTATAGTATTGATTTTTGTTTCAGGTGAGAGGTGTTTTCTCATCGCTGCAATTTTCTGCGGCAAAAGGCGGTTATCATCCGGCAGCAATTCGAATCCGTCTGTGAGAAAAAATATAACGGCCGGTTTGCGGCCGCGGCTGTCCGTAATTTCCATTGCCCTTTTCAGGGCGGCAAGCGCGTTTGTCCGGCCTCCCGGCCTGACGCGGCCTATGAAATCACAGGCTTCCGATTTGGCCCGGCCAGTCGCCCGGATTAATTGCCCATTGCCGTTTTCAATGAGCCTGTCCCGACCAAAAAGGATTATGTAAAAGTACTGGTCCGGCTGCAGGCTCATAACCGAACTTGTAAGCCTTTCGGCAACCTGCTGAAACATCCCGTGCATACTGCCCGAGCAATCCACAAGAAAGCAAATCTTGCGCGCACCGAGAGGGCTGCCGAAGAACTCCGACTCTGCCGACGAGATTTTATTGTGAGGTAATTTGCTCAGGGCACTGCCTGGTTTCGCGGCAAGGCGGCCCAAATCGAAAGCATTCTTTTCCGGCGGTGCAGCGGCTACCTGCAACGGCAGCCGGTCGGAAACCGGTTGACTCGTTTGAGCAAGCGGACTTTTCACCTTCGGCTTGGGCATTACGAAGGAACTGTGCACAATTTCCCTTATTCTGGTGATTCGCGCGGCGGGTGTCTGTGTAATTGCGGGCCGGAGTTTTTCAGGCGTGAATTTTACAAGTGTCAATCCAGCAAGCAAAAGGGCATGAAAAATAATAGAAACCGCCCACGCCCAAATGCTAATAGCGCCCGCAGGGGCTGAACCGCGCATCCTGTGCTCCATCAACCCCACTAAAAGACCACTCCTTTGCTTCGGCTTTAATCCACAACTCTGAGTTCGGAATAAACCGGCACAAGCAGACTGTATACAAGAATCGCATCACCATTATGCAGGCGGATGCAGCCTTTGGAACTTGCCATACCAATTTCTTCCGGTTTTTTGGTGCCGTGAATCGCAAAGCCCGTTCTATCCTTGGCGTTACCCTGTACTCCTTCCAGCCCAATCCATCTTGAACCCAGCGGATAATCGGGGTCGCTGCCATCGTAAAGCCTGCCGGTATCCGGGTCTGTCCAGCTTGGTTTTATGAGCTTCCCGTCCTCATCAATCTGCCAAAGCCCCGTCGGTGTAGGCCTGTCGGGACTGCCGAGCCCCACCTTAAAGCTGCGCACATAGGTGCTCTGCAGATACAGGTCCATAACAAAAGCCGACCGATAGACTATCGCATTGAAAGGCCCATTGATAACCTTTATCGTCTCTCCCGCGCGCAGAGCCTCGGGGCGTGAGATGTTATTAATCCCCAGCAGGGCCTCGTAAGGTACTTTGTAGCGTTTTGCGATACCACTTAATATCTCGCCGGGCCCGACCTCATAGGTGCCACAAAGTGTATCTCCCGGGTAATAGTCCCGACTAAACAGCCATTTCTCGGCCAAGGCCGAAAGCCTTTCTTTGAGTATTGTTAGTTGGGTAGCGGTCAAGGGCATTCCAAGGACCTCATTCAATTTATCGCGCGCCTCAACAATCCTGCCGGCGGCGATATCCTGCTCGGCCTGGCTGATGATGGCGGTGGCTTTGGCATTTTGTCCGACGGTGCGCAGCAGGTTCGGCTCGGCGCCGGCCTGCAGCGGGGACAGCAGTTTCTCCACAGGACGCCTTACGGCGGGGACAGGCTCAGGTCTGAGTGAGGACTCGAGTAGATTCGCTACCGGCTTAAGTGTTTGCTGCTGTTGAGTGGGCGACTGTCCTTCCCCGGCCAGGGATTCTTTGAGTCGCTTTTTGCTTCCGGAACGAATAAAGAAAAATACCACAACGACAACTGCCAATGCCAAGCCGTAGTATAGCTGTTTGCGATGTCGACTTGGCCGTCTCCTGTATGTCTTGTATCGGTAACGAGCCATATTATTCTCCTTTGCCAGAATTATTAAAATATATGATTTCCTTGTCGGTAACCAGCAAGTCCATCGGCTTGTCGTGCTCATCGATGGGGATTGAATCAATTAGCTGTTCTGAGAAAGACAGTCCGCATCTTGTTGCAACAAGATGCTTATCTTCAAAAAAGTTATCGTAGTACCCGTTACCTGTACCGAGGCGATTACCATTTCTGTCAAATGCAAGGCCCGGCACAACAACCAGGTCTACCTCCTCGAGTGGAACGGGTGTGCCTGCTATAGGATTTCTCAGGCCGGCTACTTCGGTGGAGAAGCCGTTTTCAAGTGAATCTATTTGCACCGGAATCATACGCTTTTGCCGCCAGAGGACTTTGGGTACAGTGACAGTTTTTCCGTGCTGCCAGGCATTAAGTATGGCCGGGGTGGTGTCGGTCTCTTGCGGCAGTGAAAGAAAAAACATAACTACTTTCGAGTGTTGAAATTGCGGGGTACTTATAAGCTTCTCGCACGCTTTTCTGCTTTTTTCGCGGTGGCCCGCCGCAGGCGGATTGGTCAGCTCAAGCAGTCGTCTTTTCAAATCGGCTCGAAGCTGTTGTTTATCCATAAACTTGCCCTTCCGTTTCGATCCTGCTCAACGTGGGGATGGGGGGACAATCAGGTCCCTTCATCACCCCCGCTCTTCTGGGCTGTTTGTCCTTTACGTTTACTATCTTTTATCAGGATTTGGAGTTTTTGTAAATAGTGCTTGATATTTTTTTCGCAGCCGATGTCCTTTGGCAGATAATATTTTTCATTTAATTGGGCACCCAGGTAATCCTGCGGCACAAATCCGCCTTCGTAGTTATGCGGATATTTATAATCGGTACCGAAACCCAACTTTTTGGCTGCTGGATAGTGGGAATCCTTAAGATGCTTGGGCACGGGTATAGTACGGCCAGAGTTGATATCGCTGGTTGCCCGCCATATAGCCGAGGCGGCCGCGTTGGATTTGGGTGCGCAGGCGATGTAAATCGCCGCCTGAGCGAGCGGAAGCTGGGCCTCGGGGAAACCGACAAATTCAGCCACCTGAACGGCGGCGGCGGCGAGTACCGTAGCCATTGGGTCGGCATTTCCGACATCCTCAGCGGCGCAGACTGCCATTCGCCGGGCAATAAAACGCGGGTCTTCACCGCCTACTATCATACGGGCCAGCCAGTAAACCGTCGCATCCGGGTCGGAGCCGCGCATACTTTTCTGAAACGCACTTGCCAAATCGTAATGCGTATCTCCTGAGCCGTCATAAACCATCGTTTTTTGCTGTATAGACTCTTTGGCAACATCGAAGTCAAATTTTATTTTGCCTTTCCGTCCCCCCTTTGCCTGGGATAAAACGCCGACCTCCAGGGCTGTCAGGGCCTTGCGGGCATCGCCGTCGCACATCACCGCTATAAACTCAAGGGCCTTTCGGTCGGCCTGAATATCAAAGCCGCCAAATCCTCTTTCTTTGTCATTAATTGCCCTTTCCAGCAGTTTCAGGACATCCGGCTGGTTTAAAGGCTCAAAGTGAAAGACGGTGCTGCGGGATATCAGCGGCGAGTTGACCGCGAAAAAGGGATTTTCAGTGGTGATGCCTATCATTATTAGAAGGCCCGTCTCGACGTCATCAAGCAGGACGTCCTGCTGGGCCCGGCTGAAACGGTGAATCTCGTCGATAAGCAAAACCGTTCTGGTGCTGCTTCCAATCAGGCTGCTTTTCGCCATTGAAATCACCTGGCGGATATCTTTGACGCTGGCTGTTGGGGCGCTAAGGCTGTGGAATTGCGCCTTTGTGTAGTTTGCGATTATCCTGGCCAGTGTGGTTTTACCGGAGCCGGGCGGGCCGTAGAAGATAAGACTGCTGAGCCGGTCGGCCTCGAGCATCCGGCGGAGCAGTTTCCCCGGGCCGATGAAATGCTGCTGTCCTACGAATTCATCGAGGCTGGTGGGCCTTATCCGCACGGCCAGCGGCGCATTTGCCTGTATTTTCTCCTCCTCGGCCCGTGAAAAAAGCGTATTTTCACCACTTTTACCGCTCATCAGGCTCATTATATGAAAAAAAACAAAATTGGCCAATAGTCAATAGTTTCCGGGTCCCGGTCACAGCCGACAGCACAGACCGCGAAATCAGCTGTCTTGCTTGTTTAAGCCTTGCCCTATATCGCAGCAGGAAGGCTCCGAACCATAGCACGTTCCTTTTTTTAAAAAATTCAAGATTACTATTGCCCTAACACGATTAATACATTTAGAGTGTTTGTAATGGTCAGTATGGTTGCAAAACCGAAGGGACTAATCTAAATAACATGTCCGGGCTCCTAAAAAAAAAGGCAATAGCGTACAAGATAGCACAAGCCACAATGGCCTTTGTGCATCTATTTGTGACATTCGTCCTTCCCCTCAATCATACCTGCGGTCTCTGCGAAAATTACTCAAAGTGCCATTGTGATAACCCCGGGCATTATTGCGGCATTGCAATCCACACCGACGCAAAACCTGAAGTTGTTTTGAAACAGGATATCTGCAAGACAGAAACTCTTTCCCATAGCAAACAGTGTATAGCATGCACGTATTCGATTATCTCCAAATCTACGCAGGTCAACACAACAAAACCCTTCATCAATATTCAAGTCCATAGCTTGATTCTGCCTGTGCCCGCTCTGAGGGTTGTAAAGCAATCCGAGAGGTTCTCTTCAGTTTTCTTACGTGCACCCCCGATTATCACTTCCTAAAAAGCTACAAATAGCTCTGCTGTGACTAAGCTACGGAAAGACTCTACGAAAGAGCTAACGTGCGGCCTTAAGCTGCCGTGTGCTTAGACACAAAACAATCACCATTACAACAAAATATTTTAAAGGGGCTAAAGATGCTGAGTAAATTCATTATCATTCCAATACTGTGCATCCTGGCGACATTTGCCAATATTGCCGCTGCACAACATAAAGCACACAATATCGAACAATTAAACACCAAAATTGCAGAGCTTCAGGAGCAAATTATTGAAATGCAGAAAAAACACGAAGTGGAAATAGATGCATTACAGCAGCAAATTGATGAACTCGCCGGAGGGACCGGCAAGAAAAAGCCCAAGGGCCTTACAGCATTGCGGGAATTAGCTCAGGCCGAAGCGGCAAAAGAAAAATCCCCGGAGGAAAAAGAAGAAGATACGTTCAAATCCCGCGGACTCAGCCTTCAGGCATTGAACCCGGAAATCAGTGTCACCGGTGACTTTCTATTCTCTACCAGACAGGATACAACAAGCGACCAAAGCAGCGACTTCGATTTTCGAACTCTCGGCATTCACATCGAGTCATGGCTGGACCCGTATACCCATTTTAAAGCAGCTATACCGGTCACTGAAAGCGAAACAACGCTTGGTGAGGGATATGTTACGTTGTACAACATTGCGGATGACCTGAACTTAACATTAGGTAAATTTCGTCAGCAATTCGGCATAGTAAACCGGTGGCACAAGCACGGCCTTGACCAGGTTGATTTTCCTTTGGCACTTCGCGAAATCTTCGGCAACGGCGGCTTGAACCAAAGCGGCCTGTCGCTGGATTGGCTGATGCCGCCTGCCGGTGACGCATCACAGCAGTTAACTCTCCAGGTTACTGACGGCTCAAACAGCCGTTTGTTCGGCGATAACTCACGAAACAGGCCCAGCATTCTCGCCCACTATAAAAACTACAATGACCTTTCGAAAGATACCTATATGGAATGGGGCCTTACCGGTCTTATGGGCTGGAACGACGAATGGGATATGGCGGCCGGCACTACAAAGGACAGCAGCGAAATAACCACCGCATTTGGTGCGGATGTATCGGTCCTGTGGGAGCCAACCGAAAAAATGCGCTATCGAAATCTCGAATGGCGAAGTGAGGTTTACTGGTTAAACAAAGATATCCAGGCCTCAGACGGTTCGGGCGGCGACACTCTTAATGCGTGGGGTCTATACAGCTACTTGCAGACCAAAATCTCACGCACAGTAGATATCGGCATCAGAGGAGATTTCTATGTTCCCGATACCAAGAGTTACGCCGGTACCGCCGGCTATTCGCTGTCACCATTGGCGGTAACCAGGGACAGTCCGTACCTGTGGCAAATCAGTCCGTATATTACCTGGTGGCAAAGCCCGTTTGTGAAGTTCCGTGCAGAGTATGATTACAGCAACGGCAAGGGGATAGAAAATCCCGAACATATCATTTGGTTACAGGCAATATTCGCAGCCGGCCCACACAAGCACGAGCGTTATTAATGGAAAGGAGCGAGATTACTATGAAAAACATATTGATTATCATAGCCGTGATTTTGGTTTTTCCGGCAACAAGCATCTACGCAAAACCACATCTGAACGTCGTAACTACATTGCCCGATTATGCATCTTTTGTAAAAGCAATTGGTGGCGACCGTGTCTCCGTGAAGTCCATCGTCAGGGGCGACCAGGATGCCCACTTTATCCGCCCGAAGCCTTCATTTGCTACAGCACTGCGAAACGCCGATGTTTTGATTGCTACGGGGCTGGACCTTGAACTATGGGTACAAACAGTAATAGACAGCTCCGGCAACAGCAAAATTAGAAGTGGGCAGGCTGGTTACGTCTCTGCATCTACCGGTATGAATTTATTGGAGAAGCCCAAGACATTCTCAAGGGCCGAAGGCGGTGTTCATATCTACGGCAATCCGCATGTTACGTGCAGTCCCATCCAGATGAAAATAGCCGCCGGCAATATAGCCACCGGATTGATTAAGAATGACCCGATAGGTAAGGAGCTTTATCTGCAAAACCTTAATAAATTCCATCAGGAAATTGATGAACGGTTGTTTGGCAAAAAGCTTGTGGAAATGTTAGGTGGCCGGACGCTGTGCAGCCTTGCCGAACAGGGCAAACTGATGTCGTTTCTTGAAGAGCAAAGTTTTGAACGAAAACCGTTGATTGAATATTTGGGCGGCTGGATGAAAAAAATGCTACCGCTTCGTGGTACACCTATCGTTACCTATCACAAAAACTGGATTTACTTTATTAAACTTTTTGGGCTGGAAGAAGCGGGAACCGTGGAGCCCAAACCCGGAATACCACCTTCACCAAAACACGTAACCAGCCTTATCAATCTTATGAAAGAAAGAAACATCGGCATCATTTTAGCCGCCAACTATTTCGATGAGCAAAAAATAAAGACGGTGGCCAACAGAACAAGTGCTGAAGCAGTTATTGTTCCAATATATGTAGGCGGAGCTAACGGCACGGAAGATTATTTCAAACTTGTAGATTTCTGGGTTGATAGTCTTCTGAAGGCCGCAAAAAAGAAAGGTGTCCTATAAACTTCCTGGCCGGGAAATAAAACTATGGAAACAGAGATAATACGATTTTTTTCAGTACAAATAGCTTTGCTGGCTGTTGTGCTGATTTTGCACACTTACATAGGACTGCACATAATCAGGCGAACGCTGATATTTTCCGATTTGGTCCTGGACCAATTGGCGGCCTTTGGTGCCCTTGTCGGTATAGGACTTGGCATAGAATACGGCACCGCTCACTCTTACTTGTCCTCAACGGCTGCCGTATTATTCGGCGCAATGCTGCTCGCCTTAATAAAGCCGAAAAGCAGAGCCATACCACGCGAAGCGGTCATCGGTATTATGTACGCGCTTGCCTTAGTTGCTTCACTTTTATTGGCTGATAAACTTCGCGGCGGCGAGGCCTACGTAACAAAAACACTTGCCGGCTCGATGCTATGGGTAACCTGGCCTTTGGTTTCTGTCACTACCGTTGTTTATATTGTGCTGCTGATATTCCACTACAAACTTCGCCACAAATTCATAAGTTTGGCGGAAAATCCTTCGTCCGTTAAAAGAGAAAAACTCTGGGATTTTCTTCTGTTTACAACTCAGGGCATAATCACGGTTCTGATAGTCCCCATAGCAGGAGTCCTTTTAGCCTATGCTTTTTTGATGATTCCCGCGGCCATCGCGGCAATGTTTACCAAAAAATGGGCGGGGGCTGTTTTAATAGGATGGACTGCCGGCTTTACAGCCTGCTTGATCGGCCTTTGCTCATCGTTTTTTTTCGACCTGCCGTACGGCCCGAGTCTGGTGCTTTGCTTAGGCCTTTTCTTCATTTTTGCCGTGGTTATCAGGTGTCTGTTTTCAAGTAATAAACCAATCTGAATTGGAGAATAAGCGATGCTGCAGATAATTCAAACTTTAGGGCCGCCTTTCCTCGCTTGTGTGCTGATGAGCTCTATTCTCGGCTATCTGGGGATACACGTAATTAAAAGGGAAGTTATCTTTATCGATATTGCCCTTGCTCAAATTGCCGCTGTCGGCTCTATCATTGCTCATATTGCCTTCAAAGTACATGGAGATTCCTTAACCGCATATACTTGCTCGTTGAGTTTTGTTTTGCTTGCAGCCTTATTCTATGCCGTGATACGAAGTAGAATTTCTCAGATATCACTTGAAGCAATCATCGGCATTTCCTATGCCGTTGCCGCGGCGGCCGCTCTTTTTCTGGTTGGCATCGCACCCGGTGGTCATATACACGTTCAGCATATCTTATCCGGCAGCCTTCTTTGGACAAGCCGGGGGCAAATTATCACAAGTTTGGTAGTATTCTCTGTAATAGGATTTGGTTTTTATCTTATTCGAAAACCGATGGCCGAAATGTCAAACAATTATCAGAAAAACACCACTAAAAGTATGAAAGTGATATTTTGGGACTTTATTTTTTATGTCCTGCTCGGCGTGGTTATTACATTATCAGTACAGGTGGGCGGAGTTGTCGTGGTATTCGCCTATCTTATAATACCAGCCACGATATCGGCCATTTTTTCTCCGCGCCTTGGCATACAGTTGATTATTATCTGGACGGCGTCTATAGCCGCATCGATAAGCGGTCTATTATTCGCCTATTACCTCGACTTCTCAATCGGACCTGCGGTTGCATTATTTTTGGGGGCCGAACTGACAATAGCCGGCCTCATAACCACGGCACAGGTACCTAAGGCACAGGTACCTAAGGCACAGGTAACCAAGTAACACAAACCGGCTTATGACAGCCTGTCCATTGAAACTGCCAAATATCCCCATCCTGAGTAAGGGCCCTTAACTAAACAGCTACCACACGGATTCATCAACGTACCACATACCTGTAGCATCCTTTGTATCGCCGTTCGAAGGGTCGTCGTCTACATCAACAAATGCCTTTCCCTTTGGCAGGTGTTCCACGTGGCCGTCATAAAAGGCGAAGTTAGCCCCTTCGCTATGGCGATAAAGCACGGGACCCCAAATACCGACTTCGTTGTAATCGTACCAACTACCGTGCCCAACTAAGTCCCAAGCTTTTACGTAATTGGCTCCCCACCAGGTGCACCACCAATCACTTGAATCCGTAAAGTTGATTTTTTCCGAGGCGCGTGGAATAGCGGTGCGCTTATGGCCTATTTGCCAGGGAGACTCACAGCTAACCGGCGGCCAATAACAACCAAACTCCCCATTCCAGTCAGTGACGTTATATGCATAGCTGCAGAGAACATCATAAATACTCACTTCATCGTACCTGGCAACCTTGTCAGCCGGGCAGAAGTACTCATCGGGCATTATCTCCATCTTCTCCGAGACCTGTTTGTCGTCAAGGGCCATATACTTTCGGAAATCGGGATTTGTAAGCCAGTTGAGCTTTCGCAGTTCCGACGGCATCTGTGTATTATACATCATTGGCGGACAGAACTGCTCGTCCCAATTAGCGGCATAGAGATTATTGGCCGTTGCGAGCTGTCTTTCGTTGTTTGCGCAAACTACTCGGCCAGCCATTTCTTTTGCCTTCCGCAGACCTGGCATAAGTACGGCCAGAAGCAATGCAACCACCGATATGACCACCAGCAACTCCATTAATGTAAAACATTTTGTTTTTTCCCGTATCATTTTTCTCCCTTTCATCTTTGGATGACAGAACCATTCAAAACAAACCAAAACAATCAATTACGAAGACAACCGTTTCAGTAAAGTATTTCTACCGTCAACAGCTGCCAACTTGTGCCACAGGTACTTGCGCCGCAGGTACTTGAGCCACAGAAACCGGATTACCCATCGGTAATCCGAGGACTGCGTCCAACGGTGAAGCGTACCTTTGCAGCGGTCTGTTAGCTATGGTTCGGGGAGCCTTTATTTCCATCCCAGCTTTGCTTGATATGGCATACTCCGGCACTGAGGCCGGAGATTGCTTTGCGGAGTTTATCCTGCGTATTGCGAAGGGCTCACAATAACACCCTCCGACCGACCTGTAACACGGAGTTACTCGGTTCTGTCTTAAAAATGGGCCACTCTTGCACATCATCGGGCCCCTTAATTAAACCAGACGGCTTATCAATCAGGGAATTCACCAACATACCACATACCGGTAGCGTCTTGTCCGTTCTCATTAATATATGCCTCTTCCTTAGGCAGATGCTCTACGTGGCCGTCATAGAAGGCGAAATTTGCTCCCTCGCTATGGCGATAAAGCACGGGACCATAAATGCCAACGTTACCGTAATCTTCCCAACTACCGTGGCCGACTATGTCCCAGCCATCTTCGTAATCAGCCCCCCACCAAATGCACCACCAGTCGGTAGAATCCGCGAAGTTTATTTTTCCAGAGGCGCGCGGGATAGCGGTGCGTTTATGACCTATCTGCCATGGGGAGGTACAAGTGCCATTCCAATAATCATTAAGCTCCGCAATCCAATCAGTGACGTTATACGCATAGCTGCAGAGAACATCATAAACGCTTACTTGGCCGCATCTTGCAACCTTGTCAGTCGGACAGAAGTACTCCTTGGGCATTACCGTCATATCATCCCAGGTCTGTTTTTCGTCGAGGCCGGTGTACCATCGGAAATCGGGATTTTGAAGCCAGTTGCTGTATCTCTCACTTAGCGGCAGGTCTGCATTATACATCATTGGCGGGCAGAACCACTCGTCCCAGTTGTCGGCATATATGTGATTGGCCTGAGCCAGCCGGGCCATATTTACAGCACAGACCATTCTCCTTGCCCGCTCCCGGCCTGCATTACTTA
>CAYZTY010000020.1:0-27656 GCA_964481525.1 uncultured Pirellulales bacterium
CGGACAACGGCGATGCCGTCTTTTGGCCGGTGACTAAATAATTTATAAATCACATTAGGTATTATAAGGCCGGTCTTTTAACAGGCCGAAGTTTTCCTTCGGTGTCAGGACCACCCAGCTTCGCCAGTCCTTCTTCGCTATCATCATCGGTTTCATTGGCTGGATGTCTTCCAGCCAGGCCAGAAAACCAAATTTGCTCTCCGCCTTACTTTGCCAGTATTCCTCGCTGCCCAAAATATGCTCGTTGTATTGCCGTTTGATTTCAGCCATTTTCATGGGCGTCAGGTTTTGAAGATATTTGACCGCGGCGACGCAGGCCTGCCCGTAGACCGGGCCGGAACTTGCCTTAAGAAATAAGAAATCGCCCTGCCTTACCTGACTGATAAATGAATGTTTCGCACGGGTGAAGCGCGATTCGATTGTTTTTCGCCCGGAAAGAATCGCGTCCAGGTAGGGCTTTTTCAGGATAACAAGGTGATAATTTTTCATTTTTACAGCCGATATGATAAAAACCGCATCCTAAAGGGGCAAGACTTTTGACGAAACACCTGGGAAAACCTATAATCTAAGCAGCTCGTTAAAGGAAAGAATATGAGCATAACTGTTTTAGTAACGTTAGCAGTAGTTTTGATGGTCCTCGCAGCGGTCCTTTTGGTCTGGCTTATTGTTACCAGCTCGGCCCACCGAAGGGAGATAGCCGGCCAGAGCAACGCCATCGGCCTTCTGCAGCAGCAGCTCGAATCTATTAGGACTGCTCAGGACAGCCTGCGCAGCGCCCTCGAAACATCGCTCCAAAAGGGTCAGGAAAATATCTCTCAGAATCTAAGTTCAAGCCATCAGACTCTCAGCAAACTGCACAGCCAGATTGGCGAGCTGCAGGGCACGAACAAACAGATGCTGCAGCTCGGCACGGATGTAAGACGGCTGCAAAATATCCTGACCAGCCCCAAGCTTCGCGGCCAGTTGGGCGAATGGTCGCTCGAGAACCTCCTTGCGACTATATTGCCGCAGGAAAGTTACAGGCTTCAATATCGGTTCAAGGACGGTAAAATAGTCGATGCCCTTGTGCAGATGCCGGACTATGCCGTACCCATCGACGCCAAGTTTCCTCTGCCGAGCTTCGAGGCAATGCTAAAGACCGAGAACGAAGGTGAAAAAACCAGGCTTCGCCGACAGTTCCAGAAGGATGTGGCAAATCATATCGACAAAATCGCGTCGAGTTATATCCGCCCCGCCGAGGGAACGCTCGACTTTGCCCTTATGTACATTCCTGCCGAGAATGTTTATTACGAAACAGTTGTAAAATACGACGGCGATACACACGAGCTTTTAAAATATGCGCTGGATAAAAAGGTAATCCCTGTCTCGCCCAATTTGTTGTATGCCTATCTTATGACCATAGTGATGGGGCTGCACGGCCTGCAGATTGAAAAGCAGGCCGAGGAAATTCACCGGAATTTAAAGAAACTAAACGCTTCATTCGCCGATTTCGGCGGCAACTGGGAGGTCCTCGGCAGGCATCTTCACAACGCCCAAAGCCAGTACGAAGAGGCTGACGCCAAATACAATAAGTTCGGAATGCAGCTTACACAAATCCAGTCCGGCAAGGACGAAGAAACGCCTCCTCAATAGGCAAGCGAAGGTTAAGTGCTTTTCTACTAACTTCCAGGTTCGGCAAATTTGACTATATTGTAAACAACTGTATTGTACGGCACGCTTATCTGGTGCTGCTTGGCCAGTTTTATCACAGCCCCGTTAAGGGCCTCTATCTCGGTCTTCTTTTTTGCGAGTATATCCTGCAGTGTTGACGACTTGTGTTTTGCCGTATCAGGCACAAGCCTTTCATAGAATACTTTCAGATAATCTTTCGCGCTCTGCCAGTGTGTCTTATAGCCCGCTTTTTTCATAACCTCGAACACTTCTTTTACGATGCCGTTCATAACAGCGCGGGTAAATTCGTTGGCCGCGAGGGCCCCGTACGGCACATCGAGAATAGCGCCGAGCGGATTAAGGGCACAGTTGTAAAGCATTTTTGCCCAGAGGTCCCCGGCTATATCGCTCGTCTTCTCAGACGGTATTCCGCCCTTGTCTATAAGTTCACATAGCTCTTCAATACAGACCAAATCGCTGCCGAACAGACTGCCGATATGAATTGCATCGGCGTGCACGGTTATTTCGACCTCGTTATTACTCGGTCTGCGA
Source organism: uncultured Pirellulales bacterium (assembly GCA_964481525.1). Classification (GTDB taxonomy): domain Bacteria; phylum Planctomycetota; class Phycisphaerae; order Sedimentisphaerales; family CAYZTY01; genus CAYZTY01. The sequence goes on from CAYZTY010000020.1 coordinate 2,203, forward strand.
AATCCCGTGATGACGCGGGCGCTATAAATCTGTTCTGCCTGGAAAAACGAGTTAAAGACCTCCGCGTTACCCCACCCGTTTTGAAACAGTACTATTTTTGTTTCTTTACCGAGCAGCGCCTTGTTTTCGGCAAGGTTTCTCGCCGCCTCGGGAGAATCGAACGATTTGACACATATTAATATATAGTCGTAGGTCTTCGTCTGAATTTTTTTCAGCGATGTAAAGGCACCGAATTTAGCTGGCGGCGCATAATATTCCCCGAAAATCCCACGTCTAACCAGGCCGTCTCTGCGCAGAGCCGCTACAGTTTGTTCTCTGGCGATAATATCCACCTGGCCGCCGGCTTTTATCAGGCAGCTGGCCAGCCCAAGCCCGACCGAGCCGCCCCCATATATTAATATCCTCATAATGCGACCATTATAATCACCCCCTGCCCGGCGAAAAGGACTTTACCTGAACGCAGCCGTTGAAAAATCACAGCGGTCACTCGACCCGGCGAAAAATATCGAATCGGTTGGTAATTCTCCTCAGGTAGATTATAATGATTCTCCGTCAATACTTCAGAAATGCGGGAGCGGAATATGGCAGAAGGCAAAAAACCGATAAACTATTGGCTGATTGGCTTTGTTATTATCATTGGGGTTCTGGTAGTGCTGTGGGCTTCGGGCAAGTCCCGCCGTTCACCTCCTCAGGCCCAGAATTCTCCAGCCTTTGACCATATACATACATATGCACTGCTGCCGGAGGCCAATAGCCCGTCCTCTGTTATTGTGGAAGTCCCCAATTCCATCCGTCTTGAAGATATCATCAACTCCAAGGAGCGCCGGTCCTGGGAGCCGATATTTAAATCGTTGTACGGCCGGGCGGCGGCGGATTTCAGCCTGCCTGATATTAACGGGAAAAGACATAAATTGAGTGATTACCGCGGGAAGGATGTCGTTATTATTTTCTGGGCCACCTGGTGCGTACCGTGCCTTCAGGAAATCCCGCACTTAATTGCGCTACGAAACATAATAAACGAGGAGAAGCTGGCGATTCTGGCGATATCAGATGAGAACCCCGCCCTATTGAGACGGTTTGTCGCTGCAAGTAAAATCAATTACACCGTGCTTTCCGGCCGTATTACCGCCCTGCCTTCTCCTTACCGGCAGATTGCAGGTGTCCCGACCAGTTTCTTTGTGGACAAAGAGGGGAAAATCAAGCTGGTCACGCAGGGAACCCTGCATCTGGGAGATAGCAAGGCCATTTTGCTGGCCGAATAATGGGCTCCGGTTCGTCGGGAATGTGCAGTAAAATGTTCTGGACATAATTTGTGGTCTCGGCTATTATGGGTTTTTGAGATTTACGAAAATAAGGCTCATAAGTTCTGTGTAAAAGAGGTAAATAAGTATGGCACATAAAAAAGGACAAGGCTCTTCTCGAAACGGCAGAGACAGCAACGCCCAGTTTCGGGGCGTGAAGATGTACGGTGGCCAGGTTGTAAAAGCGGGGGCAATCATCGTCCGCCAGTGCGGAACGAAGTATCATCCCGGTACTAATGTCAGCGTCGGCAGGGACTTCACACTCTTCGCGACCAAAGAGGGCACAATCCGCTTTCAGGGCCGAAAGGTCCATGTCGTAACCTGATAAAATCACCAACGTAATCAGCACTGAATAAGGATGGCAAAAAAGCCATCCTTAATTTTTTTCCAAGACCTTACTGTAAGAAATGCTGGCGACGGGTCTTTAATAGTGGAGTTATTTTTTACATAGCTATACTATGTTCATCCCATCCATATACCCAATTGGGTCGGCCTGAAGAAACCTGCCAATATTTGTGTCGTAGTATCTTGCTCTGTAGTAATACAGGCCTGTCTCTGCATCATGCCGTCTTCCTGTGAAGAGGTATGGATTCCCCACGCTGCTGGTGGTACTCGGCTCCCCGAAGACATCATAGGAATAGGTCTCAACGATTACACTATTAACATCTGAAAAAGCAACCACTGAGCCAACCCCGTCAAAATGGTAGTAATATACCTTATTGCCGTCGGTTACGTTTATTAGACATATCGGCTCATCAATCCCAGGGCCATAGAAGAACTTTCGCTGCCGGTTTGAGAAGATTGGCTTCTTATTCTCTGTTGCTCCCCGATTTTTCGCTTTTGGCAAAAATCGGGGTGACTGGATTCGAACCAGCGACCTCCTGCTCCCAAAGCAGGCGCTCTAAGCCAAGCTGAGCTACACCCCGAAAAACGGCCAATACCGCTACCAAATTCTACAAAACCGCCCGTCGTTTTGCAAGCGACTCTAATTCGCCACCCTCCTTGCCGGCCCGGCTAAGCAAAAAAACAATTGACACCGATATATTATTGTGGTATATTTTGCTAAGGACCATTGGGTCCTGACCTGAAAATTTGTAATTACGGAACTATGGCGGGTTGCGATAAAAGCCGGCCGTCTTCGGTTGTTCCCGGGCGTTCCGGGACGATTGGGGAGTCGGCAGCTTCCAAAAAAGCCGTAGTTGCCCGGAATATACAATAGTGTGTATCAGGAGAACAAAAAGTGAGTTCGAACAAACCCTCCCAGGCGTCTCCCGCCGCTGCGGAAGACCTCAAACCCGGCTCCCAAATCATTGTCGATACGCTCATTGACCTTGGCGTTGATACGATGTTTGGCTATCCGGGCGGCGTCGTACTGCCCCTGTTTGACAAGTTGTATGAGGCACCCTTCAATTTCATTATCCCGCGCCACGAGCAGGGCGGTTGTCATATGGCCGACGCTTATGCACGTGCCAGCGGAAAGGTCGGCGTGATTATTGTTACCTCCGGCCCGGGCGCCTGCAACCTTACCACAGGACTGGCCACGGCAATGATGGACTCGGTCCCTGTCGTGGCGATGACCGGCCAGGTACGAACCGAGCTTATAGGAAATGATGCGTTTCAGGAGGCGGATACTACTGGCATAACCCGCCCCATCACGAAACACAACGTCATCGTAAAGGACGTAAAGGACTTGGCGCGCACTATTCGTGAGGCGTTTCTGATTGCCTCGACCGGCCGGCCCGGCCCGGTGCTTATTGATATCCCGGTCGATGTTGCCGTTGCTAAGTGCGCCCATACCCTCTCGGAGCCGGTAAAACTTCCGGGCTATAGAGTTCGCGCACAAGGCCACCCCAGGCAGATAGCGCTGGCCGCAAAGGCCATAAACGAATCTGAACAGCCCGTATTATATGTCGGAGGCGGTGTTATTTCCGCAAACGCAAGTGACCAGATGCGCGAGCTGGCCGAGAAGGCGCATTTACCCGTCACAACAACACTGCTTGGTCTCGGCAGCTTTGACCAGTCAAAACCCGAATCGCTCAATATGCTCGGTATGCATGGGGCCGCCTACGCAAACTATGCCGTTCAGGAATGCGATTTGCTGATTGCCGTTGGGGCCCGATTTGACGACAGGGTTACCGGAAAGCTCAAAACATTTGCGCCGAACGCGAAAATCATCCATATCGACATCGACCCGGCCAGCATCTCCAAGAACGTCCACGTTGATATTCCGGTTGTCGGTGACGCCAAGTTAATACTTACCGAGCTGGTTAAGCAGGTTGCATATCGCGAAAGAATACCGTGGTTCAAACGAATCGCAGAATGGAAAGCCAGATTTCCGTTTCGATACGACGACAGCTCAGGAGGCCTGAAGCCCCAGTATGTAGTTGAAGAGTTATCTCGGCAGACTGAAGGTAAAGCGGTCATAACCACCGGCGTCGGTCAAAATCAGATGTGGGCCGCTCAGTTCTATCAGTTTAGCAGACCCAGACAATTCATCAGTTCCGGCGGACTCGGGACGATGGGCTTTGGTCTGCCGGCCGCTATCGGAGCCCAGGTTGCTCGTCCGGGCGAAACCGTCATTGCTATCGACGGTGACTGCAGCTTTAATATGACCCTCACCGAGCTTTCGACTGCCGTTCAGTATGACCTGCCTATAAAAGTTTGTATATTGAACAACGGCTATATGGGAATGGTAAGGCAGTGGCAGGAGCTGTTTTACAAAAAACGCTATTCGAAGAGCGCCTTGAAAAATCCCGATTTTGCCGTCCTTGCCCGAGCCTTCGGCACCGAGGGCATTAGTGTTGATAAAAAAGCTGATGTGCCGAAAGCTATAAAGCAGATGCTTGCCGGCAAAGGGCCCTGCGTAGTTGATTTTAAGATTGAACGCGAGGAAAATGTCTGGCCTATGGTAGCCGCCGGAAAGAGCCTTGATGAGATGGACGGGCTGGACATAATTGAAAGACTCGCCTAAGTTGACGAGATATGAAATCCGATATGCAAGACTTGTTCTCCGCATTAAGTTCTTGGGACTGAGTGTACTTGTCCCGAGTAGAATCGAGGGAATCGAAGGATACGAATTATGAAACACATAATAAGTGCACTTGTTCAAAACAAACCCGGCGTCCTTGCGCATGTGGCCGGAATGTTTGCCGCCAGGGCGTTCAATATTGATTCGCTTGTAGTGGGTCGGACTGAGGACCCGGAGCTTAGTCGAATGACTATCGTCGTCGTTGGCGATGACAAAATCGTTGAGCAGGTCCGCAAGCAGTTGGCCAAAATTATTTCCGTCGTTAAGATTCAGGATTTTGCCAATAAGCAGGTCGTAGTCAGGGACCTGATGTTGATTAGTGTCGCGTCGCCGCCGGAGAAACGGCCGGAAATCCTTGCGCTGATAGAGATGTTCAGGGCGAAAGTCGTGGACATAGGCGCGAAGTTTGTTACCATCGAGGTCTCCGGCCCGGAGAGCAAGATAGAGGCGTTTATCGACGCCTGCAGACCTTATGGCATAAAGAACCTGGCCAGAACCGGTACGATAGCAATGTCCAGGCACGCCAGAACCGAAGCCTGAGAAGAAATAATAACGCAATCACTGCGTGCAACTTAACATCTCGTCGGCACATCGAGGCAAATTCGGCAGGATTCCGCTTGATATTACACGCCACTAAAGCTACATTAATGGTAGGAAATAAAGCAAATAATTTTAAAGGTTATCATTTATAATGATTAGTTAACATCTAATTTTCAGGAGAGTTTGCTATGTATAGCCAAAAAATATCCCTATTTGCCGCTATTGTTCTTGGTATGGTTTCGGCCGCCTATGGAATTGAAAGTTTTCCCGACCCCAATTCTTATCCTGATTTTAACAGCGATGAAATAGTCAACTTTGCTGATTTTGCGATATTCGCAGAGAGCTGGCAGGAGTCGGGCAGCGGCCTTGACGGCGATTTTAACAAAAATGGTATTATTGATTCCAACGACCTGGAGACTTTTTGTTTTCTCTGGTTGAGCGGCCCTCACCCGCTAAATGTTTTTGAGCAGTTTAAGTCTGCTCTATTAGCTGATGATGTCAACGATGCCGTCAGTTATTTTAGTGAATTATCAGCAGAGAACTATCGCACGTTTCTGGAGCAGCTTCGGCCATACTTTACACAAATGGTAAATGATATGGGTGAGATGATTTTCATAAGATTCGATAGCGATATGGCTGTGTATGACCTTTTGCGTGAAGAGGGAGGACAAATGTACGGCTATCCCGTTACTTTTGTCAGGGACGAAACGGGCCAATGGAAAATCTATGATTTTTAAGGATTCTTCGATGGTTGTAAAAAAAGAATTAGCGACGGCTATATTTTTAACAATAAGTGGATTTGTGATTGGGGTAATACCTTGGATACTTCTTTTGTTTGGCAAAACAAAGAATTCTGTCCAATGGTTGAGAGAAGTTGGTTTCCAGTATTGGGGCTGGTTTTTGGTTTTTTGCCTGGCAGGATACGCCTTCATAAAAACATTGAGGTCAAAAACAATCCCTAAAGTTGCCAGAATAACCATGGGGGTTGTTTCTTTGATTTTATTGGGATGGTCATTGTTATGGGCTGTGCTGATAATGTGTGGACTGGCAATCTCCACTATAGTTTAGCATGATAAGAGGGAATCATTATGAAAAAGAATATGAAAATGTTAATTTTAATTGTGGCAATTTTACAACTAAACGGCCGAGCGTTTGGTTTCCGTAGTGCCAGCCATGCTAATCTGACACATACCGCAATCTTCAATTCTGTCTTAGAGCAGCATCTTGAGAATCAATTAGGTTTGCAGCAAGGATTGAACCAAATATTGATTTTAGACCAATCTGTTATATCACTTGCAGAACGCATTCCGATCGATCAATTTGAAGACCGAATATCCCCGGTAGTTCCATCAAATCCTACTGTCCTAGATCTGTTAAAATCTGGCTCTCGACTGGAGGATATTCCCAACCCAAGATCGAAACATCACTTTTACGATCCATACCGTAATGCGGGATTGGAAAACAAAACTGAGCATCCTGCTTTAGCTGTTGCGTTTAGCACTGCAACATATGTGCGTTATTGGGGGGACAATAAATTTGATTTGACCGGGGCATCGAGTATAAGCCGTGTCTTAAACACGGAAGATCCTAAATGGGAACAGGAGTATGAAAACTATTTTTCTTGGCCGGACACAAGAGATTACTTTTACAAGGCATTAACCCAGGAATCCAAGGCAGCAAGAGAACATTATCTGGCCCTAACCTTCCTTTCATTTGGTCATGTAATGCACCTCTTGGAAGACTTAGGTGTGCCCGCACATACAAGGAACGACTTCATAAAAGCACATTTCCGAGGTTTGTATCTTGGTGGCATAGGCAATCCATTTGAAGGGCATGTTGAAGATGAAGTAAAACCATCGGGCATTCCTGGAAGATGGCTGGAGGGCTGGACACCGCAGGCAAAGGTTTTTTCGAAGCTTGCCCACTACTGGGATGTCAATAGCTATAGCGGCCAATATGTGGGAACCAGCCCGCTATCGAGTTGGGGTTTTTCAGAGCAGACAAATTATCAGTTCCTTTCCCAAAGTACTATCTTCAGGGCTAACGACGGCACGAAGTACTATTTTCCGCAGCCGAATGTCAATAACGTAACAGGATATGTCAAGCCGGGCGTATACTACTGGAACTCGGCCCCTGTTAATCACAGGTATATCAGCGGCTATGGCATAACACATCTGGCAAGAAATAAGTTTGTTGAGATATATGCTATACCTATTATTCCATACCCCGTAGCAACGGTAGCGTATCATACAACCTTCGATAGTAATGTTTATGAAGATTATGCTGATATTACCATTCCGCGGACGATTGACTACGCAACCGGCCTGCTCAATTACTTCTTTAGGGGCAGTATAGAGGTTTCCATAGGCTGTCCGCAGGGCTGTAATCCGGAAACAGGTACGGCGACATATAGTATGACTATCACCAATACGTCGATAAATACAAATAGAGAGCAGGTATTAAAGGGCGGGACCTTCGAATTCTACTGGCAGGATTTGTCGGGTAACAGGACGGAGGCAAATGATTTTACCGTATATACGTATGACGAAGCCGACCCCAACACCACCGAGTTGTGGGACCAGGACAGCGTATTGCCTTATGGAGAGCATATAAAGGCGATGGCGAGTTTTGAGGTCTCATCGTGCACGGATGTAGAGGATTATGCAGTAGTCTATAAGGGCGCGATAAATGATTTTGAATATCCTGATGATTGTGATTTCGATGACCCTAATGCCATAGCGTGCTGGGTAAAGAGCGCAAGTTTCTCTGTGCCTGCCTCGTCATATACGCTGCTCGTAACGGAATGGGGAGGGACGGATGAATACTATGAGTGTGCCGAATATCTCAAAACCATATTTGATTCGGAGAATCCTGACGGATACATCCTGCCCAAAACGCCCGATAGTTCGTGTTTCGACTGCCGCTGGCGTTTTATGGATTACCATACCTGTCCCTACGGCTCTCCTTATTGTTACAATAGCTGTAATATAACGCAGATAATGCTAACCAACTCGTCCGCGACCGATGAATTTTGCGTCATAATAGTGCCGTTTCCGGTGGCCTATTGTGGATTCGGCCCTTTGTGCAACGGTTCATACAAGAGATGCTTCTCCAAACAGCCGGACGAAAGCTATGATGATTTCTGGGAGAGGTTGTTCAATGGAGGAGTGTTTGGCGATGACAGCGAGATTGATTGTACTGAAGACGGATGCATAATCCCTGCTCTTGGCACCTGGACGGACAGTTGGGTTCGTGTGATATGGATTGCGAATCCATAACAGTGTGCTGTAGATATGTTCGTCGATGGCTCTGAGATGCAAATGAAAGGTGCTGGAATTCCAACGGGACCGTGAGCTGCCGGAGGGTCCCACAGGCCAAGGCAAAGTTGACTTTGAGGATTTGGCCGCATTAGCTGGAAGAGAAGTAACATTATTGTTCTTGACAATCCCTGACTTATTTGTTTTAATGTCTCTATAGGCTATATCGAATTCTTGCTGAATCCCTACAGTTGAATAATTCGATACTTTCAGGAGGGTCGAGTGAGCAGTAAAATTTCAACGCTTTGCTTTGTGATACTTTTGATTCTCTCATCGGCCGTCCCTTCTCTCGCCAAATATAGTGGCGGCACAGGTGAGCCTAACAACCCGTATCTAATCGGAACGCCTGAAGACCTCAACTCAATCGGTCTCGATGCCAACGACTGGGACAAGCACTTTAAAATGATAGCCGATATCAATATGGCCGATATCAACAGCAACCTGTTTAATATGATTGGATATTGGCAGGTATATGATGACCCGTGCAACGAGCCTTTCTGTGGTGTCTTTGACGGCAACGGCCATACGATATCAAATTTCACATACAGTTTGAACAAAGCAGAGGCCATAGGTCTTTTTATGTATGTATCAGACCCAAATGCAAAGATAAAGAATCTGGGTCTCATTGACCCCAATATTAACGTATTTTCCGGGTACTTTGTTGGTTCTCTTGTTGGCGTTTTAGAAGACGGAACCATTACTGATTGTAATGTTGAAAATGGGAGTGTTTCCGGGGGATATAATGCAGGGGGATTATTTGATGTAGGTGTATTAGTGGGTTGGAATGTCAATGGCAAAATTTCAGACTGCCGTGCAGCTGGTATAGTCCAGGGTTATCGTCAAATCGGTGGACTTGTTGGGTGGAATGAGAATGGAATCATTTCTCGTTGTTATACTGAAGTTTATGTCGATGGCCATTTTGATGTTGGAGGACTTGTTGGAGACAATGGCCATGGGGAAATCTATGAAAGCTCTTCGAGAGGTGCTGTTAATGGGAACGGGGTTGGTGGATTGGTGGGATTCGTTGGTTCATATTACGGTACTGGAGTTATCTCAAACTGTCATTCATCAAGTGATGTTACGGGAGGATATTCGGATACTGGTGGACTGGTGGGGGAATGTTATAGGGGAGTGATAACGAATTGCTGGTCGTCAGGCAATGTTAAGGGAAATAACTGTGTTGGTGGACTAATCGGAAGCAGTTCTGGAGTAAGCGACGAAGTAGTGATATCTAATTGCTATTCTTTGGGTAATGTAACGGGAACTGGTCAAGATATCGGTGGCTTAATCGGAACAAGTGATGGAACAATAACAAATTGCTATTCAGCAAGCAGTGTTTCCGGTGACGATTATGTTGGTGGTTTCGCCGGATATGACATAAGTGGTTTATACACAAAATGCTTCTGGGACATTGAAATCAATCCTAATATTATCGGAATCGGTAATAATATCGATCCTAATGTGATTGGTTTGCTGACGGCCGAAATGAAGATGCGCAGCACGTTTGCCGATGCCGGCTGGGATATGCTCAACGTCTGGGATATCGGCGAGAATCAAACATACCCATTCCTGCGAACACACCTGCCTTCGGATATAAATAAGGACGACGAAACAAATTTCTATGATTTTGTAATACTGGCTGAGAATTGGCTAAAAGAGGAGTGATTTTGAAGACCCAGCTTGTATATTTAACAATCTTACTTACTCTGACAGGTATTGCCGCTGCCAAGTACAGCGGCGGGATGGGTGAGCCTAATGCACCATATCTAATCGCAACGCCTAACGACCTCAATTCAATCGGCCTTGATGCCAACGACTGGAGCAAACACTTCAAAATGACCGCTGATATCAATATGGTCGAGTTCACCGATACTCAGTTTCATATAATTGGCACCGAAACAGAGCCCTTCACAGGTGTATTCGATGGAAATGGTCACTGCATCGGGAACTTTAGCTATGTAACAACAGTCCAGGAACAGTACCTGGGCATTTTCGGCCACATTAGCAACAGTAATGCACAGGTAACAAATTTGAATTTACACAGCCCCAACATCGATGCCAACGAAGGCAAATATGTCGCAGCCCTGGCGGGTAGACTATACGAGGGGAAAATCGCCGGCTGTTCAATCTCAGATGCCAATATAAGAGGTGAACAATACGTCGGTTGTCTTGTCGGGGATGTACGGTTTGGTATAGTCGATCACTGCTACAGCAATGGGACGGTGAGGGGCTCATGGCGATTCATTGGAGTGCTGGTCGGTGAGAATTATGAAGGCAGTATCTTAAACAGCGGCTCCGCCGGCTCAGCTATCGGCGGCGTGATTCCAGGAAGCTGGTTCCAATACATAGGAGGCCTTGCCGGAGAAAACTTCCAGGGCGTAATATCCGGCTGCTACTCAACCGCGAACGTTACCGGCCATGGAATATTTGCCGGTGGACTGATTGGCTCAAACTGGTCGGTTCTCGAAGATAGTTATGCCCTTGGAGATGTCTCCGCCGACGAAGCCGTGGGCGGATTGGTCGGCTACAACACCGGCTCCCAAGGAAGAATTGACAGATGCTACTCAGCCGGCAAGCCCGATGCAACTATATACGACGGAGGACTGGTGGGTGTCGATGAGGTTGATTCGGTATTCGATAGTTTCTGGGATATCGAAACCAGTGATTGTAACGTAAGTGACGGCGGCATCGGCCTGACTACAGACGAGATGCAAAAACGCGGTACATTTACTGATTCAGGCTGGGATATGGTCAACGTGTGGGACATCGGCGAGAGTCAGACGTACCCGTTCCTGCGAACGCACCTGCCTTCGGATATAAATAAGGACGACACGACCAACTTCCACGACTTTGCCATACTGGCCGAGCACTGGCTGGAAGGTATATAAAATTCATTGCTTACTATAAACCCACTTTAAGCATACCGCCTATCCGTCAATCGCGGGCGGATTTAATTTCTTGCCTGAAGTGATTTTTTCGCTATAATCGCCTTTTTATGATATACCCGTAAAAACAGAAAATGGCTATTTAATCGTTAGGAGAATTTGAGCTATGGCACTAAAAATTCATTACGAAGATGATGCCCCGATAGACGCGTTAAAGGGCAAAAAAGTTGCGGTTATCGGTTTCGGCAGCCAGGGCCATGCACACAGTTTGAACCTGCGGGACAGCGGCATTGAAGTTGCTGTGGCCGAACTCGAAGGGACGGACAATTTCAAATTTGCGCTCGAAAAGGATTTTAAGCCGGGTGATATAAAGACCGCTATGGCCGGCGCTGCTCTGGTCGTTGTAACCGTGCCGGACGAGGTTCAGGCAAAAGTTTACAAAGACCAGATTGAGCCGAACCTTGTCGCTGGTCAGACACTCGGTTTTTGTCACGGCTTTAATATCCATTTCAAGTACATCGTGCCGCCGAAGGACGTTAATGTTGTGATGATTGCTCCGAAAGGCCCCGGCCACCTTGTTCGAAGTGAGTTTGAAAAAGGCGGCGGCGTCCCTTGTCTTGTCGCCATAGAGCAGGACCCAACCGGCGATGCAAAGGCAATCGCACTGGCCTGGGCGAACGGTATCGGCGGAGCACGCGCCGGCGTTATTGAAACGACCTACAAAGAAGAAACCGAGACAGACCTGTTTGGTGAGCAGGTTGTGCTTTGCGGCGGACTGACCTCACTAATTAAAGCCGGATTCGAGACCCTCGTCGAAGCGGGATACCAGCCTGAAATCGCCTACTTCGAATGCATGCACGAAGTAAAGTTAATCGTTGACCTTATGTATCAGGGCGGGCTTAGCTATATGAGATACAGCATTTCCAACACCGCTGAGTACGGCGACCTGACCCGCGGCTCGAGAATTATCTCTGAGAAGACAAGGGCTGAGATGAAGAAGATACTCTCTGAGATTACATCGGGCGCATTCGCGGAAGAGTGGGTCAATGAATACAAAGGTGGCTTGAAAAAATTTAATGAGCTGTACGATAAGGACTACAACAGCCAGTTAGAACAAGTAGGCAGGAAACTGCGTAAAATGATGAAGTGGATTGAGTCGAAAGAAGTTTGAGCCAACTGAACTGATTATCCTGTGCGCAGCTGTTGTATTTCGGCTCCGCCGCAAGGCGTCCTGTGGACTTTCCGAAAGGAAGGTATTGTGAAGCGAATAAGATTTGTAAGTGCAATATTGTTGTCGGCTTGTTGTTGTGTTCTCGGCGGTTGCGTCTGGTTTCAAAGCTTGCTGCCCGAAGGCAAGCCTTATGACAACGAGCTTCTCGGAAGTTACTACCAGACGGTTCTGAAAGAGAGCACATCCGCCGATGTGCTTGCGTCCATTCAGGGACCTGACTACGGACTACTCAGCCAGAGCGAAAGCGTCATTGCCTCCTGGGGCCAGAAGAAAAAAGGCTATAAGACATGGTTTAATATCGTTACTTTTCATGAGGACGAGTTGACGGTACAGCGCAAATATTTCTTTGTCGAAGATGAAAGGCCGAGAACTTTACCGCTCTTGCCGAGGCAGAAATTACGCTTCGATACCGAAATGGTACTGGAAGAAGACATTCTCGAACAGCCCTACGCAAACGAAAACGCCAGGAAAATCGCTATATTGCGGCACGTCCTGGAGACCTTTAAGCAGGATATTGAGCAGGTAAAGCAGGACAACAGGATGCTTGCCGCGACCGGGATGATGGTAAACCGGAGCATCTTGAGAGTTTTACAGATACTCGACGATATGCCCGTAATGGCGTTTAAATTGGCCGAGCTTGACGGACTTGATTTCGACCATATCGTGCTGGGAAAGGGCAAAATACGTATGGTTATCAGGGACGATATCGTCAAGGTGAAAATCAAAATCGGTTCGGTCATCAAAAACTTCAGCCGGCAAATGGACGTGATTGCAATGTGAATTTGTAAAGGCAGGACCGGCTTCTGAATATCTGAATAAAAATCCTGCCTTGGGGCGAATCACGAGCTTCCCCGTTATCCGAAAAACTACCGCCTAAAAAAGATTCAGGCAGCAGGCTTGGGCGACGTGTCGTCCGGGAAATCTGCTTTTAGCCTCCTTTCTTTTGACAGAATTTGCCGTTCGACTCAAAGTCCAACGCTGCAGAGTCCCTTCTGCTGCTGCCTGAAACAGACTTCCGTGTCCGATTGATTCTCCTGCATCTCACTGTCGGCGACAGCTGCCTGCAGTTGCTGTTCAGCTTGCAGCATCGTTAATGTATCAGCCAGGACAAGCTGCGTTATCAGCCCGCGTGAGATGCGGCTTATGCCCAGCTTCAATACCTTTTCTTCCACCATCGAAGCGATTGCACGTGCAGTTTGCCGGTTGAGGTTTTCTTCGGCGACCAGGCTTGCCACTATTCTGGATTTGTCCCACCGGATGACCGACACCAGCGGCAGGTTTTGGCCGAGAGCTGTAACCCGGCAGGCCTCCTCCATCTTCATTGCAGTTACCTCGATACGGTCTCGCCTTATATTGCGTCTGTAGCGATATTCCGACAGGGCCAGGGCGGCTTCTTCGTATGGCGTGGCTGCAAGAACAACCTCTATCATCGAATTTATCTCGCTGCTGCTTACACGCGAGCCCGGCCCCCTTTGATAAAGGAAATATGTGATGGCCTCGGCAAGCTGCTCGGCAACGAATACGTTCGCCTGGTCGACCAGCCCGAGGGCGTGATTGATTGTACCCAAAACCTTGGTATGCAGGTATTCCTCTGTACTGCCGTCTGCTTTGATAACTTTTAATTGCATCAGATCCTCCCCTTCCAGCATCCCTCCTAATAGGGCTAACCTTAAACCGCGCAGCCTGTCTGTTCTCAGTCATTAAACAATTCGGGTTGACCGTAGGCTGAAGGTTCTTGAATAGCCTGGCTGACCTCTTCGATAAATTCGCCGGCGTCGGTGAAATCCCGATAGACACTGGCAAAGCGTATATAAGCAACTTTATCAACCGCCCTGAGATGCCTCATCACGCTCTCACCAATAAAGGCTGAACCCACCTCTTTGTCGAAGTTTTTGAAAATCTCCTCTTCGACCTTGTCCGCTATTTGCTGAACCTGTTCTGCCGAAACCGGCCTTTTGTAACATGCTTTTTGAAGCCCGGCGAAAATTTTGTCTCGGTCATAGGGTACTCGCGAGTTGTCTTTTTTTATCACGTTAAGCTTGAAGCTTTCGCCGGTTTTCTCATAGGTTGTAAATCGTCGCTTGCAGGCCAGACACTGACGACGGCGTCTTATCACTCTGCCCCCCTCGCTCGCACGGGAGTCAACAACCTTATCCCGGTCTTCCTTGCAAAACGGACATCTCACCGGCTTTGTCCACCCCCGCAAAAAGTCCTGAATACTCCAACTTTCAAAGGGCCGATTATAAGACCACCAAACTCGCTTACTACTACATTTGCCAATTCGCAATATTATAAGCCCAAGATATATTATGTCAAATAAAATCACCCAAATTTTTCTTCGAGTCATTTTTCGATGGTTGTGAGTTGTTTTTTGCCGGGCTCTTAATTCGCTGTGGCGTAAGTATTAACAAAAGCGCACACGAAAAACTCACACCCGGATATTTTTCCCCCACTTGCTTGTCCCGCACCAAATATTCTTTGGTGGGTGGGCGACGTATTGATTTTTTCGCTTAGCCCCCGCCGCTTACGACAGGGATCGTTGTTCAAGATTGAGTGCTCCTGACTCCGGCCTGAATAATCAATCATCCTTTATCGATAATCAATTGAAAGGCCTGCCTACTCTGTGTAAAACTTATGTACGGTAAGCTGCGTGTATTTTTGTCCCGGCTGAAGAATCGTGCTGGGAAATTGTGGCTTATTCGGCGAATCGGGGAAGTGCTGGGTCTCAAGGCAAAAGCCCGCGTGCTTGTTGTAGGTAATACCTCCCTTACCCTTTATAGTACCGTCAAGGAAATTGCCGGAATAGAACTGTACACCGGGCTCGGTGGTATAAAGCTCCATCACCCGGCCGGTTTTCGGTTCATAGACCTTCGCGGCTGGCACCAACTCCTTGCCGCCGTTGTCTACTACGTAATTATGGTCATAGCCGCCCTTAACTTTGGCAATGTTGGTACCAATTGCGGTCGGCTTGGTGAAATCCATCGGTGTATCTTTGACAGGTTCCAGGTGGCCGATGGGGATGGAAGTATCGTCCGCGGGAGTAAACCTGCTTGCGTGCAGTGTCAGAATATGGTCGAGAATATCGCTCGATGGGTCGCCCGCAAGATTGAAATAACTGTGATGGGTCAGATTGACCGGGCAGGGCTTGCTCGTCAGTGCCTCGTAACTTATTTTCAGCTCATTATCATTCGTTAACGTATAGACGACCGTTACCGACAAATCGCCCGGATAGCCTTCTTCGCCGTCTTTGCTGTGATATGTAAATTCAACGGCGGGTCCCTCGTCTCTTGTAATCTCCCGGCCGCTCCATACGACCTTGTTAAAGCCCTTGATGCCGCCGTGCAGATGATTAGGCCCGTCATTCACGGCAAGTTTATATTCAACACCGTCGAGTGTGAATCTGCCCTTCGCAATACGGTTTCCATATCTGCCTGCAATCACCCCAAGGTACACTTTATCTTTGATATATCCTTCGAGCGTGTTATGTCCGAGTGTTATGTCGGCCATCTTGCCGTTTCGGTCCGGCACCTCGAGCGAAACGAGGATGCCCCCGAAGTTTGTAATCCTGGCGACCAGGCCGTTTTCGTTCGTTAGTGTGTACAAATCTACCTCTTTACCGTCGGCAGTTTTTCCGAAAACTTCTTTTTTAATACTCATCCTCTTTTCTCCATACATATTGATTTCATTACAACCAAACACGAACAACATTACAGCAGCTAATGAACTCGAGATATAGCTGATTCTCGTTTTAGTTTTCCTCCTGATTTTTTTGCATCTCGATTCACCACACCTTGATTTATATATGCCTGTAAACCTCCCAGCCCATATAGGTATCTAAAGCTTCGGCTATCGCATCGGCTTTTTGGCACATATTAACGGCAATGTGATGCTCAAAGCCCATCTTGCAAATGTATTGCATAAGCGTCTGCAGGTTGTCAATTCTCATAACGCCATAGCCGCCGAAGGTATCGAGTTTATCATTTGTGAATTGGCCTTCACCCGTATAAACGCTGATAACACCGCTGGTATCATCAGTGGTGGTTCTGCAGAAGGTCGCTTTATTGGGTGCTATTCTGCCCACAACCGTACCATAGGTATTTTCTTTCCCCACCGTCCCCGCAATTATTTCCTGGTAGTCCATTTTCGCTTTTTTGAAGAATGATATTGGCAAATTGCTGCAGTGGAACAAAACGCACTTGTTAGGCTCGTCGGCGTAGTTATTGTTCCAGTCCAGAATCGCGCTTGGTCCGCCGCTGGCCAGCTGGAGAATATACATCCCAAGCAGGCCCGTAATATCAACCTCACAGGCACTGGGCACCAGCGACTCGCTCATCATGCTCATAAGCGTGCACGGCACTATCCCGAAGTATTCCTCAAGGCTTGTCCAGCATTGAATGGCCGTACCCTTAATCTCGTTCTCTTTAATCCATTGGTCCACCACGTAACCGAATTTGGCTATCTTTAAAAGTACGTCGGCGGGTACCGATTTTGTTGGAACGTATTTCTTTATGGCGTTTAACTTGGCTTTAACGGCTTTGTTCCCGTCGGAAAGCAATTCAGTTTTCCCAATCACTTCGGATAGATCCAGTGTCTCGACCCCAATACCCGAAAGTTCCAGAATCTTTTCGCTGTACCGGACGGTATTAAACGCCGTCGGCCTGGCGCCGATGGCGCCAAAACGTACGTTTTGAAGACCTTTGACGATTCGGCAGACAGAGGCAAAATCATCGAGTTCATTCTTAAATTCAGCCGACGTAACTTTAACCGTATGTGATTCTGTCAGTGTATATGGAATACCTGCCTGCCTGAGGTTATTACAAACACTGATTTTACCGCAGAAAGAATCCCGCCTGTCGGCGATAGTCATTTTGCCCGATATGTCGGGTTCCGCCTGAATCAGAATCGGCACATTAAGTCCCGACTGCTTGATTGTCTCTGCAACGCCTCTTTCGTCACCGAAGTTCGGTAGTGTTACAATGATGCCGTCAATTTTTTCGGCGTTCTTTGCAAAAAGAGCCGCGCATTTTTTCGCATCGGCAAAAGTTTCAACCGCACCGTATTTCGTGTCCTGCATTGACAAGGCTACCGCCTTGAAGCCGTTTTTCTTTAGGACATCGAGTATGTTTTTACGTCCCGATTTTGCCAGGTGGTCGGGAAAAAAGCCCCTGTTTCCGACTATGACACCGAACATGGTCTTTTGCATTTTATACCCTTTCCGGTCGTATTATTATATTCACGGCGGGATTATAACATAGAGAGGCACGGAACTCTACATCAAAGACGACCTAAAAGTTAAAAAATAGTTGCGGTTCGAACAGAGTTTTTGTATTTTTATGACGTTTAATGGCCCGGCAGTGTAGCTAAAAATTCAATATGAGCAGAATAAGCAGATAGTTTATGTTTTCCATATCTTCATTATGCAGATTAGTTTTAGTTACGCTGCTTGGCTTAAACAGTTCAGGTTGTTTGGCGACGGCCGAGATGTCTTCCAAAGCAAATAGCATAAATAAGCTGGTTATTCATACTGATGCTGCCGGGGATACTATCAGCCCGCAGATTTATGGTCATTTTGCAGAGCATCTGGGAAGATGCATTTATGAGGGATTTTGGGTTGGCCAGGATTCACATATTGCGAATACAAGAGGTATTCGAACGGATGTTGTTGAGGCATTGAAGAAAATTAACGTGCCGGTTATACGCTGGCCGGGGGGATGTTTCGCGGATGAGTATCACTGGAAGGATGGAATCGGACCTCCGGAAAAAAGGCCCTCGATGGTCAATACACATTGGGGGATGGTTACGGAGACAAATCGCTTCGGAACGCATGAGTTTATGGATTTGTGCGGGATGCTTGGCTGCCAGGCGTATATAAACGGCAACGTCGGCTCAGGCACGCCTGAGGAGATGCAGGACTGGGTCGAATATATGACGTTTGGGGGAAGGAGCCGGATGGCGGATTTACGACGGGCAAACGGGCGGGAAAAACCATGGAAGGTTAAGCACTTTGCTATCGGCAATGAAAACTGGGGCTGCGGCGGGAATATGACTCCGGAATATTACGCGGACCTGTATAAGCGCTTTGCCACGTACGTCAGGAATTATCCGGGTAATAATATAACAAAGGTAGCGTGCGGGCCTGGCGGAGAGGATTATCGATGGTTTGAGACGGTCTTGAGCAGGGCCGCAGGGCAAATGGACGCGATGAGCTTGCACTATTATGTGTTTGAGGACGGCTGGAATAATAAGGGCAAGGCAACGGTCTTCGATGAAGCCGGCTGGTTCAAAATCCTTAAGCATACGCTCCAGCTTGATGATGTACTTAAAAGAGCCAAAGAAATTATGGCCAAATATGATAAGCAGGGACGTATCGGGCTTTATGTTGATGAATGGGGTACATGGTGGGATGCAGAAGAAGGTGAAAATCCGGGATTCCTGTATCAGCAAAATACCCTCAGAGATGCAGTTGTAGCGGGGTGTTTTTTGAATATATTCAATCAGCATTGCGACAGGGTCAGGATGGCTAATATCGCCCAGACCAACAATGTGCTGCAGGCTATGATTCTGACAAAGGGCGAGAAGATGATTGTTACGCCTACGTATTATGTATTTGAAATGTACAAGGTTCATCAGGGGGCGAAGTTGCTGCCAAGTGATGTGCTCTGTAATCCGTATAAAAGCGGCTCGGAATCGATTGGGGGTCTTACTGCATCGGCCTCGAAGGATAAATCCGGCAAAATACATATCTCGATTTGCAATCTGAATCCGGAAACACCGGCGGAGCTTGAATGCATAATTGAAGGATTCCAGGTGCAAAAGGCGGTGGGGCGTATTCTTACTGCTGAAGTTATGAATGCGCACAATACTTTCGAAAAACCGGATGTGGTAACGCCTGCTGAGTTTAAAAACGTGGAAATAAAAGACGATAAAATCCTCGCGACAATTCCTTCAAAATCGGTAGTTGTTCTGGAAATACAATAGGGGGTATTATCTTATTTGCCTTTCTGGCCGTAATAGGCGTCCCTGCCGTGTTTTTAACTCCTTGTGCTCAATTAATCAGGTCTCAAGAATTTATCACCATTATAATGAATCATATGGTCGGGTATTTCTGCTATCCATACTTCTGTTTCCCAGGCAATAT
Source organism: uncultured Pirellulales bacterium (assembly GCA_964481525.1). GTDB lineage: Bacteria > Planctomycetota > Phycisphaerae > Sedimentisphaerales > CAYZTY01 > CAYZTY01. The sequence continues at coordinate 21,643 of CAYZTY010000020.1, forward strand.
TTTTAAGATGCTTCCGAAGGGTTTCAAAATCAGGAAATGCACTCATAAAAATAAGTTTGGCGGAACACTTCGAGAACATCTTTTTAAGTTCAATCGTTCTTTTGGCTGACATCGGCCCATGAGATGTTACAACTTCAATTAGGAAAATCCGTTTTCGTTTGGTATCATATAAGATTATATCCGGCAGTTTATCGTGTTCACTTATAGATAAATTCAAATCTTCAACCAATTTTTTATTAAGGTATAAGCTTTTGTTTGCAGTGTTTCCGAAATACAGGATTCTTGCAGCTTGGGCAAAACGAGGAGCAAACTCTCTTATGACTGCAATTTGCACCTCATTATGTTTTCCAGGAGACACTTCGAAAACCTGTCCCTCCAAATCAACAGGCATCTTTGTGGTTTTTCTTTTACCCTGGTAAATCTCTAATAGGTAGCCTTTCTGAATCTTAAACTCCTCGCACAATGGTTTCCATTTCTTGTTGCCCCATTCTCTGATTACTTTTAATGCCGCCATTGAGATTGCGTAGTGCGCCTTTGGGCTGTTTGTTGGCAGGTTGGGGTTGTCAGGATTGTAATCTGTTATATTTGCCTGTACAAATTGATGAAGAACGTGCCTTCTGAATGTTTCTCGCGTGTTCGGAGCATATTTTTTGCCATATATTCCGGATATGAAAACCATGATGTCTTTGCTGATGGTCATACTTGCTCTTTTTGCTTTGCTCCACGAATCTTTTGGCCCAATGCTGCATAACGCAAGAAGAGTCAATGCGGACATTTCATTTTGTTGTTCTTTTGGAAGACCTAAATCCTTCAAAATTCGTTGTGCATCCTTGATTTTAGGCATTGGCAAGAATCCTTTTTGCGGTGTGTGTCCCGTTAAATGCCAGATTGGCCAGCAGGTCTATTTCATTTTTTATCCTTGCATTTGACATCGCCCTTTTTCCGATTTCGATAATTATTTCCAGCGGCGGGAAAGGTATGGAGCTTACTTCTGTCGCGCCGACTTGTGTACTGCCGTTTAATCCCCGAAAATACCTGTCATAAAAAGAGCTGTTGTACAAGACGGCTAATCCCCATGCTTCCTCTTGTTTCAGCATTCCTCCTGGTCTGTATATATAGTTAATATGGTTTTCCAAACCAATCATCTCGTAAGGATAATATCTGCCGATAAACGGTGCCGCTATTAGTCTGCGAGTCTCTTCTTTTGCGCTGAATCTTCTTAATAAGACATAATTTCCGTTAGGTAGTAATAATGGCAAAGATTCGGAGGATTCTTCGATATACTGTGCTTTCCCGGGTTTATACAATGGCCAGATATTTTCCATCGTCTTTACATTATGCAGCCATAAAAGAGGAGCATATTTTTTGTTTTCAGATTCTTTTTCGGAAATAAACTTTTTTGCTCTGAAAGCAACTACGGGCCCAGTTGATATCTTCAACCCATATTTCTCTAGTGAACCCTGCCACCCATCGAAAACGGCAGAAATTTTCTCCCAGTTTTCTTCCGGGATTTTTAACACTTTGTTATCAGTATTTAAATCTATAATATCAACAAGGGGCAACTCTCTTTTTCTGGATAGCTTGATATCTTTTATTCCGCTGCATGAGGATATGACTACGGATTTGCTTTCTACGTCTTGTTGCCAGTTATTTTCACGCCTTGCTTTAAGAATAATGTTTTCCTGTAAAACACGGTCCTTTTTGAATGCCTCTTTTCTTGAATTGAACAAATGAATACGTTCTGGTCTTACAAGTTTGAAAAATTTTTCTCGGAACAACCTGAAATAATTTCCTGAAGCGAAACTACGAGGTGTAATAAACACAAGCTCTCCGCCAACTCTCAAGATAGAAGCAGCTATCGCCATAAAAAGAAAATAAATGTTAGGCTGACCATATACGACCTCTGATGCCGCCACAGCTCTCGAGTCTGTTCCTGACAGCTTAAAATATGGAGGGTTTGATATGCATATGTCGTATTTTATATCAACCTTAGGTTGGTTGAAAAACAAGGGCATTTTTTGAAGATTATGTGCATATTTCAATACAAAATCTTCTTTTCTGATTTGAAATTCCAAAGAAACTCCTTTTTCTTCGAGATATTGTTTTAAATATTTGTTTGCTTTTTCGAGTGATTCAATTAGTTCTTCATTAGTTTCATAAGCAGCGAGTTCGATTTTGGATGGTTTTTTCTTCCGATTTGTTAAATGTTCGCATAAAGCACACCCTAATACTCCTGTACCTGCACCCGCGTCTAAAATCCTTATTACATTGTTTTTCTGATTGATTTGAGCCGCCATTAAATCTGCTATCTCCGGTGGTGTAAAATACTGTCCGTTTTTTTTCCTTTTCTCTGGCGAACTTTTTGTGCAATATAATTCTCCCAAGTAGCTTGCGTATCTAGTTGGCCGTTCTTGATTTTGAGGTTCCGGTATCTCAAAACAGAAACTGTGTTGTTGTATTTTGAACTTGGACATTTGTATATATGCTTAAACTGAAAATTCTCGCATCAAATATTTGGCCACTCAACCAAACTGGTTAACTCCATAAATATACCAAAACCTTATTTGCAACTCAAAGATGTTGACTTGTTATTTTTGTCCATAATACGCGTCTTTGCCGTGCTTGCGCAAATAATGTTTATCCAAAAGTGTCCCGCTAATTGGATTAATACTCTGATTTATCAGGATGGTTCCCAAAGCCATCAACGCTGTTTGTTCCAGTACGACAGCGGCTTCAACGGCATCAGCAGGCTCTTTTCCCCACGTAAACGGCCCGTGGTTGGCCACCAGCACGCCCGGCATCTCCATCGGGTCAATACCCACAAACCTCTCGACAATAACCTTACCAGTATTTCGTTCGTAATCACTTTTAACCTGCTCTGCCGTCATCATCCTTGTCACGGGAACAGGCCCGTGGAAGTAGTCGGCATGCGTTGTCCCGAAGCAGGGTATTTCGCGGCAGGCCTGGGCCCACATAGTTGCGTTAATAGAATGTGTATGACATACCCCTCCGATAGCCTTGAAATTCCTGTAAAGCTCGAGATGGCTTGGCGCATCCGTTGAAGGCTTCAAGTTGCCTTCGACGGTATTTGCATCCAAGTCAAGCAATACCATTTTGTCGGGGCTAAGCTCATCGTAAGGCACACCGCTTGGCTTGATAGCAACAACGCCGGCCCGGCGGTCTATTCCGCTGACGTTGCCCCAGCTGTAAATTACCAGTTTCTGCCTTTGAAGCTCGATATTAGCTTCGCAAACCGCTCTTTTTAATTCCTCATACATTTTACAGCAGTTTCCTAACGATTCGCTCTATCTTTTATATCTAAGAGTTCCTTCATCACGTTTGCCATTTTGCCCGAATAGCTCTCCAGACCAAAGGCGTCGTGCAGTTGTTTGTACAATGAATAAAGCTGTTTGTAAACCTTATGGTTTTCAGGATTCGTTTTGTAGGTTACCTCTTTCATTCCACACATAGCAGCCTGGGCATCGGAATAATTATCATAACCGCCGGCCGATTTACCTGCAACCACCGCACCCGCTATGGCGGAGCCCAATGCACAGGTCTGGGCCGAGCGTGCTATCTTCATTTCTCTGCCGGTAACATCCGCATAAATTTGCATCAGCAGCGGATTTTTCTCGGCAATACCGCCGCAGTTTATCACCTCTGATATCTCAACTCCATATTCCTCGAATCTATTGATAATGGTAAGAGCGCCGTAAGCGGTCCCCTCAATCAGCGCCCTGTAAATCTCGCCCGGCGTTGTGTGCAGAGTCTGGCCTAACAGCAGGCCTGTCAGCCTCTGGTCGACAAGTATCGTTCTGTTCCCGTTGTTCCAATCGAGGGCCAATAAGCCCGACTGGCCCGGTTTTAACTTTGCAGCCTGTTCGGTCAGGGCCTTATGCGAGCTTGCTGCGGCACCGCCCGGCTGAATGTAATTTACGAACCAGTTGAAAATATCGCCGACGGCGGATTGACCGGCTTCAACTCCCCAGAAGCCCGGCAGAATCGAGCCGTCAACTATTCCGCATATACCCGGTATATCAGCCAATTCCTTATCCGCCGGCCAGACCGACATATCGCAGGTGCTGGTGCCGATTATTTTCACTAATTTGCCGGTGCTTATCCCTGAGCCGACGCCGCCTAAATGTGCGTCGAACGCACCCATTGCAACCGGTATCCCTGCCTTCAGGCCGAGTCTGTCCGCCCATTCTTTTGTTAGCTCACCTGCTTTTTGGTCGATGGCGTATGTCCGGTCGCTTAATGTCTCACGAAGCCGCCCTAACTTCGGGTCGAGCTTCGCAAGGAAATCTTTGGCCGGGTAGCCGCCCCAGTGCTCATTGAACATCGCCTTGTGACCTGCAGCGCATCGACAGCGTTTGATTTTTTGCGGGTTTGCAGTTCCCGTCAGAAGCCCCGTCATAAAATCGGCATGTTCAACCCAGGTATAAGCGGCATCGAAGAGTTTAGGGTCAACTCGTAAGCAGTGCAGGATTTTACTGAAGAACCATTCGGACGAATATGTCCCTCCGCACTTTGCCAGGTATTCGGGATGTTCTTTTTCAGCTAATTCGGTAATCTCTGCCGCCTCACCGTGGCCGGTATAGTCTTTCCACAGCCAGGCATGTGCGTTTGGATTATCTTTGAATTCATCCTTCAAGGCCAGTGCCCCCCCGTCCTTATCGACCGGTATCGGCGTCGAGCCGGTTGTATCGATGCCGATACCTATAATCTCATCGGCGGTGAAATTCTTGTCAGTCTTCCCGGCTTTTTTTATCACCTCTTTTACTGTAATTTCGAGACCCTTGAGGTAGTCGGCGGGATTTTGTCTTGCCAGATTATGGTCGGCGGCATCGAGTATGATACCTGCCTGGCCGGTTTCGAAACCCCACACGCTGGTGCCCACTTCTTCACCGTTACTGACATCCACCAGTACGGCTCTTACGGAGTTCGTTCCGTAATCAAGACCGATTGTGTACGCCATACGCAAATTCCATCCTGAAATTACTTATTGCCGGGGCAAATACAGTTTTTACAGAGACGGCATTATGGACGGGATTATCGTAAAAAGCAAGAGGCAAATCGATTAGCCCCCCAACTTTTGCGTTGGGAATTTACATTGTATAATTTTTATTTAGCCCCAAAATTTATTTAGGGATTTTATTTTCGTTTAGCCCCGTTGCTCTTGGCCTGAGCAGCGTCGAACGGCCGCGACGGGGGTCATTGCGAGTCCGCCGAAGCCTTGTCGTAGGCGGGACGAGATAAGGGCCTTGATTTCACATCCCTGAGCCGTTATAAGCATACCAACAACATTTTAGGAGGTTATATTATGATTCACCGTCTGAGGTTTAGTATTTTATTGTGTGGCTTCGTGGCTATGTCTTTTTGTCTTCTTGGCTGTGACGAGGAAACTCAGTCCGCGCCGGAAGCAGACGTCGAGGAAAAGGCCGAAGGATTAAAATATGTCGAGCTGGTAACAAACAAAGGCAGTATTGTGCTTGAGCTTGACGAGCAAAAGGCGCCGGTAACGGTGGCCAATTTCCTGCGGTATGTCGAGAAAGGTTTTTACGAAGGCACGGTATTTCACAGAGTCATTCCAAATTTTATGATACAGGGCGGCGGATTCACGCCGGATATGACGAAAAAAACTACACACGAGCCAATCGTTAACGAGGCCGGCAACGGCCTGAAAAACACACGCGGCACTGTAGCAATGGCCCGAACAAATGCGCCGCACAGCGCTACCAGTCAGTTCTTCATCAATGTGGTTGACAACCCTCCGCTCAACTATGTCGGTGATGCCCGGCCGGGCTACGCCGTTTTCGGCAAAGTCATCGAGGGGATGCAAGTGGTCGATGCAATCGCAAAAACTAAGACAAGGCAGGTGGGCGCGTATAGGGATGTACCGGCGGAACCGATAATTATAAAATCAGCCCGCCTAGTTAAGGGGAAATAGCTCTCGATTTTACAAGTTACTGCCGGAAAATGTTACAGCAGCCGCAAGGCTTTGTGCTTGACCG
>CAYZTY010000021.1:0-27420 GCA_964481525.1 uncultured Pirellulales bacterium
TTTATGATACCCAATACACTTCCGCCTAAAAGTGTCAACACTGCGTCAACTTCATTAAGGGTGTCTTTAGTAGTCTCTTTTTCAAGGAGTTGGTTGGCAAATCGAACCATGTCAAAGATGACGGCCAATGCTGCTGACGTATTCAAATCATCATTCATGGCTGCTTCAAATCTCTGCTTGAATTCCTCAAGCTTGATCTTGACCTGAGGGTCGACTATTGCCGCACTTACCTTTGGTGTCTTTCTCCTTAAGGCTTTGATACACTTAGTAATTTTGTCGTACCCGCTTTGCGCTGCGTGAAGGGCGGCGTCGGAAAAATCAAGCGGACTTCTGTAATGGCTGTTAAGAACAAGCTGTCTTATCGCTAACGGCTCATAAGCGCGGCTTAATCTATCGTGCTGGCCTGTGAAAGCTTGTTTCAGGGTTATGAAGTTGTTGAGACTCTTTCCCATTTTTTGGCCGTCAACGGTAACCATATTGTTGTGCAGCCAGTATCGAACGAACTGTGCGTCGTTTGCCGCCTGGGACTGGGCGATTTCGCATTCGTGATGCGGGAACTGGTTCTCGATTCCACCGCCGTGAATGTCGAACGGTTGGCCAAGGTACTTTGTGCTCATCACCGAGCACTCCAGATGCCAGCCGGGATAGCCCATTCCCCACGGACTTCGCCACTGCATAATATGGTTCGGCTCGGCCTTTTTCCATAGTGCAAAATCGGCGGGGTGTTTCTTCTCCGGCGAGACATCTACCCGCGCGCCCGCCATCATTTCCTCCACGTTTCTGCCCGATAGTTTGCCATAATCCTTGAATTTCGGAACGTCAAAATAAACCGAGCCGTTGACTTCGTAAGCATATCCTTTTGCAAGTAACCTCTCGACAAGCTCGATTTGCTCCGGGATATGGCCGGATGCGCGAGGACTTATGTCCGGTCGAAGACAATTCAGCCTGTCCATATCCTCGAAGTAGCTTCTGGTATAGTACTCAGCTATGGCCATCGGGTGTTTTTTCTCACGTCGGGCGGCAACGATGATTTTATCTTCTCCCTCGTCGGCGTCGTCGGTCAGGTGGCCGACATCGGTTATGTTTTGTACATAAGTTACTGCATAGCCCAGATAGCGCAGGTAACGAACGAGTATGTCAAAGCTGATGTAGCTTTTTGCGTGTCCCAGGTGCGCGTGGCCGTAAACGGTAGGTCCGCATACGTAGATTCCAACCCTGTTTTTCTCCAAAGGCTCAAAGAGCTGCTTTTTCCTGGTAAGGGTGTTATAAAGCTGCAAACTCATCGATTTTTTCCCGACACTGATTTACACTGTTTTTATTAGACACGGATTAACACCGATTTACACGGTATTCTTAAAATTAGACACGGATTTACACGGATTTACACTGTTTTAATTTATTTATACCTCCTGATATTTTTCCACAAGCTTTTCTATCACTTTTTGTATCTCATCCCAGTGTTCAGTATCTTTAATATGTACAAATGTCTCTCCAGGACGGTAGACTTTTAGTTCATGATGCTTAAACTCAATTATTTTATCTACTTCTTCCTCAGGCATTATGATTAACATCCAGAGAGACTTCTTTTGAACATATAGATACGATATATTCCTTTTATTATTGCGTACCCCTATATGCGACTTCACAGGGTTGAATGCCAAACTTTCATCGGCCCTCAAAAATTCTTCCTTTAGTTTGAGGTATATTTCCTTAACATTAACATTGCTATTCTCTAGGTGAAATTCTTCTGTATAATGTTGATTTTCTGGTTGCTTCATTCCAGGGACTGGTGAAACGGCGTCTCCAAAAGGCAGTTCCAAAAACGGAGGTTCCACAGTAATAATAGAATTGTTATTTCTCTGGAAATTATTAACTATCTGGACTTTTACCATTTTACCCCATGTATCAGTGTAAGTGTCCATTATCTCTTCAAATTCCGGTTTTGGGCCGTCGATGATAATCAAAATATTCTGATTACTGTCGATAGTATCTTTCAGAAACTTGTAAACTTCATTCGACTTTATTATATCTATGAGTTTTGTTGAAAGCTCTATATCTTCCCCGAAGGTCTCTTTTAGAAATGTAAACACAGTTTCAACAAGTTTGTGTCGTTCTTTCGAGTTTCTATAAAATGCAAAAAACTTGGTAATCTGGGGAAAAATATGTTTGAAGAAATCATGTTTTTGAAGTTCGACTTCAACAATGTAAAACTGTGGTTCTTCAGGGTCTGACAGGTCTATCAAAAAGCCGTCAGGTATTGTCCCTCCCAAAGCTGAGGTTTTTATCTTTTTCTTGGCATCTATGTAAATCGCTTTGTCACCAAAAATAGTGCCGGCATTTTCCACCACAAGTCGTTCAAAGTCATCCTCTCTGGAATAGATAACTTGTTCAAAAACCTCGCCATTTAGAGATATACCTACGGCCACTTTTAGTTTTCCTCAATTCTCAACAGTGTTAATCCGTGTCTAATAAATATCGTGTCAATCTGTGTCTGCATCATAGCCGAATACGCGCCGTTTGACTTCGACGGACTGGCCGAAGTTTATTAATAACCCGACATTCATGCCCGATGCTTTTAGATAATTAACAAGCTGGACTTCATGTATGGATTCCAGTCTGCTCACCGCTTTGACCTCAACGATGATTTTGTCATCAACAATCAAATCCGCAAAGTAATCACCGACAACCTTGTCATGATACGACACTTTCAAAGGGGTTTCGACAGTGTGCTTTAATCCCGCTTCATCCAATTCAACAACAAGGGCGTTTTTATACACCTTTTCGAGAAAGCCGTGTCCTAATTCCTTATGGACATTATACGCCGCGGCTATGATTTTCTCCGATAATTCCTTGTGTTTTAATGATTTCATCTTCACAGCTTTTCATGAAGCAGTGTTAATCTCTGTAAATCGGTGTCTAATTCATATCACAGTGTCAATTCGTTTTATATAATTCTTTTAATCTGTCTTCTTAACAGCACCACGGCGGTGGCAGCTATCGCCTGGCCGGCACCGATTTCGCCCAGGCCTTCGTTGGTTTTTGCCTTGACATTCACCACTGCAAAATCAATTCCTAAAAGCCCTGCTGTGCATCTTTTTATCTGGCCTTTGAATTGTTCCAATTTCGGCTGCTCGGCGTGAATTATCAGGTCAACGTTTACAACTTCCCATCTTTTTTTGGCCATCTTTTCTTTTATGACGAGCAAAAGTTCCTTACTGTCGGCGTCTTCGAAGTCCGGCTCGGTGTCGGGGAAGTGAGTGCCTATATCACCCATTGCCGCCGCACCGAGTATCGCATCGATAACCGCGTGCAGGGCCACGTCGCCGTCGCTGTGCCCCGCCAGGCCCAGAGAGTAAGGGACATAAACGCCGCCGAGCATAAGTTTTCGTCCTGCAACCAGTTTGTGAATGTCGCTTCCGATGCCGGTTCGGTATTCATATTGTACCTCTATGCTCACAGCAGTCCCTTTGTGCTTGGCAGTTCTTTTCCGACTATTTTGACGGCGGCGGCAAGTGCCTGGCCGAGGGCCTTGAAAACCGCCTCAGCAATATGGTGGCTGTTGACGCCGTACGGAACATTTATATGCAGGTTAAACTTGCCGTGGTTTGAGAAACTCCGCAGCATTTCCTCAATGCACTCGACGTCGAAGTCGCCTATTTTGTCTGTTCGGTAATCGACGCTATAAACACAGTAAGGCCGGCCGGACAGGTCAACAGCAACATTGGCAAGCGCATCTTCCATCGGGACCGAGCTTTGGCCGTATCTGGCGATGCCTTTCTTGTCGCCAAGCGCCTCTGCGAGGGCGTTGCCGAGGCATATCGCGATATCCTCGACGGTGTGATGCGCGTCGACCTGCAAATCGCCCTTGGCCTTGACGCTCAGGTCCATTCTGCTGTGTTTGCTAAGATGCCTGAGCATATGGTCGAGAAAGCCGATGCCCGTATCGATGTCGTATTTACCGATGCCGTCGAGGTTAAGCTCGAGTTTGATATCAGTTTCTGCGGTCTTGCGTTCGATTCCTTTCCGCCGGGGCGGAGTGGCGGTTCTTTTTTTCATAACAGCACACCTCTATTGAGATAATATTTCCTTAAGGGCACAAATTAGTTTGTCGTTCTGCTCTTGTGTTCCAATTGTGATTCTTAGCTTGTCCTTGAGCCTGGGATATGCAAAATACCTGACGTAAATTCCTCGCTTGACGAGTTTTTCGTAAAGTTCCAGTGCATCGCTGCCGTCGTATTTTGTCAGCAGGAAGTTAGCCTGACTGTCAAGTACTTCGAAGCCAAGCTTTCGCAGCTCTGTAGTCAATCTGGTCCGCTGGGCCTTTACTTTTTCGATTGTATTCCTGAAATAAACCTGGTCCTGTATGGCTGCGGTGGCAACCTCTATGGCAACGGCGTCAATATTGTAAGAGTCTTTCAGCTTAAGCAGGCCTTCGATTAGCCGCCGATGTGCGAAGGCGTATCCGAATCGGATGCCTGCAAGTGAATAACCTTTACTTAACGTCCGCAGGATAATAACATTGTCAAACTCTGCAACAAGGCCGAGGCAGTTTTCCCCGGCGAAATCTACATAGGCTTCGTCGATTAGCAGTACACCGGAGATTTCATCGGCCAGCGAGGCCAGTTCATTCGGACTAATAAACGAGCCGCTGGGCGCGTTCGGGTTGCAGACGATGGTCAAGGCGGCGCCGGTTTTGGCCAGTTTGGCCGGCAGGTTGTATTCCTCATCGAAGGCGATTTCCTTAATTGGGCAGTTGTGCAGCTCAGCCAGGACCGGATAAAGTGAATAAGTCGGTACCGGATATGCGAGCGGGCGGTCCCGGTCACAAAAGGCACGGACGGCAATGCTTAACAACTCGTCGCCGCCGTTGGTGCAGATTATGTTCTCGGCGGCTATCTTGAAGACCCGGGAGGCTGTTGTGCGAAAGCTGTTGGCTTGCGGCTGAGGATAACGGCGAATTTGCTCCGCCGATGTCTTGCTGATTGCCTTCAGCACGGCCGGCGAGGGTGGATAGGGATTCTCATTTGTGTTAAGCTTGACAATATCGAGCTTGTCCGGCTGCAGGCCCGGTATGTAACCTAAGGTCTTTTCTATATTGTCCCTGAAATAGCTCATAGCAATTGATTATCGATTTATTGATTATTATTTTCAGATTATACGCTGCTCGGGCTGGAAGTGAAAGCGTGATTTTTGTGCTTATTGGAAGCTCAGATTTGTGGTATGGGATTTACTTACCGCAATAGTCGATGATGCGGGCGATTTCGCTTCGCAAATCCTTGCGATTAACAATCATATCAATGAAGCCGTGTTCGAGCAGAAATTCCGAGCGTTGAAAGCCTTTGGGCAGCTCGACCTTGATTGTCTCGTAAATTGTTCTGGGGCCTGCGAAGCCGATAAGGGCGCCCGGCTCGGCAATTATAACATCTCCGAGCATTGCAAAACTTGCCGTTACACCTCCTGTTGTGGGGTCGGTCAGGACGGAAATGAAAAGGCCGCCGACCTCGTCATACTTGGCCAGCACAGCGCTTGTCTTGGCCATCTGGCCCAGAGAAACGACGCCTTCGTGCATCCTTGCTCCGCCCGAAGAGCTGACTACAACCAGCGGCAACGACTGCTCAGCCGCCTGGTCAACGGCCGTGCAGAATTTCTCCCCGACCACTGAGCCCATAGAGCCACCCAGAAAATTGAAGTCCATTACTCCCAGCATCACACCTCGTCCTTTTACGAAGGCCTTGCCGATTCTGAGCGCCTCGGCTGTTTGTGGTTTTTTCTCGCTGGCCCTTAGTCGCTGTTTATAGCTGGTGCCGCGAAACTTAAAGTTGAGTGGGTCGGTCGTACTAAGCTCCGAGAGCAATTCCTGGAATGAACCTTCATCGACGAGGTAGTTTATTCGCGTCTCGGCGTCAATGCGGAAATGGTGGCCGCACTCCGGGCAGATATTCAGATTTTGCTCGACCGTTTTTTTGTGAAGCATATGCTGACAGGTCGGGCAGGCAAGCCAAAGGCCCCGGGGCATCTCTTTCCTCGGCCTTAGGGAAAAGCCGTTCCACTGAGAGTCTTGTTTTTTGGGCATAATCGTTCCGGTTTTTTTGTTGGCTGCTTGGCCTACCATTTTATCATAAATTCCGTTTTAAGCCAAATCCGGCTATGAAGACTTATGGAGAGGGCATACAGGCTTTTCTTATGGCATTTATCGCGGCAGCGCGGTCAGGCTGCGAGAATATAGAATTACCTATCACCAGTGTATCGGCGCCGTAAGAGACCAGCCGGGCGGCGTTGTCGACATTTATGCCGCCATCCACCTCGACGCGGACCTTGTCCCCGACAATTTGCCTTACGCGTATGCATTTTTTTGCCGCTTGTTCTATCAGCTCTTGTCCTCCAAAACCCGGCTCCACCGTCATTACCATAATCATATCACACAGCGGCGCGATTTTTTCGATTGTTTCAACAGGCACCTTGGGTTTCAGAGAAAGACCCGCTGTAACACCAATATTGTGTAATGCGTCGATAGTTTTTTCTGGCTGTGAGACAGTCTCGGCGTGGAAAGTTATGTGGTTGGCGCCGGCCTGGACAAAAAGCTCATAATATTTATCAGGCTCGCTCAGCATAAGGTGGGCATCGAAGAACAGCCGACTGTATTTTCGAAGTTTCTCGACTACGGGTGGGCCGATGGTAATATTCGGTACAAAATGGCCGTCCATCACGTCAAGATGCAGCATCTTTATGTCTGCACTCTCGACCTGGGCGATTTCGTCAGCAAGCCTGGCAAAATCGGCGCTCAGTATAGAAGGAACAATCTCGATGGTGCCGGCCTTTGGTAGCTTTAGGTTAGTCATTTTTAGCCTTACGTCCTGTGTAGCTTACCGGTTCTTATTATTTTTCATCGAGTATTTCGAGGCACTTGAATTTTTTGCCTTCCATAAATTCAAGCGAAGCTCCACCGCCGGTTGATATATGACTTATTTCGTTCTCCAGGCCGAGCTTTTTTACGGCACTTGCGCTGTCGCCGCCGCCGATGATACTTTGTGCACCCATCTTTGTTGCTCTGGCGACGGCCTGGGCAATATATTTGGTGCCTTCGTCGAACGGCGGCAACTCGAAGACGCCCATTGGGCCGTTCCACATAATTGTTTTGACACCATCAATTTTTTCTTCGAAAATCTTTTGTGTCTTCGGGCCGATGTCCATACCCGCCCACCCGTCCTCGATATCATCACATACCTTGTTCTCTGCGTTGGCTTTATGTTCGCGCGCCACAACGTGGTCAATGGGCAAGACTAACTGGCAACCTGCGTCTTTGGCCTGCTCGAGAAGCTCACTTGCCTTCTCGATAAAATCATCCTCGCACAGACTCTTTCCGACATTTTTCCCCTGTGCCTTAAGAAAGGTATATGCCATCGCGCCTCCAATCAGGATGCTGTCAACCTTGGGGATAAGGTTTTCGATGACACCGATTTTGTCCGATACTTTAGCGCCGCCCAGAATGGCGGTGAACGGCCTCTGCGGATTTTCGAGAGTTTTACCAAGGAATTTCATTTCCCTCTCAATTAGAAAACCAATCACCTTGTTTTTGCCTGCCATAAGTGATGGGACCGTGTACATAGACGCATTATCTCGATGTGCCGTGCCAAACGCGTCATCGACATAGACATCAGCCAACTCGGCAAGTTGAGCGGCAAAATCGTCCTTTGCCTTCCGCAGTTGTGTATCTTCCTTGGCGGCCTTGTCTTTTATCGTTTCTTCCTTGTGGAAGCGGAGATTTTCAAGAAGCATACATTGGCCGGGTTTAAGGGCCTTGGCCTGCGCCTTTACTTCAGGGCCGATACAGTCATCGAGGAAGATTACTTGTTTGCCGAGCAGCTCGGTTAACTTGTCCGCTACGGGCTTAAGTGAGAGTTTCTCATCCCTTTGGCCCTTTGGACGGCCGAGATGGCTCATCAGAATCAAGGCTCCGCCGCGCGACAAGACATTATTTATAGTTGGCATCGCCTTGACAATCCGGTCGTCACTCGTAATCTTCGAGTTATCATCGAGCGGGACATTGAAATCGACCCGCATCAATACCTTCTTGCCTTTAACATCGATATCTGCAACGGTTTTTTTGGCCATAAACTCGACTGCCTTCCGTAAATATTTTTCGATTAGCCTTTTATCTTCGCTTCCACGGCTGTTACATCTTTGCCAGCTTTTCCATAATGTCAACGGTCCGGCACGAGTAACCCCATTCGTTGTCATACCAACTGACTACCTTGACGGTTTTACCTTTTCCCTTGGGTATTGTCATTGTGCTCAATGAGTCAAAGATGCTGGAGGCGGGATTCTTGATAACGTCGCTGCTGACAATCGGCTCGTCGCAGTAGACCAGGATTCCTTTCATAGGACCTTCGGCCGCGGCTTTAATTGCGGCGTTGACCTCGTCCGGCGTAACTTCCTTTTTCAGCTCGGCCACGAGGTCGACAACGCTTCCCACAGGTACCGGGACGCGCAGGGCAAAGCCGTCAAGCTTACCGTTAAGCTCCGGTATCACTTTGCCGACGGCCCGTGCCGCACCGGTGGTAGTTGGGATGATATTTATCGCCGCTGCACGTGCGCGACGCGGGTCGGAATGAATCTGGTCGGAAACCTTCTGGTCGTTCGTATAGGCGTGGACAGTCGTCATTAGCCCCTTCTCGATTCCGAAAGCATCGTTTAGAACCTTTGCTACAGGCGCAAGGCAGTTGGTTGTGCAGCTTGCATTTGAGACACATTTTGTCTTGGCAGTCAGGATATCGTCATTAACGCCCAAAACGATCGTGGCCTCTATGTCATCTTTGGCCGGCACGGTCAGTATTACTTTTTTTGCTCCGGCTTTGAGGTGGTCGCCGTATCCACCTTTAGGCGAGTTGAGTGTTCGGAATATGCCTGTCGATTCAACCACAATCTCGACGCCCATATCTTTCCAGGGAAGCTCGGCGGGATTGCGTACCGCCAGGACCTTAACGGCCTTGCCGTTAATAATGAGCTGGTCGTCTTTGACCTCAACCGTGCCGCTCCAGGGCCCCATCACCGAGTCATATTTGAATAAATGGGCCAGTAACTTGGCGTCCGAAAGGTCGTTAACCGCCACCAGGTCCAGCTGGCCTTTCCGCTCCATTATGATTCTTGTAACAGCTCTGCCGATTCTACCGAAACCGTTGATTGCAACTTTAACTGCCATCGGATACCTCCTTTTTTAGGTTGTAAATCCAGCCAATTGCCCTTGTTTTTGTTAAAAGACGAAAGCAACAATCTATTAGCAGCCCCTACTCTTGTCAAGCAATTTATGGCCGGCCTGCAAATGCTGTTACAATCTTTGAGACAGAAAACTTGAGCAGAGCGGTCGGTTGTGTTAAATTATTTGCCTTCAGCCGTTTGATAGTTAAGAGATAAGCTGAATTGAGGAGAAACAATGGACGTTCTATTAGTAGGAAGCGGAGGCAGGGAGCACGCTTTGGCGTGGAAGTTGGCCCAGTCTGAGAATCTCGGCAAGCTTTATATTGCACCGGGTAATCCCGGCACGGCCCAATGCGGAACTAATGTGGATATAGCTGCCGGGCAGGTGGACAAATTAGTCGATTTTGTCCGTCAGCAGAGTATTGGCCTGGTTGTAGTGGGGCCTGAAGAGCCGCTTGCCGCCGGTATCGTTGACGCCTTCGAGGCGGCTGGAATAATAGCGTTCGGCCCGAGCGCGGGGGCCGCGCAGCTTGAGGCGAATAAAGCCTTCGCAAAGCAGATTATGCGAGCAAATTCTATCCCAACTGCTGAAGCAAGGATTTTTGACAGGTTTGAAGATGCAAAGGCCTACATCGCCAGCAGAGACGAAGCGGTAGTTGTAAAAGCGGCCGGTCTTGCAAAGGGCAAGGGTGTCTATGTATGCGATGAGCCCGCCGAAGGGATTCTGGCTGCCGAGAAGATAATGTGTGCCAGGATATTCGGCTCGGCCGGGGCTAAAGTGATTGTTGAGGATAAATTGTTGGGTGAAGAGGCCTCGATACTGGCGTTTGTGGACGGGCGAAATATATATGTGATGGAAAGCTCGCAGGACCACAAGCCCATAGGTGACGGTGATACAGGCCCGAATACCGGAGGAATGGGAGCCTACAGCCCGGCCCCCGTGGTAACCGAGCAGTTGATGAGACAAATTACGCGTGAGATTCTGGTGCCTACCATTGACGGGATGAACCGCAACGGCACGCCGTACAAAGGCGTGTTGTACGTGGGCCTTATGATTACCGCAGGTGGGCCGAGGGTGCTCGAGTTTAACGTGCGTTTCGGGGACCCTGAAACGCAGCCGATTATGGCTCGCCTGGAAAGTGATTTGCTTGAGGTTATGCTGGCGGTGTGCCACGGCTGGCTGGACCAGATTACAATTCAATGGGACAAAAAGACGGCTGTTTGTGTGGTAATGGCCTCCGGCGGTTATCCCGGCGATTATGAAAAAGGCAAGGTTATCACCGGACTTGAAGAAGCGGCGGCGATGAAGGATGTTGTGATTTTCCACGCCGGTACGACTAAAAAGAATGACCAGATTGTTACCGCGGGAGGCAGGGTCCTTGGTGTAACCGCTCTCGGTACGACCGTGAAAGAAGCAAAGGACACGGCCTACGACGCCGTGGAGAAGATTAAATTTGACGGCGCGTATTACCGTCGTGATATTGCCGAGAAGGCTATAAACAGATAACACATAAAACCGTCAGCAGCCTTGGCACGAGGGGTGGCCGGTGAACCACGTTGGGTTCACGGCCATAAACCCAACGCGGTTTGTGAATTCGGGATGCCTGTGTGGCTTAAAAAAGTTACCTTTACCCGGCTGATTTTGGGGCTGTGTGTTGCCGCTTGTCTGTGGTGGCTTTGTAACCACGCCGGCAATAAGCTGCTGCTTCCGATAGCGACAAGGCAAATCCAGGAGCTGACCGCTGCAAAAGTGATATTAAAAGGAGTTAATTTCCACCTCAGCGGGAAGGTTACGATTAATGAATTGCTGATTCAGCCGCCCTCCACAGTCAACCGCCGGGGGATTACGGGAAAGTCGGAACAATATGACAACACCATTATTAAGGCGCGAGGAGTGTACGCCCGTTTCAAGACTCTGAGTTTGTTGACTTTAAGGCCGCGTCTGAAAGAGATTATTGCTGAGGAATTACTACTGAATTTTCAGTATGACACTAACTCAGGCAGATGGAATACCGAGTGCTTTAAAGCGCCTCAAGCCGGCCGGGTATCACCTAAGTGGCCTTCTGTAATTGTTAGAAAAGGAATAGTTAAATGCAGCAAGATTTCGAGTGGTAGCGTTGAGGAAATACTTGCACTGGACGCCGAGGCGCAGTTCTCACAGGCCCGTTCTGAACGGGTATATAACTTTAGCATTGCAACGGCCGATTTATCTAACGACCAGCTCAGTGGACTGAAAGGATACTGGCTGTGTAGCGAGCGTAGCAGGCTTGTTTTGCAGGGTGGGCTTTCGTCACTGAGACTGCCTTCATCCGGTAACTTCTGGAACCTTAGCAATCTGGATGTGGACCTTGAGTACGATGAGGATAATGTTTATGTGAAAAAACTCGATGGTCGGTTGGGTAACAATACACGGATTTGTTTATCGGGGGCGGTGCGAGATTGGGCTAATAAGGGCAGTTTCGAGATACAGGCGAGAATTAACGATTTGTTTCATACCTCCGAGCCTGTTGCCGACTCGTTCGTATATAATGCGCCGCTTCTGGAGAAGCTCGGCCCATTTATCAAGAGTTTTTTCGCTCAATACAATCCGAGAGGCCTGATCGATGTTGAGTTAAAGGCAAACGGCAGGCTCAATCGGTTTTCAGAAGCGGACTGTCTCGGCAAGGTTATCTGCAAAGATGTTTCTTTATGCTATGAAAAATTCCCATATCGGGTTGAGGTTCTGACTGGTTCCGTAGATTTTACTGCAAATAGCGCGGTACTTAGTAATCTTCACGGCAAGCACGGCGATGTCGAGATTGCCATTAACGGCTATTCAAAGAATTTCGGCCAAAACCGGGACTGCCGGTTCCAGGTCACCAGTGAAAATATGCTTTTGGACGATGAGCTTTACGAGGCGCTTGACAGCGGACGAAAGGAGTTATGGCGTGCTTTTTCTCCGAGTGGTGCCGCCCAGATAGACTATCGTTTTGTTCGCCGGCCTGGCGGCTGGAAGAAGCATACTTTGGCAGTTCAGTTTCTTGGGGGCGGGGCGAGCTATCAGCACTTTCCTTACCCGCTGAAAAATTTGTCCGGCCGGTTGTTTATCGAATCCGGTTCGGTTCGTTTTTCTGATATCGTTTCGTCCTATGATGGTCGTAAGATAACGGTCAATGGAGAAGTTTCGGGGCTGGAGACTGATGGGGCGAGGTACGATGTTCAGATTAATGCCGAGCATATTCCTATTGACTCGACGTTAAAAGCGGCAATGCCTGAGCGCCAGAAACGATTCTATGAGCAGTACGAGGCTGATGGTTTTATCAATGTTCGTGCCGAGGTGTTTGACTCTGAAGCAAAAGCCGATGCCGTTGAGTATATTGCCAACGTAACCGTCGATGCGGAGCGATTAAGCTGTGGCATGTTCCCATTCTCTGTTGCTGATGTATCCGCAAGAGTGATTGTTACCCCTGATTTGCTTCGAATTGAGGAATTAACCGGCAGGAATGGTGCAGGCGGCATCTCGCTGAGCGGCAGAGTTTGGCCTTGCGGCCAGGAGGACGAGAAAATAGGCTATTGTTTGCTTTTGAGTGCGGAGCAATTAGAGATTAACGATGATTTGGTTCGTGTTCTTTCTGAAGGTCCGGCCAAGGTGCTTGCACAATTTCAGGGCCGGGGCAAATTGAATATATCGGCCGAATTGAATAACAATGCCGCCGATGATTGCCCTCCGTATAGGATTGTCGTGAATTGTCTTGGCAACGATATCAATTTTGAGAAGTTTTCTTATCCACTGAAGGACCTAAGGGGTGTTTTGACAATAACGGAGGACGGCATCTATCTGAATGATATTACGGCCCTGGCGGCAGAGCAGGTGCCGCTTGCCCGCAGGGGTGGGCCCAGAGAGGATATTGCCGGGTTAAAACTGAACGGCCGGGTGGAGCTGGATGGTGAGGATTTTCAGGCAGGGCAATTTAGTTTTTCCGCTCGTAATGTTCTTTTCGACCGGTGGCTTGAAGCAGTTCTTGATACAGTTGTGCCTAATGTTTATGAGGATATTTCACCGTCCGGCCGGTTTGATTTGGATATTGAGAACCTGAGAGTGTTTAAAACCGATGACGGCCGAGACTGCGTTGATTTTAACGGTAAGATGGTGTTAAAGAACTGTGCCTTCGGGTCGGGGCAAATCATAAGTCGGCTGGATGGAGTATTGGATACGAGATGGTTGTTCGTTGAAGGTCTTGGTCTTTCGAGGGCCGATGTCAGTTTGCGCGCTGAAGACCTCGAAGTTAAGGGCAAGTCACTATCGAAGGTCAAGACCGAGATTGACTACGACCCCGATAAAGGAGCCTGGACGACCAGGAATTTTGTTGCCGACTGTTACGGCGGCAGAATAGCAGCCGATTTTGAACTGCGGCAGTTGACCAACGGCGATTTGGTTTATAATGCCAGGCTTGGCTTTGAGGGGATAGAGTTGAAAGAATTCCTGATGCACCCGCAAGTTCGGGGTGAATCGGACCAGCCCGGCAGCGAGGACCACGAGAGTGAATATACCAGTGGGCGGATGAATGGTTCACTGTCTGTTAGCGGCCTGTCGGAAGATAATTCGGCCCGCAGGGGCAGGCTCGAACTAAGCATCAGTGATATGCAGGTCGGCAGGCTTTCTATTCTGGCTAAAATGCTTTCCGTACTCAAACTGACCGCACCGGCCGATTTTGCTTTCGAGAGTATGTTTATTGATTCTTATATCAGCCGAAACCAGTTGCTTCTCGAGCAGATTGATATACAAGGCAAGGCTTTCTGTTTACGGGGTTCGGGTCGAATGGATTTACTGAGTAAGCACATTGATTTGAATTTTACCGCCAGCGGCCCACGGATTGCCTCTGAACCTTCGTTGCTTGCCTCGCTTGCAGAAGGCTTAGCACCGGCAGCGGTCGAGATGAAAGTTACCGGACATTTTGAAGAGCCGGAGATAAAGACCACAACCTTGCCTTTTATAAAGCACACCCTTGAAATTCTCGGAAGCAAGCCCGCCGCGGCGGGCAAGCGTCGCGGGCGGAACTGATATGGTCTTAATCGACTTGTTTCTCCGAGGCGGCTAACTGCTCAATCTGGTCGAATATCACTAAAGGCACGCTGCTTCGCGTGTTTGTTTCAATCCGTCCGACCAGGCCAACCTTGCTGCCCATAAGGAGATTAAAATCAACAGCTTCTATCTCGCCTGCAGGCTGGGCATAGCAGAATGCTTTCTTCTCTTCATTAAGCAGTAGAAATCGCCTCGGGCCGGTCTGAATACTGTAAATATGCGAGGGGCGAAGCCATCCAACCGCCGTGAATCTACCGAGGTCCTGTACTTGCGCCAGCCTGGCTTGGCAGGCCTGTTTAATCTGCTGTCTTAATTGGGCCAACTGCCTGTCCTGCTCCTGAATCTTTTGGCTTGCATGGCGTGCAGCCTCAAAACGGCCTATACGTTCGAACTGGAACTTTGCGTAGCGACCGGCCTTGCCGCTGTCGGGATGATTGACAATACGTGTAAGAGCCTTTTTAATGCTGCTGTAATCCTGCTCGGTTATAGGTTTGGCTCGCTCAGCTTCAATTTGTTTATCCAGTTCGTAATATTCCTTGAGCATTTTGCTTTCGGGCTGAGGTTTTGTGGGAACGACCATAGGCTCTGGCTCAGTCACAATCTCAGGAACCTCAAAGACAGGTTGTTGTTCTGCAGTTTTATATTCGGCTTCGTCGAGAGGGTTGAGATATTTTGTGTATTGTGTGCTTACCCATAAAAGCGCGCCTTTTGGCGGGACAATCTTATAGTAGCCGCTTTTCTCTTCTCCCATTAGCTTGACAGTCCGGCCAATGTTGAGCTTGGTTTGCAGACTCGAAGAGTGCATTGGCTCAACATATTCGGAACCAGCCCATACACGAACTTCGTCTGCGGTAACAACGCCGAGGGCCGGATTGTTCGGGTCAGTCTTTACATATTGCTTTGATATCCAGGAAAAACTGCCGGGTGGAGGGACAATACTGGACCAGCCGGATTTGTGCCCAATAACTGTCACTCTGTCGGGCTTGTTTAGCTTGCCGCAGCGATAATAATTCATACCGGGCCCCGAGCGGAGGTTGATGTTTAGACCTTTTATCTCGGCGATATACGGCACGGCAGGCAGATTGACGTCGGCAGGTTCTTCAGCAAGAGAAGCGCCCTGAAGCAGAACCACAACAGTTATGATTAAGAGGATTGCGTGAGAATGCATTTCATTTCTCCCGAAAAAGAAAATGGCATTAAACCTTCCCTTCCACAACAACTTTGCGCTGCAGATTAACACGTCTTGCCGGGGTTGTCAACTGATTATCTTTGTCGTGCTGCTGCCGAGCCCGGCAGGCGGAATTTCGCCGCTCAGCCCTGCAGGTCTCGAAGTTCATTCCGGCACATTTCTCGTTGTCCCGGGTCTATAAGTTTTTCGCTGGCGGCGGTCAGATACTTTATGGCTGAGTCGCGCTGCTTAAGGTAGCGGCTGTACAATATGCCGAGCATTAACTGAACCTGTTCGACGTATTCGTAATTGCCGTAATGAGTTAGGAACTGCTCGTAGGCTATGGCTGAGTCGGCATATCTTCTGTCAGACATAAGTTGATTGGCAATGTCCAGTAAGTGCTGCCTGGGCAGGACCTGCTGGTTGTCAATTTTCATAAGTTCCAGGTATATTTGTGAGGCCGTCGCCAGATTATCCTGTTCTATGCTGCCGGCAATCCTGTTACGGAGCTCCATAATTGTATTTTCCTGAGCCTGCTGTGCCGGGGTCTTTTTTATCTCCTTGGCCTTTATCTGTTTGACTTCCGTTCGACCTGTAAACGGGTCATAACCACTGGTCACAACATCACGATATCGGCGGCGCTGATTCCACCGCTTTATCATAGACCAGAGGTCAAAGCCGCTTGTAGTGACCAGGCCGGTTGCCAACAGCAGCACAACAGTGCCGATTCCAAAACCATAACCTGCAAGGTGAGCGTCATAAGCGATGGCGTCGACAGAAAGCTTGGGTTCGATTATATTGTCCCAGAAAATCAGCTTGAGAAGAATAAAGTACAGCGCTAAAAACTCCATCGTTCCGATGAAGAAGAACCAGTACAATACGGTAATGACACTCTGGGGAAAAAGGACCAGATAGGCGCCCGTTACGGCGGCGACGGCACCGCTTGCCCCGAGGACCGGATTTGTGTGCAGCATACTGTGTCCGAGGCCTGAAAAGACCGCCCCGCCGAGGTAAAAGCATAAATAGCCGATGTGGCCGAGCTTATCGTTAACGCTGTTACCGAAAAAATAGAGGAAATACATATTGCCGATTATGTGTATCAGACTGCCGTGTAAAAAGGCATAGCTGACAAACTGCCACAAATGTGGCCGACTCGGATGGAGCATAAATCCCTCGGCCCAGGCCCGAAGCGGCTCTTGAACAAGGTGCTGGCCTATCCGGACAGTGTGAGGTCCGTAGCTTAAGATGAAAACAATTATATTGGCAATGATGAGGGCATAATTTGTGTACGGTGTGCGGTGAGGCCTTACGCTTGTTCGAATCGGTAGCATAATGTCAATCCCGGCGATAAGAAAATTGTATGATTTTGAGGTATTTTAACGGCAGCTGGTCGGTTGGACAAGCCATAAAAAAACAGGACAGCCTTTCGAGGGCCATCCTGTAAAACGTTGAGTCAGGACTCAGTAAAAATCCCCCCTTGCAGAAAACACCGGATAAGGTGGATAATCGACGAGGTCTTCGATTTATTTCGAACAAAAGGCTCGAATCGCAGGTCAGGTGACTTACTTATTTTGCTCTCAATAACCCTTTTTCTCGTCGCTTCATTAAAGATATAAGAATAAAATGGGCCAAAAGCAAATTTAGAGGCCAAAAAAACTTTATTTTTCCACATATTATGGTTTTAATTTCGTTGAAAGCTTATGAGCATCGGAATAACGAAAAAACGCGTTGGTCTGATTCGTGACTGCCTGAAGCAGATAGGCCTGCATGGGCTGGTAGTGACGAAACGGGCCAATGTTGCCTATGTAACCGGCTTCTCGGGTGAAGATAGCTGGGTTTTAATCACGCTACGGGGTATTTATCTTGTTACCGACAGCAGATACACCGAGCAGGCGGGGAAAGAATGCTTCGGGTGCAAAATAGTCCAGCGAACCGGGCCGATGATTGCTGCGGTTGACAAACTGATAAGAAAATCCAAAACCGTTAATATTATTGGGCTGGAGGATTCGACGTCCATAGCGGCATTCTATGCTCTCAAAAGAAGCGCCGCAGTGCGCGTCAGGAAGACAAATAATGTAGTTGAGAGCGTCCGGGAAACCAAGGATGCTGCCGAGGTCGCAGCCATTCGTTCGGCGGCTAAAATAGCCTTTAAGGCTTTGGGCAGGGCGTTGAAACAGGTGCGGTACGGCCTGATGGAAAATGATTTGGCTGGAATCATCGATTTCGAGCTTAGGAAATTAGGTGCCTGCAGCAGTTTTCAGCCGGTTGTTGCTTTCGGTCCCAACGCCTCCCGGCCGCATCACCGGCCGGGACGAAGCAGGTTAAAAGCGAACCAGCCGATACTTATCGATTGGGGTGCGGTTTATAAAGGTTATTGCTGCGATATGACACGCTGTTTTGCGTTTGGCAAAATAACACGTTCTTACGCTAAGGTTTATAAAGCCGTATACGAGGCTCAGCAGGCGGCGATAAAAAAGTTACGCGCCGGTGTGCTGATTACCGAGGTTGACCGGGCGGCGCGAGAGGTTATCAGCTCTTATGGTTTGCCGGTTTACGGTCACGGCACGGGACACGGCATAGGACTTGAGATACACGAAGGACCTGTCATCTCAGGTAAAATTAAAGGCAGGCTGAAAGCCGGCCAGGTTTTTACAATTGAGCCGGGCGTTTACATACTCGGCAGAGTTGGTGTGCGAATCGAAGATGATTTTCTAATTACCGAACGAGGATGTAAACGCCTCAGTGCCGAGAAATACGCCCGCCTGCCGGCGAGGCAGGTCGGAGTTGAGGGACAAAGTGTACCACCTCGGATAAGCCCATAACGAATTATTTGGAAGAGAGCGCAATTGGAGTAAAAATTATGGATAAGACTACCGTAACTGTTCACACTAAATTTGAAATTGGTCGGATTGACAGCCGTCTGTTTGGCGGTTTCATCGAACACCTGGGCCGTTGTGTGTACCAGGGATTATACGAGCCTGACAGCAAGCACGCTGATAGCGAAGGCTTCCGAACGGACGTTCTCGAATCACTGGCCAGGTTGAAGATGACGGCGATGCGTTATCCGGGCGGTAACTTTGCATCAGGTTATCACTGGCTCGATGGTGTAGGACCCCGCGAGACTCGGCCAACGGTGCGCGACCTTGCTTGGCAAAGCAACGAGACGAACGAGTTCGGTACGGATGAATATATAAAGCTTTGTAAGAAGATGGGCTGGACGCCAATGCTGACGGTTAATCTCGGCTCTGCCTTACCTCTCGAGGCGCGCCAGTGGGTGGAGTATTGCAACCTGCCTGCGGGAACAAAGTTCGCTGATATGCGCGCTAAAAACGGAGCGAGCGAGCCGCACGGTGTAAAGCTGTGGTGTCTTGGTAATGAGATGGATGGCG
This sequence comes from uncultured Pirellulales bacterium, assembly GCA_964481525.1. Classification (GTDB taxonomy): domain Bacteria; phylum Planctomycetota; class Phycisphaerae; order Sedimentisphaerales; family CAYZTY01; genus CAYZTY01. The sequence continues at coordinate 18,815 of CAYZTY010000021.1, forward strand.
GCTGGCAGGTTGGGCATGTACCGGCAGGTGAGTATGCTCTCCGGGCACAACAGGCGGCCAAGATGATGAAGGATGCCGACGGAAGTATCGAGCTTGTCGTCTGCGGCTCGTGTGTAGCCGAGAACTTTATTGACTGGGACAGACAGGTGCTCGAATATGTAGGTGATTATGCCGACTATATCAGTCTGCATCACTATGTCGGAAACGAGAGAGACGATACCGCCGATTACCTTGCCGTTACCAATGAAATAGACGGGTATATTGAACAGATGGATGCAGTCTGCCGAATCGTTCAGGCAAGAAACAAAAGCAAAAAGCGGGCTTTTCTATCCTTCGATGAATGGAATGTCTGGTATAAGAATAAGCAGGTGGACGGCGGGGGAAAATTCGCACCGCACCTGCTTGAGGAGGTTTATAATCTGGAAGACGCCCTGGTTGTGGCAGGTTTTCTTAATAGCTTTATTCGACACGCCGATGTCGTAAAGATTGCCAACCTTGCCCAGGTGGTTAATGTCATCGCACCGCTTATGACGCGTGGCGACGAAATACTGATTCAGTCCACATTTTATCCGTTCGAGATGTTCTCGAAGAGACGGCAGGGTGTCTCACTAAGGCCGGTTGTTGAAGGCCCTACCTATAAGGGCGCGACAAAGGGTGTGGTTAACTACGTGGATGTTAGCGTGGTTCTGAATGATGATAAGCTGAGTGTCTTCCTAATCAATCGGAATCTGGAAGAGGAATCTGTAGTGAATATTTGCGTGGCTGATAAAGCAATTCGAGCTCTGGTGGATGCGGAGCATTTAACCGGCCCCGGCCCCAAGGCCGCCAATTCGTTTGAGAAGCCGGACCTGATTAAGTCGACTCCTTTCGCCGATGTAAAAATCACCGACGGCAAAGCCGAGATTAAAATGCCTGCTCTTTCAGTCGTTGCGGCGAGTTTTAAGTTGGCCTGAGCCGGCCAAAAGGCCGAAAATAGCACCGGCAGGCTAATTGTGAACGGTTCATTTGCTTTTAAGCTTGCCCAATTGGTGGCCGATATAGTACAGTACTGAATTAACAAACTACTCTTAATTACAGGTGAAAAGAAAGGTATAGTTATGCCGAGCTGGCTGACGAGAACAAGTCCTCTGATGATGCCTTGGATGATGAGGCTGAGGGCGTGGTCTGTCGCCGGCTCGGGAATTATGCTCACTTAGATTTCCTTACTGACAGCGATTATGACCATGCCCAGGAGTGTTTTTCACTCCTGGGCTTTTTTGTTAATCCTGAAATTCAAGGAGAATCTGATGAGCAAGAAAATCTATATCACTACGACTATACCGTATGTTAATGCCCGGCCGCATATCGGCTTTGCTCTGGAATTGGTGCAGGCGGACGTAATCGCGCGGTACAATCGCCTTATTGGGAATGAAACATATTTCCAGACAGGGACCGACGAGAACGCCTTCAAGAATGTTTTATCAGCTCGACAGCTTGGAATAACAACACAGGAATTGGTTGGCAGAAATTCGGAGGTGTTCCGGAAACTGAGCTGCGTACTGAACATTTCATATGACAACTTTGTACGGACGACAGACCCAATACATCACAGTTCGGTTCATTTGTTTTGGAAGCAATTGCGAGCCGATGATATATATGTCAAGGAGTATACAGGGCTTTACTGTAACGGTTGCGAAGACTTTTACCGGCCGAAGGACCTTATTGATGGTTGCTGTCCGGACCACAAAATCAAGCCTGCCGAAGTTCGTGAAACAAATTATTTCTTTCGACTATCAGCCTATCAGTCCCGGCTGGAGCGGCTACTTGATACAGACCAGCTCAAGGTGGTTCCTGCCGGTCGCAAAAACGAGGTTTTAAGTTTTGTCCGAAGCGGTCTGCGGGACCTTAGTATCTCCCGCCTTGCAAAGCGTTTGGGCGGCTGGGGGGTACCGGTTCCGGGAGATGATACTCAAGTCGTCTGGGTTTGGCTCGATGCTCTGACGAACTATATCTCAGGTTTGGGCTATGGTAGAGAAAATGGCTGGAAGCATTTCTGGAACGAATCCACAGCTAAGGTCCACGTAATCGGCAAGAACGTCTGGAAGTTTCACGCTGTTTACTGGCCTGCGTTTCTTCTCTCAGCGGGTCTGCCTGTGCCCAATGAAATCCTCGTTCATGGATTCATCACAGAAAAGGGACAAAAGATTAGCAAGTCACTTGGTGGCAGCATCGACCCCTTCGAATGTGTGAGATATTTTGGGGCCGATGCTGTAAGATACTATCTGTTGCGGGCTATTTGTCCTTTCGATGACGGCGATTTTTCAACACAGCGCCTTAAGCGGCTGTATAATACGGACTTGGCTAACGGCCTGGGTAATCTGGTCAGTCGAGTTACATCATTGTGTTGTAAAGCCGACTTGAGAGGGTATAAGTATCCATCGATAATTGACGAGCCGGAGGGATATCGCGCTGCCATCCGAAACTACGAGTTTGACAAAGCACTTGAGACTCTTTGGCAAATCATAGCGCGGTTAAATCAGGATATTGACCGGACAAGGCCCTGGGAATTACTAAAGACGCCGAACAGTACGTCCTTGAAGGCCCGACTGTCGGCCTGGTTGCGCGATATCCGGCAGTTAGGTTATTGGTTGACGCCGTTTCTGCCGGAGACCGGCAAAAAGATTCTTGAGATACTTTCGGAAGAGCCAATCAAGCCTTGTGAAGCGTTGTTCCCGCGTATAACATAGATAGGAATGGCGAGTTATTGGGTAGCAGCAGGATTTGTTTGACGTATTTCGACCTTGGCTGTATAATGATAGATGTTCGCTAGGGGTGGCCCGTAGATTTGGGCCTGAGAGAAAACCCTTCGAACCTGATCAGGCGAATCCGCCATTTCAGCGGAGGACCTGCGTAGGGAAGCGATGTAAATCGGTTGTTGGAAAATAAGAAAATCGCTTCTTTACGGAAGCGATTTTTATTTTGGGAGTTGGTTAAGATGACTACACAATTGCAGGCCGCAAAGCTTGGTAGCGTTACAGAGCAAATGAAATTTATTGCGCAGAAAGAGAGTGTTGAGCCGCAAGCAGTTCGCTGCGAAGTGGCCGAAGGACGGTTGGTAATACCGGCAAACAAAATTCATTTGGCGGAAAATCTTCGGCCTGTCGGGATTGGTCGGCTGCTTACAACGAAGGTCAACGCCAATATCGGGACCAGCTCGGTGCGTTCGTCGGTCGAGGCCGAGCTCGAAAAAATGAAAATCGCCATTGAACTCGGGGCCGATACCATAATGGACCTGAGCACGGGTGGCAGGGTAGATGCCATTCGTGAAAAGCTTCTTGCTGAATGCACCGTTCCATTTGGGACCGTACCGATATACGAGGTGATTATTGACAGGGACGTTGAGGATATAACCTGCGAACTGATTCTTGAGACGGTTGAAAGGCAGGCAAAGCAGGGTGTTGATTTCTTTACGATTCACGCCGGGGTGTTAAAGGAGCATCTGCCTTTAATCGCAAAACGTACCAGCGGCATAGTCAGCCGGGGTGGGGCGCTGTTAGCCAAGTGGATGCTTTATCACAACAGAGAGAACCCGATGTATGAAATGTTCGACGAGCTATCCGATATAATGCGCCAATACGATGTTTGTTTTTCACTTGGCGACGGGCTTCGGCCGGGCTGCATTGCCGATGCGACTGATGAAGCCCAGATTGCCGAGTTGCGGACATTGGGTGAATTGACCCGGCGGGCACAACAAAACGGCTGCCAGGTTATGGTCGAAGGGCCGGGGCATATTCCATTTGACCAGATAAAGTACAATGTTGAGATTCAGCAGGAGATTTGTAATGGGGCTCCTTTCTATGTGTTAGGGCCGTTGGTAACTGATATTGCTCCGGGCTACGACGATATTACGTCGGCGATTGGCGGGACCGCCGCGGCATATTATGGTGCTTCTTTTTTGTGCTATGTTACTCCACGTGAGCATCTTGGTCTGCCCGATGCCGACGACGTTCGCCGTGGTGTTATTGCCTCGAAAATAGCTGCTCATGCGGCTGATGTGGCTCGCGGCCTGCCTTTGGCCGCAGAGAAAGATAAATCCCTCAGCATCGCACGCGCTAATCTGGATTGGCAAGCACATGTTGCCGAGTCTCTTGACCCTCGTACTGCTGAGCAGATGCATAACCGTGACTGTGAACGAATCGACTCAGATGAACCCCGACTCGTCGGGGCCGACGATTATTGTTCAATGTGCGGGCAAAAGTGGTGCAGTCTTAGAATCAATAAGGAAATCCTTCGGTTTATATCTTCCTGCCGGGCCGTTAAAGGTCCTAAGGCGTAGCCGGCCCAGCCGATTCGGGAAGGCGTTATGTCTTCATAGAATCGAATTCTATAAAAGCGACGGGCAGGAATATGAAGACCGGCAGCCAGGCCCATAATTCAGGTCTTATCCGATGGAAGAATACTTCAGTTGCTACAATTTTACAAATGAAGGTTACAATAAAGCACGCCGTTGTCAGAACGAAGCTGATTAAAATAGCGGATTTCATAGACTTGGGGTCGCGACAGACAAGAATCGGCAGGCTGACCATAAGCATCACTAGGTTGATTATCGGGTCGGTAATGCGGAAATTTTTTTCGCTGTAGAGCTGTGCCAGGTCCTTGATTTTTGTCCTTTGACGTGCCAAAACGGATAATTGACTTGAGCCAAGCAGCGCCTTATGTCTTGACTTGCGTCTGACGGGGATTTCTTTTGGTATAATATCGGTTTGATAAGAATCGATAGGCTCAATGCTGGAAAGTGAGCCTGGTTCACCTCTTTTTAAAAACATGCCGTTTTTCAAATCCCATTGCTTTGTTTCAAAATTATAAACTGCCTCATCGGCCCATATTTTTCCCGTTACCTCCCAAAGCAGGGCTTCTTCCTTCCGCCTTCGGGTGATAATTGTGGGTCTTCTCAGTGTTGATGTTTTCACATCGAATTCGGGCGAACAAATTAGTGAGCCGTTGCCGTCCGTCATAAACCAGACGTGATACCATTCCTGGCCCGGCAAGGCGTCCTGGCCCCGGACGAGTTTGTCGGCCAGGGGGGGTATTAAAAGCTCGTTATCGACTACCAGCAGGCCCGTAAGCAGCAGCGCAAGGAACACTATTGGGGCAATGACGCGCTTAAGGCTGACACCGGAGGCCATCACGGCCGTAAGTTCATTGTTGCGGGTCATTTTGCCAATCGAGAAGGCCGCTGCCACGACGGTGATCATTCCCGCGAAGTCCCGGAAGTACAGTGTGCTGTGCAGGAGATAGTAGCTTAAAATATTCCCTGTTACCGTTAATGTGCCGAGTTGTATGTGCTCGGTGAATTCATCAAGGTTCACGAACAGGTCGATGACCGTTCGCAGGCCCATAAGTACGCAAAAGGCGATGAGGTAACCTGTCAGAAAGTTTTTTATGATGTACTTGTCGAGTATCTTCATATAAACCTTGCAAGCTCAGGTTTTAAGCAGCCTGTGATATATGACCACCGCCAGGGCCGAGAGTGCAGCAAGGCCGCCCCACATTAATATGATGCCTGAGAGGGCCTGCGTATCGGGATTTTTGGTTATATTCTTCCCAGCCATTATGCAGACAATAAGGGCCGCGGCCGAGACCGAGCTGACGCCGAACGCCGTCAGCAGGTGGCCGCCCTTGAATATGATACCCAGTGCTATACCTATCAATATGAGGGTTATGCAGCCTATTCCGAGAACGAGTCTCGAATGTACCTCCGCATTAATTTCGGCGAGAGTGGATGTGATTTTTCGCTGTAGTATGTGTTGCATTTTCACGAGTGTTCCGCTGGGCTGGGGAAGAATTGAAGTCATCGAATCAATGGATTCCAGCGCACCGGGGCTGATTTTGCTCAGAACGGAGGACGGCAACTGCAACCCGCGAATAATGTGTCGCTGGGCCAGTCCGGAGGAGCCGTCGCTTTGCTGCCAGTGTGCGTTATAGATTATCATTGCCAGCTTCAATTGTTCGACAGGGTCTCCATCCTTAGCGAAATCGAAGGAGACCGACTCGGGACCGGACAGTTCGATAATTGCTCCGTTGCCCTGCCAACTGCACATTAGCTGGCCGGTAATAGTACTATATTCGAGCAGTGTAACCTCGCCGGACAACTCTATACTGCTTTCACCTCTTACTAAGCACTGCTCGGCGGTGAAATTAATAAGTTTGTCTTGATTTTGCAGCTTGTAAAATCTGTCCTGTCCGTCGGCTATTTTTGCGGAAATCTCCTGTGCCAGCAATTCGGAAGTAAGTTGCGCGTAGGTTGCAAAGGCCTGCTTCGCAATCGGGTAAAACTGCATCGGCTCATTGCGAATGCTTTTCATCTCGTCGATTTTCTTGAATTTGACGTCGTCTGCCAACAGTGAGCTGAATCGGCCTGATACCGGCAGCCATTCCGAAAAGGCCTCACCTTCCGAGTCGATTTGATAGGCGTTGTGTGCAATTACCGTTATTCTTACCTCGTTGAATTTCTTGTGTGGCTCAAAGTGCACGCTGGCCCGGTCTGTGGTGATGATTTTTCTAATCTCGTTATCCTTTGCGTCCAGGAGAATAACCCCCAGCAGCTCGTCTTTTTGCGGGTCGGCCGCATCGGCATAAATCCGGTACCTGTTGTCGGGAAGATTGTAATGACCTTTTCGTTGAATGTTGCGGTATAGTATTTGTTTTGCGTCGGCCTTAATGGCCCTTTCTGCCCGCTGCACATAATTTGGCACGACATAAAAACTCAGGACTAATGTGGCTATTGCAACAAGGATTGCCAGTGTAAGACCGGGATATACCGCCGTTAGCAGACTGATTCCGCTTGCCCTGCAGGCGTCAAGTTCATTATCGTTTGCAAATCGGCCGTAAACAAGCGCAGCGGCGAACAGCGCCGCCATCGGCAGAACAAAAGTCAGGGTTATCGGCAGAAAATAGCCTATGAGGTGGGCCACCTGCCGCGGCCCTACGCCATAGTCCTGGATAGGACGCAAAATGCTGCCCAGACTTAGTATCAGCGCCATTGCCACAGCGGCAAGAAGAAAGACCTTCAGAAGCTCACGAAATACATATCTGTGAAGTGTAAATACCATAACACCTCATTTCGGTACATTAGGGCAAGTATAATTGGCACCCTGAATTAACAAACAGAGGCTATTTTTAGTGTAAGTCCGGGAATTTGCAACGGAAATTTCTCACTAATCCGCATCAGCAGCCGGGACAGGGACCTGCTTTGCCGGCAGGCGGGTATATAAGCAAAAACCGATTGACTTAGTGGATACACAGACTTAAACTTTGTTGTAGTGGCCGGAAAGATAATAATTAATGCGGACGATTTCGGTTGGACCGAAGGCATAAACCGGGCAGTGGAGCAGGCGCACACAGAAGGTGTGCTTACCAGCGCGACTATAATGTCCAATATGCCCGCCGCGGACCAGGCCGTTGATATTGCAAAAAAACTCCCGAACCTCGGCGTTGGCGTGCACCTTAATTTAATGGAAGCTCGCCCGCTGTCACAGGCCGATAGCGTCGCTGTTCTGCTGGATAGCGAGGGGGCTTTTGCCTATACGCCGGGGAAGCTTGCCGTCAAAAGCCTGTTGAGCAGAGAAGTACGTGCCGCAATAAAAACTGAGCTGGCCGCACAAATCGAATGGGTCATAGATAAAGGTATAAAGCCGACTCATCTCGATTCTCATAAACACATTCATACTTTTCCGACAATTTTTTCGATTGTTTGCAGCCTGGCGAAGAGTTTTAATATCGCGGCCGTTAGATGTCCTTTTGAACCTAAAAGTGTATGCTCACGGCCCTGGCCATTTACAACTGCCGCCGGCAGGAAGAGAGCTTCTATAATCCGCAAGCAGGCCGCGATCAATCGCCGACAGGACCCGGGCTTTTTTAAGACCGGGGCCATGCTCGGAATCGCCCACACCGGCAGGATAGACCAGAGTTTCTGGTGGACCGTTGCCAGGTATGGTAATAATTTTGCGCCGGTTGTAGAGGTAATGACGCATCCGGGTTATCCGGAAGGCCTGGAAACGGCTAACACAAGGCTTGTTAAGCAGAGGAAGGTTGAACTGGATGCGCTTTGCAGTGAAAAAACTCGGAAATACCTGAGTGATGCAGGGATGGTTTTGGTGCACTATGGACAGCTCGAAGACTAAAAAGGCTGATATCGAATGCTCGGTGGTGGTACCCCTGTACAATGAAGCACAGGTGGTTGGTGAGCTTTACGAACGTCTTACCGGCACTATGAGCTCGGCCGGGCGGAGTTATGAACTTGTCTTTGTCGACGACGGCAGCGAGGACAATACCCTGGAACTACTCAAGGATTTTGCCCGGAATGACAGGAAGATTGTTATCGTCGAGCTTCGTCGCAATTTCGGCCAGACTGCGGCTTTGGCGGCCGGCTTCGATGCGGCAAAGGGCAGAATAATAGTCTCGATGGATGGCGACCTGCAGCACCAGCCGGAAGAAATACCCAACTTTCTCGAAAAGCTGGACCTGGGTTTCGATGTTGTGAGCGGATGGCGTGAAAAGCGGGTCGATAATTTCCTTGTCAGACGCCTGCCGAGTAAAGTTGCCAACTGGATGGCCTCAAAACTCAG
>CAYZTY010000022.1:0-26450 GCA_964481525.1 uncultured Pirellulales bacterium
CAACCTTTTTATACTGGATTTTCCTTGGCATGCTGTTATGTGTTAGGAAACCATAATGAACCTTACAAGCGACGTGCTTGATATATTGGCCTGCCCCGGATGTCGGTCCCAAGTGTCTCTGGAGTCTGACGGGCTTGTGTGTACTCACTGTGGGCATTACTTTAAGATTGCACATGGCCTGCTCGACCTATGTTGCCCCGGCTTGAACATGCCAGAATTGCTCAAGGAAGACTATTCGCGTGCTCAAATGCTCCGGTTACGCAGCCCTGAATTGAGTGTTCCTGAACTCATACGGCTTTGTTACAAGCTACCTAGCAGCCGTAATCTGTCCAGCCTCGATATTAGTGTAGATTATGTGCTAAGTGGCGGACAGAGGATGGCAGATACATTTGTACTTTTCAAAAATTTGGCAAGACAGAATCGGTGGTACCTTCCGGAACATGGTACAGTACTAGACCTTGGTTGTGGCGTAGGATTAGGAACGGGGTACTTAACCAAGAGTTTCGACAAAGTTTTTGCCGTTAATCCCGCCTGGGACGAGATGGTTATTGCGGAAAGAGTCAATCGGGAACGGTTTGGAGAACAAATGGTGCTGGTACGGACCGTTGGCGAGCATCTTCCTTTCCGAGACGATTCGTTCGATTTAGTCTGTGCTTTAGATATCATGGAGCATGTGGCGCAACCGCATAAAGTTCTCAAGGAGGTCGAGCGAACGCTCAAGCCAGGCGGCATGTTCATCTTCGATTCATCTAATCAATACAACATTTTTGCACCCGATGGGCACGTACAACTCAAATTCATGGGTTTTATACCAGAGGCTATGCGCGAGCCTTATGTTCGTTGGCGTACTGGGGGAAAGATGTCGTGGATAATGCGTAACGTGCATCCTGTCTCGTACTGGACACTTAATCGTTACCTTAAACAATTGAAAGATTGTGATTTTCGTTTCAGGAAATTCGTTCCAGCCGGTGAAGCATTTGGTTGGAGAGGAAGATTGGTGCAGTCTGTGCCCGGTATGCGATTTCTGGCAAAATGGGTCTTTCTGATGTTGGGAATTAATCATCATGTTATAGTCAAAAAGAAACAATTACAGCCTCGAATTATCGTGGATACAGACATGCGCTTGAACAAAAAAGGTTTGAACACTTTCGGTATAGAAAATGAGTGAACCGTCTTATCGCCTTGGCATATTGATAAGCACCGGATCCGCATTTTTGGGACGTGGTCTAGCACTGGTCGCCGGCATCATCCTTTTCAAGATTCTAGTCCCGGAAAGTTTAGGAAGATTTACCAGCGACCAAGCACTGGTTTTTATTGGCGCGGGGCTCATTAATTTAGGAATTGGGCAGGGGTATAGACAAATTGTCTCGCGCAATCCAGAATTGAGAAATTCCTATCTGCTGCCGACTATTGTTATTCGTCTTTGTGGCATGCTTGTGTATTTTGCAGGGCTGGTTGTTTATTTAAACTATGTCAGACGTTGGGATATGCAGACGATACTGGTTGTTCTGGGCACTTTGGTTTTCAGTCTTATGGAATTATTCGAGATTGACCTTCAGATAGCCCGAAGTTATGCCAAGGTAGCAATACTGACTCTGGGTAGAAGCCTTGTTATTTTTCTGGCGGCGATAATCTGCTGGCAAGCGAATGCCAAATACAGTTACTTGGCTGTTTCATACTTTGCTTTGGCGTTATTGGTAATTGTTGTCGGCTGGCTTATTGTCAGGCCGGCAGGAAGTTCTATATTACGCTTTGAGTATCGTAAGCTGATAAAAACGAGCATACCTTTTTCGGCGGCGCTGTTTGCGTATGGGCTTACGACCTTTTGGGGATTAACATATATCAGAGAAATATTGGGCGATGAGCAGGCTGGATATTATTCTGTCCCCCTTAAGGTGTATCAAATAGCTTTGATCGTAGGAATGTCTATCACGGCAGTAACTATTCCTTTATATCACAAATTAGCAATATCCAAAGACTTTGGGACATACGCCGAGGTGTTTGGCCGATTGATCAGAGGCATGTGGTTCATTTGTGGTCCAATCGTAGGCGTGTGTTATTTTATCCCGGAATTTATTATAAGAGTTCTCGCGAGGGAACAGTATTTGGTGGCGGCACCGATATTCCCCTGGATAGGATTTGGCATAATGCTTCGACTGCTTACAATTCCTGCCAGTAATATTCTTGAAAGTGTGGACAAGCAGTGGTATCGGGTGGCAATTCATGTCATTGGCGCCACTATTTGCATGTTAGGGGTTTCTTTTGTCGTGCCGAGATGGGGCATTGTTGGCGCAGCGTGGACATTATTTGGAGTGGACTTGTGGCTGATGTTGGCACACTGGTTCGCCAGTCATCGCTTTGCTCCAAAAGTAGTTTCCTACCAAAAGTTGTTTGTTCCCTGTTTATTATTAGTTGCTGTGATGCTGCTCATCTCTCGTTGTCTTGGGGTTTCGGCGTGGGTAAAACTGTTGGTATTTTGTGGTTTATGGATTGTGTACGTTACTATATGCCTGGGTTTCAAAAAAGAACTGCGTAATATCTGGTGTGGAGTCTTGAGGCCGAGGTAAGTGTTGGGAAAAACAAAGCCAAGAGTGTTCATTTTGGGCTGGTACGGCCATAAAAATAGCGGTGACGACGCACTTTTAGCTGTAATATCCAAAGGGATCACCGAGATGTTGCCGGATTTCGATGTATTAATCGAAACTCCTAAGCATAGTTTGTTGCCGCCACTTCCCAGCTCAGTAACGGTTAAGCATCTGCCGCATTGGTTTAAAGGACAAGTCTCTTTGGGTAGAGTCTTAATGATGCTTCGATCCGATGCCCTTGTATTTGGAGGCGGTAGTAATATGGCTGATGTGAGCAAAGCAAGGTGTGATAGTATTCGTTTTTATTATCACATTTGCCGTGCTGCTAAATTAAAAGGCATACCCATAGTATTTTCCGCTTTGGGACTGGGACCGTTAGTAACAGAAAAGGGTAAGTCCATCGTCCGCAACGTATTGAATATGTCTGATTTGGTAGAGGTGCGCGACACAGCATCATACGAGCTATGTAAAGAGCTAAATATTTCGTTCAAAGTTGTGCAAAGCTTCGACCCTGCTGTCCTGCTTGCTAAGCAGCTTTCTGGGCAGGCGGTTCAACGTTGCCATCAGGACAATAGCCCACCAATTATAGGTATTTCTTTATCTAATTCTCCAGGGACTGTTTCAAATTCAGAGTTTCAACAGCAACTTAGAATACAGCATATAGTAAGTTCCTTAAAAAGCATCGTAACTTCAAAAGTCATTAAGGTCGCTGCCATTGAGATGTGTGCTGATGATCGATATGGGGACACGGGTTTGTGCAAGAAGTTGATGACGGAGTTGAACGGAACGTGCAAGGTAACTGTCATACCTTATTGTCCGAACCCTGCGGATATGATGCAACAATTTTTAGGTCTTCGTTGTGTTATTGCTGAACGTCTACACGCTGCAATATATGCTTATGCCCTTGGAATTCCTTTTGCTGTTGTTCCCTATCACAGCAAGTGTGCGGCATTTGCTAAGGATATTGGTATACCCAAGGTGTGCTTACTGGATCCTGAAATGCCAACAGACCAAATCAAGCGGGCATTGGAATCACTACTCGACGACAACAGGGCGTTTTCGCCTTCTTTACCAGTCGAAAAAGCCTACCAGATGGTGTATTTGGGCCAACGTGCGGTTATGGACAAGCTCAATAAGTTATTGGCAGTAAAACATTCTTAAGCATGAATAGAATACTTTGCTCTATCTTGCTGGCCGCTTTCCTACACACTCAAGTGTCCGCCTACTCTGCAGAAAAACAGCTCTATCGCCTTTCCAATGCTTTTGTGTCCCTCGAATTCTATACACCACAACAAGGAGGTGGCCTGCGCAGCGTAAAAAACCAGCGGGGTTTTGAATTCATCAATCGACACAATGACAAGTCACTATGGCAGGTTGAATTGAAGCGCATACTACAGACCGAGCCTGCAAAAAGCAGCATCTTACGATGGCATCTCGATACTGAGCGTCTTGACGGCGTGGCTGAGAGAACCGACACAAGCAAGAAGGATGATATAATTAGAATAAGTTCTGATGGTACCTCAGCGTTATGCAAAGTGGAAAAAGGCAAAGACAGCCTAACCATGTCATGGCAGAGAATTGACGTTGGCGCAGAAAAAGCGGTACTGGATGTTTCGGTAACGGTTACTCTGGCAGAGAACGACAGGTTTGCACGGTTTAGAGTGAGCTTTAATAATCGCAGTAACAAATTTACGGTCTTCTACCTGACGGCTCCGCTTTTTAACGGTATCTATCCATCTGACGGTAAAACCGAGTTGGACTGGCTGGCCTCACCGGTATTCAACGGCAGACTTATGCGGGACCCGATTAAAAACGGGATTATGGGCAAGCCATACCGCTTCCAGCCCAATCGCTCAGGCCACAGCATGCAGTTTGATACCTATTACCATAATAAAAATGGCCTCTATTTTGGCTGCTTTGATGGTATGCAAAATACAAAACGCTACTACCTCGCCGCCGATAACAGGAAGGGATTTAGCTGGGGTATGGTTCACGTACCAAACAATATGAAGAGCGTGCCACAAATATGGAGCACTCCTTACGATACTGTGCTGCGCTGCTATGAAGGGGATTGGTATGATGCCTGTCGTATCTACCGTGAATGGGCATTAAAGCAGAGTTGGACTGCCGAAGGACCTCTTTACCAACGCGTAAGTACACCCGAATGGTTCAAGGAGATTGACCTGTGGATGATGTGGAGTCCTATCCAAGGCCCTAAAATGCTTCCATACGATAGAAAAGTACTTGAGAGTCTTTATGGACTGAGCAAGGGATTCAAGGTTCACTACTGGGGCAAAGGTCATCACCTATGCAGGATGAATCCCGAATGTTTCCCTCTGGATGATAAGTCGCTGGTTTTTATAGACAAGGCCAAGGCTCATGACTACAAGCTTATTGGGTATGTGCAAGGTATAATCTGGGATAGGGAAACAAAGAGCTTTCAAGAATTGAATGGGAGTGAACACACGGTAAGAAATTTTTACGGTCAGCAAGTTGTTTGGGAGTTTGACAAGAAAAAAGGCTCTGCTGAGCATCATATTGGTGTTATCGTCCATCCTGGCGGAATCTGGACCGAGGTTCTGGGTGATACCATTTTTAAGATGGCCCGCGTGGGTTTTGACGCTGCTTACCTCGACTCGTTTAACCATGGGGGTACCTATATGAATTTCAACCCGCGTTACAGCAACGAATGTGGCGGAGGAAATACCTACATAAAAAATAATCAAGAAATGCTGCGGAAGATTAAAAAGCAGGTACGGCAAATTAATCCAAACTTTTGCTTCAGCTCGGAAAGCTTTTGGGAAGGCAATATGGCCATTGTAGACGGTTTCCTAACGTGCAACACTACAGGCCAATTGTTGAAAAAAGGTGTCATATATGCTATCCCTATGATTCATTCCGTCTATCATGACTACGCGCTCTGTCTTGGGGCGTGGATGAGTCGATGGGATCTGGAGGCCGATGACGGCTTAAGCTATATCGCAAAAAACGCCCAGGCCTTTGTCTGGGGTGTGAAGTCTGCTTGGAACCAACCGTTTTATCTCTCAAAACACAAAGACCACCAAGTCGCTCTTGAAATTACCAGGAAGCGCTGCAAAGCTTACGCCGCTGCACACAAGTTTCTGGTTTATGGAGAGATGCTCCGCGAGCCCAAACTCCTGACCCCAGTGCCGGATGTTGATCTCAAGTGGTACATCAACTGGTCCAAGAGATACTATGATATTTCGATGCCTGCGGTTTTATGTTCGGCCTGGCGAGCTCCTGATGGTAATCTTGGGTTGGTTTTGTGTAACATAAGCTCAGAAAGGCAAGAGATTTCGCTTGTCTTTGATGAAGCTGACTACGATATCAAAAGCACAGCAAAAGCGCGTATCACATGCTTATATCCTTCTATGGGAAAAACAAGCAAGTGGGAGTCCCTGAATGGACTAAATATAAAGTTAAGTTGTACCGTCGAGCCAAGAACACCGATGGTCTTCGAGGTCGAATTGAAAGATTAATACGTTTTAACCGTAGGACTCAAAGAATGTGGTATTTTAGTACTGATTAAGTGAGCTAAAACAAAATCTCTATGATTCTTTCTGCGGTTTTAGAGAATAGCTTTTATTGGACAAGAACTTATGCTTTTGGCGGCAAGGTTAATTTGTAACTATAGGAGATTTCTGTGAAGAGAATAGCGCTGGTTATGGGAACTCGGCCAGAGGCTATTAAGATGGCCCCGGTGTACTTAGTGATGAAGGAAAATCCGCAGATAGATGTTAAGGTGGTTGCAACAGCCCAACACCGGCAGATGCTGGACCAAGTACTTACTGTATTCGGTATCGTACCTGATATTGACCTTGACATTATGCAGCCGGACCAAAGTCTTTCTCAGGTTTCTGCACAGACGATTATAGGAGTTCAGAAAGTTTTAGCCGGGCTTAAACCGGATGTTGTTCTTGTTCAGGGAGATACGACCACGTGTTTGTTTTCAACCATTGCGGCGTTTTACGAGCAAATCCCGGTAGGGCATATTGAGGCGGGCTTGCGGACATATAATTTCAAGGCTCCATGGCCGGAAGAAATGAATCGAAGGTTGGTCGACCCGATAAGCCGTTGGTGTTTTGCTCCTACTGATGCTGCAGCAGATAACCTGCGAGCGGAGCGAATCCCACAAGAGAATATCTTTGTTACCGGTAACACAGTAATCGATGCGCTTCTCAGAGCAAGAGAGCTTGTTCAAAAGAAAAAACCGGCAATTAGTGGGCTATCAGACGAATTACTTGATAGACAACGGTTGATTCTCGTAACGGGCCATCGGCGGGAAAGCTTCGGGGCACCATTCAAAGAATTTTGTGTGGCTCTTCGTGAGTTAGTTGAGCGACACCTTAATATTGTGCTGGTCTATCCGGTTCATCTGAATCCGAATGTTCAAAAGCCGGTAAATGAAATCTTGGGAAATCACCAGCGTATTTGCTTAATCGAGCCCGTTGAATATTTACAATTTGTTTATCTGATGAACCGTAGCTATATGATAATTACAGATTCAGGAGGTATACAAGAAGAGGCACCGTCGTTGAATAAACCCGTTTTAATAACCCGTGAAATTACAGAGCGTCCGGAGGCAGTGCAGGCAGGGCTTGCCAAGCTGGTGGGAACTTCGCGAGATAAGATTTTAGCTGAAGCGTCGCGTTTGTTGTCCGATTCTAAGGTCTATGACAGTATGTCACATGGTAGTAATCCTTATGGAGACGGTAAAAGTTCAGAGCGTATCGTGGACATTCTGCTAACAACTTTACGTGCATAGTATTCTCTGATAACCGAGAGAAAGAAATAATATGGCTCAGGGAACTAAGAAAAGGACTTAAATATGGTTTTACAATATACAGGTGAGGAAAATATTTCCTCAAAAGGACCAACACTTCTAATAACAGCGGCTCATGAGGGAAAATGGAATCCACACATTGGCAAGTTTATTCCTTCTTTGGCAAAAGCTGGTTACCAGATTGAATTCGTAGGTTGGGACCGATTGAGAAAGCTGCCTAAAATGCATCAAGAAGGCGGGGCACTGTATCGGATGATTTTCCGCGGTTGGGGTTACACTAATAAATGGTTAATGATTGTTTTGCCTTTGTGGGGTCTGCGTTTATTTTTCCATCTGTTATTTAGAAAACCTGATTTGATAATTGCTATAGACCTTGACTCGGCTCTTCCTGCCAGTATGGCCGGTTTTTTGCGTCGCATGCCGGTGCTATATGTAATTTTAGATACGTATTCCTTAAGGCACAAAATCCCCAACTTCTTGCGTAGGACAATTCAAAAGATGGACAACTGGACAGTGAAAAAGGCCAAGCATGTTATTGTGCCGGACGAGTGCCGTATCCTTGAAGAGTATCAGCAAAAAAATAAATTCACCATAGTTTACAATTGCTGCCCAGATGTTAGCTGCAACGTACCATCGGAAAGGAAAGACCGAAGGGATAAACCATTTACCGCCCTAGCCACAGGTTACTTGATGAAGGAACGCGGAGTAGAATTGCTCTTGCTCGCTGCCGACCGCATACCTGAACTGCATATTTTAATGGCAGGTAGTGTTTATGAGAATGACCTGCGAGAAAAGATTGGGCCAAATCCGAAGGTGAAGTTTTTAGGCAAGATACCGCTTGAGGAAGCTCGCTTGTTAAATTTTGATGCAGATGTTGCGTTTACATTTTATGACCCCAGTTCAGAACTGAACCGTCGAGCGGCTTCAAACAAATGGGCAGACGCCATGATGGCTTCCCGGCCAATCCTGGCGAATTCAGAATTAGTTAAGGCTCCGTGGATTCGTGAAAATGATATGGGTTATCTGTGTCCTTACGACGACGTTGATGCACTGGTGAAGTGCTTAGAACACATTCGAGATAACCCTGAGGAGACGAAGCGAAAAGGCGAAAATGGTAGAAGAGTATTTATGGAGGGATACAATTGGGAAGCTATGGAAATCAGACTCCATGAGCTTATGGAGGAATTGACAGGCTGGTCTTGATTAATCAAATTGAGACTTGGCGAGAATTTCACACATGAACAAAAAATCCCCGAATCCGACAGTAGCTTTTATTGGAGATATCTATCTTGGTGAAAGTTCTCATTTATCCCCGGCCCCAGAGCTCAGAGAAATCTTTGAAGATGTGGACTTAGTCGTTGCAAACCAGGAAGGGCCTATTACCAACTGTGAAAAATCAATAGGGGGAAAATGCTGCCTGAAGTCGATACCTGAAACGGCAAAGACCTTACAAAAGTGGGGTATAGATGTTGTTTCATTGGCTAATAATCACATATTTGATTATGACTGGGCGGGGTTCGAACAAACTCGACAATTACTTGATAAAGCTGGAGTGAGTTATTTTGGGGCTGGAAAAAATCTTGGCGATGCAACAAGACCTTTCATCTTTGAACGGAAAAGTGTGAAGATAGGCCTCTTGGCATATTCCTGGGAATTAGCCCAAACAACATGTGCTACCGATGACGCTTTCGGCTGTGCTCCGCTGGAGCAGGACCTGATGATATCACAGGTCCATAAACTTGGTCAACAAGTGGATTCGGTCATTGTTATACCACACTGGGGATATTGCGAATACCCATTTCCTGCACCTGAGCAAGTTGAACTGGGCAATCGTCTGGTTGAAGGCGGAGCCGCGGCTGTCGTAGGTCACCACAGTCACGTAATTCAGGGCGTGGTTGAAAAGAACAATTCTTTGGTTGTCTACAGCTTGGGGAATTTTGCATTTGAGAAGTATAGTGACCGTGGCCAGCCGGCGCGTATGACCGAGGAGAACAGGAAAGGTATAATTCTCATGGCAGAATTTGGGGCGGGGAGAATAATTTCTTATGATTTGGTCTTTACAATTTTACAAGGCAATCGAATACAAGTGGACCATTCAAAACAACGTTTGCAAGAATTCAGGGAGCTTTGTACCCCACTTAGTTTAGCGAACTACACGAAGCACTGGCGCAAATTTGTGCGAACGCGAATGTTGAAACGAATTTTCTATTGGGCTAATGCATTTAATTGGCGGTATATTCGTAAAGAAACACTGACCGGCGGACTGTCAATGCTAAAAGGGATGTTCCAACGAAAACGACGACAAGTATCATAATAATGCGAAATCTTTCAAAATTTTTCCCAATATATATATTAATGGATACGGATTAATACTATGAATGCGCTTCAATCGATATATTCTGTTTGTCCCATTTGGTTACAAAACCTATTTTGCACAGGTTATGGGTACAGGGAAAGATATTTACGCTACGGAAGAGAGTTTAGTCATCGTTTACAATGGCTGGAGGAGTCTCAGTGGTGGCCTTTGGATCGCCTTGTGGACTATCAAAACGAGCAATTACGAAAAATCGCCAAAATAGTTTATGAACAGGTACCGTTTTATCGGGACCGCTTTGAAGAAGCACGATTGCTCCCTGATGATATTTGCACCGTTGAAGATTTACATAAATTACCGCTATTGGCCAAAGAGAAAGTTACACAAGCAGGGAAGAATATATATAACCAATATATCCCAGAACGAAAGTTAGTTCATGGTCATACAAGCGGAACTACCGGCAGTGCTTTACAATTGGTTTATCTTCGTGAAAGTGTACAATTTCAGTGGGCTGTATGGTGGAGGCATCGTGGCCGGTTCGGGATGACGTGGAAGAATAAGGAAGCTAACTTTGGTGGTAGGCTGGTCGTGCCGTATAAGCAAATAAGGCCTCCTTTTTGGCGTGAGAACAGGATTTTTAACCAGACAGTTTTTTCGCAGCATCATATGAAACCGGAATTTCTCAAGTACTACGTTGAAAGATTAAATCAGGAACCTTACGATTATTATGCCGGGTATCCCTCGACAATATATTTATTGGCAAGTTATCTTGAAGAGACTGGCAGAGCATTGAAGTATCGGCCAAAGATAGTGTTCACTGCTGCGGAGACTCTTCTCGAATACCAAAGGAAGTTGATTGGCAAGCACATAGCGAAAGCAACAGATGAATATGGTTCAGCGGAGTATGCTGGCAATGCTTCCAAATGCGAATACGATTACTACCACGTAGACATGGAATTTGGTATCTTGGAAATCATACCTTTGGAAAGGGCGCAATACGACGACAACGAAATAGTAGGTAAGGTTGTGGTTACTGGGTTCGCGAATCCAGCTATGCCGTTTATTAGGTATGAGATGAATGACATTGCCACATATCTTCCGAACTTCAAATGTCCTTGTGGCCGGCAATCACCGGTTTTGAAGTCCTTTGATGGCCGGATAGAATCTTATGTCACCACTGCAGACGGTAGGCAGGTTGGTCGACTGGATCACATTTTCAAGGATATGAATTGGGTTAAAGAGTCTCAAATAATTCAAAGTAAGGCGGGGAGAATTACAATAAAACTCGTACCTATGCGTGAATATGGCGAATCTGATATTAACTGTTTGCTACGTGAGTGCTGGAGCAGGCTGGGACATGATATGAAAATAAATTTGGAGTTTGTGGGATACATTCCACGAAGTAAAAGTGGCAAGTTCAGGGCGGTTATTTCCACAATTAAGGATAAGAAGTGAGAGTAAGATATGAAACAGGTTTTGCAAAATCTTAAGACGGGTGAAATTGAAGTAGCCGAGGTACCGGCACCCGTAGTTAAGCCGGGGCATTTGCTGATACAAACTCGCTGCAGTCTAATATCAAGCGGGACGGAGCGGATGCTGGTTACGTTTGCCAAGAGTGGTCTTTTGGGCAAAGCGCGTCAACAACCGGAAAAACTCAAGCAGGTAATCGACAAGATAAAAACCGACGGATTGTTACCTACGGTTCACAGTGTTTTTGCCAGGTTGGATGAGCCCTTGCCGTTGGGGTACTGCAATTGCGGCACGGTCATCGGAGTTGGAACAGACATTGAGGGTTTTAATGTGGGCGAAAGAGTTATCAGCAATGGTCCACATGCCGAGATTGTTTGTATGCCGAAGAATCTATGCGAAAAGGTGCCTGATGATGTGGACGATGAACAAGCGGCGTTTACGGTCCTCGCCTCGATTGGCTTACAAGGCATAAGATTAATCAAACCGACCTTCGGAGAAACGATTGTTGTTTTTGGGCTGGGTCTTATAGGCCTTATTAGTGTGCAGTTGCTGCGAAATTGTGGTTGCAACGTGGTTGGTATAGACCTCGATAAAAGCAAGCTGGAATTGGCCCGCCAGTTCGGCGCCAGAATCATCGACGTGCCCGGCGGAGCTGACCTTGTGGATATGGCTATGGCTTATTCGAACGGAAAGGGAGTAGACGGAGTAGTTATAACGGCCGCGGCCAAAGGAGATTCGATAATTAATCAATCGGCACAAATGTCTCGCCAACGCGGTCGAATTATCCTTGTCGGGGTTGTAAACACGAGCTTTAGCCGGGCAGAGTTTTATGAAAAGGAATTGTCATTCCAGGTCTCCTGTTCGTACGGACCCGGACGATATGATAGTAGTTATGAGGAGGGAGGGCAGGATTATCCATACGGTTTAGTGCGATGGACGGAGCAGAGAAATTTCAAGGCAATTCTGGATAGTTTATCAGCAGGCAAGTTGGATGTAACTAATTTGATAAGTGAACGTATCGCACAGGCTGAGGCTGATAAAGCCTATAAGATGCTAATGGATGACCCCGGCAAAAGAGGGCTTTTACTAACGTATCCGAAAAAAGAACCGGTATTAGAGAAAACCGTGATGATGCAGACGAAATCAGTGAAGTCTGCTTCTGTGGCGGAGGTGGTTATCGGCTTGGTGGGTGCAGGGATTTTTGCAAAGCTAACGCTCCTGCCAGCGCTCAAAAAAACCGGCGCAAAACTTAAGACCGTGGCGGATATCAACGGAGTGGCTGCCAGACATGCAGCAAAGAAATTTGGCTTTGAACAGGCTACAAATGACTATAAGCAGGTACTTTCCGATGAAGAAATTAACACAGTTGTTATAACAACGCCTCACAATCTACACGCCCGGATGGTTATAGAAGCGATGCAAGCAGCCAAACATGTGCATGTTGAAAAGCCGTTATGTTTGACACGTGAGGAACTATCGCAGGTCAGACGGGCTTACGAGAAAGCGGGCGATAGACAACTGTTGGTCGGATTTAATCGTCGTTTTTCGCCACATATGCAGAAAGTACGTTCGATCGTATCATCCAGAAGCACACCGATGTGCATGACCTGGTTAATAAATGCCGGATTCGTACCGGCAGACGTTTGGATACAGGACAAATCTGTTGGAGGGGGACGTATTATTGGCGAGGGATGTCACTGGTTGGACCTCATGCAATTTCTGGTGGGTCAGCCGATAGTTTCAGTATCTGCTGCGATGATAGGAGATGTACCGGGAGTGGAGGTTTGTGGCGACAAGATGAGTGTGACGGTTTGTTTCGCAGACGGGTCAATAGGAACACTACATTATTTTGCGAATGGACATAAAAGTTATCAAAAGGAAACGTTTACGCTATTCTGTGACAAAAAGGTTTTGCATTTAGACAATTTCAGAAAACTTCGCGGATACGGCTGGAATAATTTTAAAAAGATGAATCTTTGGAGCCAAGATAAAGGACATAAGGCGGAAATGTGCCACTTTGTTAACTGTATTGCGAATGGTGAGACGCCCTTGATACCATTCGAAGAAATTGAAAATACTATGCTTGCTACTTTCGCTGCTGTTGAGTCGGCTCAGGGCGCGGGCGTTATCAATATCTGAGAAGCAATGTTACGTAAAATTTCAAGAGCGTATCAAATAGTTCGTCATTATGGGCCTGAATTCTGTATATTTCGTGCTCAGTATATACTTCGTAAAAAGTCCGGTCTGTTGAAGTGCAAATTTCCTGTCCGACCCTGGTCAGAAATAGCGTTGTCCAGTTTGCTTGGGGTGAAGTTTAGGCATCAAGCAGATAGTTTCCTTCAAACCCATCAATCCAACGGCAGGCGTTTCATCTTTGAGAGGGATGATTTAGCCGGCCTTAATAAGCTCTACAAGGAAGAAGTTGTGTCCCAGGCAAATAATATACTTCAAAACAAGTTTCTATATTTCTTTAACAAAAGCGAGGATTTAGGACCGGAGCCGGATTGGTTCTTAAATCCATCAACCGGACAGAGGATTCCCCCTGACAAACATTGGTGCGATATTGATTTTTTCAGCCCGGAAGTCGGCGACATTAAATTTATATGGGAACCTTCTCGATTTGCCTGGGCTTATACTTTAGTACGGGCTTATGCGGCTACACAAGAGGACCGATATGCAGAAAAATTCTGGTCGCTCTTTGAATCATGGCTTAAGGCTAATCAACCCAATATGGGACCAAATTATGTTTGTGGACAGGAGTGCGCTATACGTCTGATGGCGATGTGTTTTGCATTCTATGGCTTGGCAGATGCGAAAGCAAGTACTATTGAGAGAAGGATAAAACTTGTCACTGCAATTGCTGTTCACGCAGAGAGAATCGAAAAGAACATAACTTTCAGCATCTTCACTCGTACAAATCATGCACTGAGTGAATCTGCCGGAATATATACTGCGGGGACGCTATTCCCTGAATTTAAACATTCAGGTCATTGGGTAAAGCTTGGGAAAAAGATTTTTACGAGTGAAGGTCTGAAGCAAATATATCCTGACGGCTCTTACATTCAGCATTCGATGAACTACCACCGTTTGATGCTCCAGGATTTTCTGTGGGTGATGCGGCTGGGACAGTTAAACGGAGATTCTTTCTGTAAAGAGCTGGCCTCTCGAGTTAGGAAGGCTGTAGATTTTTTGTACCAAATGCAAGATGGTGAAAACGGGCAAACGCCGAACTACGGTAACAATGATGGCGCTTTGATTATACCGTTAAACAGTTGTGATTATCTCGATTATCGTCCTGTACTGCAAGCGGCGAACTATTTATTCAACAAAACAAGGCTATATGAACCGGGAGCATGGGACGAGGACCTGCTCTGGTTTTTTGGGTCAAAAGCCCTGGAGTCTCCGTTAAAACTGGTGCGACACACAAGCAAAGCATATAAACACGGTGGGTATTACACTATTCGAGACAAAGACAGCTGGGCAATGATGAGATGTCACAGTTACAAGAACCGCCCTGCTCACGCGGATATGCTACATTTGGATTTATGGTGGAAAGGCCAAAATATTTTGCGGGATTCCGGCACCTTTAGCTACAGTTGCTGCAAATCCTGGCAAAGTTACTTCGGTTCCACAGCAGCTCACAATACGATTATTGTAGATGGTGCGGATCAAATGCAAAAAGCCTCGCGATTTATGTGGTTTGGCTGGACCAAGTCCAGATTTATCGCCCGAAAGAGCGAAGAACTGGACAGTATCCAAATAATAAAGGGTGAACATTACGGATACAGAACAAAAAAAGGTAAGGTTACTCATCGAAGATGTGTCCTTTCGTTTGAAGATCCCTACTGGTTGATTGTTGACGACCTGCTCGGATTGGGAACTCACAAAGTTGAACTCTACTGGCAACTGGGTGAGTATGACTATGAATTAATAAGTAATAAGCTGATAATGCAAACAGACCGAGGTCCAGTATGTATTGCCATACTTGATTCTGCCGACAAAGGAAAATGCAAATGTTTCAAGGGACGTGATGATGCCCCCGCTGGGTGGCAATCTTTATATTACGGAAGTCGTCAGGCTGCGCCTGTTTTGATATGTTCTGAAACCACAGAGCTGCCCATTCGATTCGTGACGATTGTTAGTCTTGGCGACACGATTGAGAAAATCTCTATAAGCGGCACTAATACTGTAACATGGATTTCCAAAATTTCAAGACAAAAACATGTCTTCGCCTTAGATTTAGCTGACACTAAGAATATCTAAACTTTGTCTGTGCCCAACCTACGCCAAGAGAAGAACTCCTATTGCTTATCAAAAAAAGAACCGACGGCCCAGACGTCAAAAACGCTTGTATGGAATTCAAGACTGGTTAAGATTTGCCACACTCAGAATAAATATATGGTAAGAGTGGAATGTTCACTTGTCGCGCGACTTGTATCTGTTCTTTGTCTATAAGTAAACCAATGATGCGATAGAAAAAGGAAAATATAATGAAGATTAGTATATTTGGTATGGGCTACGTAGGAGTCGTAAGCGGAGCGTGTCTGCTTCAGGAAGGTCACGAAATCATCGCGGTGGACCCCGTAGTGTCAAAAGTTTCCGACCTGAAACAGGGACGTTCTCTGATTCAGGAACCCGGTATCGCCGGACCACTTGCTGAAGGGCACAAAGATGGTCGGCTCAAAGCAACCACCGAACCTTCCGAAGGACTGACCGGCAGCGATATGGTCTGGATTTGTGTGGGAACTCCATCAGAGCTTAATGGCGGCATTGACTTTTCGTCAGTAAACACTGTAATCAAGCAGATTGGCCAAGTCATTCGCAGGTCCAACAATAATCCACTTATCGTGCTTCGAAGTACCTGTCTTCCCGGGACTACAGCCAACCGGGTGATTCCGCTTCTGGAGCAAGTCTCTGGTTTGACTGTTGGTCAAGATATCCACGTAGTATTCCATCCTGAATTTCTTCGAGAAGGGACGGCAGTGCAGGATTTCTACAATCCTCCGAAAATTGTGGTTGGCGAAGCACACCCGGGAGCGGGAGATCTGCTTTTGAGCATCTATAAGAAGTTTGACGCCCCGCGTTTTCGCTTAGAACTTGGTGAGGCAGAGATGGTAAAATATTGTGATAATCTATTTCACGCCCTAAAGATTACATTTGCAAACGAAGTTGCAGCAGTAGCTTATTCCACGGGTGTGGATGCCAGGCACGTGGCAGATGTTTACTGTGCTGACACCAAACTCAACATCAGTCCTACCTATTTGCGGCCAGGCTTTGCCTTCGGTGGTTCTTGCCTGCCTAAGGATATTCGAGCAATTCTTCGATTTGCTTCACTCAACTCCCTGCGTCTTCCAACGCTCCAAAGCTTGGCTGAAAGCAATGAGGCTCAAATTCATAATCTGATATCTCGCGTCCTAAAATATGACCCTCACACAGTGGGCATGGTGGGTCTGGCATTCAAACCCAATACGGACGATATGCGAGAAAGTCCCTATGTGAAAGTTGCTAAGGCCCTGATAGGCGAGGGAATAAAGTTGCGAATATATGACCCTGCTGTGCAGCCTGATAAATTGATAGGAAACAACAAGGAACAGGTGCAGAAAGCACTACGGCATCTGGAGGATTTGCTTATTCCTTCTTTGGAGAAGTTGTCCGCAACAGACCTGATTATTGTGAACCACCCGATAGTTGATGTCGCTTGTGTTCGCGCCTGGCTTGATGCAGGCGTTCGCGTGATAGATTTGGCCAATATCAAGGGCGTGGATCGCCATATCGATGGATATGAGGGTATTTACTGGTAAGGCTATGAAAATGCACATTCTTTATCTACACCAATATTTTGCAACACGCAAAGGCATGACGGGCACACGGTCCTATGAGTTTGCCCGGTACTTGGTAAGCAAAGGCCACTGCGTTACGATGATAACCTCGGGGCTGGCCAACGACGAGTTTCCTGTGCCCAAAGGCCAACAGTACGTTGAACTTGAAACAGAAGGTATTGACGTCGTTCCAATTGCAGCGGCGTACAACAAAACCCAAGTAGGCACGAGGATAAGCGGCTGGCAACGTATGATCGAGTTTTATCGCTTTGCGAGGCTGGCTGCTCATGTTGGCAAGAAACTTGCCAAACCAGATGTTGTTTTTGCTACACACACACCTCTGACCATCGGGTTGGCCGGTATTAGTATCTGCCAATACTTCGACGTCCCATTTGTTTTCGAAGTTCGGGACCTCTGGCCGGAAGCTATGGTCAATATTGGCGCGCTGAAGAACCCTCTTGGTATATGGTGGTTGCGGCGCATGGCAAAAAAGATATACACCGCTGCAAATGAAATAGTAGCGCTATCCTTCGGTATGAAGGAAGGAATCATCCAAGCAGGGGTTCCTGATGAACGGATTACTGTCATTCCCAATGCCAGTGATCTTGATGTTTTCCGGCCTGACTTGGATGGTTCGGCATGGCGCAAAAAGCTTGGATTGCGCGACCGATTCTCTGCGATTTACTTCGGAGCAATGGGACTGGCCAATGGACTTGAGTACGCAATCGAAGCAGCACGGATTCTCGCTGAGCGGGGTAAGAACCATATTGCAATTGTCCTGCACGGAGACGGCAGCAAGCGGCCCGAATTGGAAAGAATGGTACGTAGATATAGATTAGAAAACGTTATTTTTAATGACCTTGTACCAGATAAGAATGAAGTTGCCCAAATTGTCGCGGGATGCGATGTCTGTATGACTATTTACCTAGCAACCAAGGAGTACACGTGGTCTCCGAATAAAATGTTTGATGGCCTGGCAGCGGGAAAGCCTATTCTGATTAATGTCCCTGGTTGGTTAGGGGAAACGATAGAGAAGAACAACTGCGGCAGGTGTCTTGATCCTTACCGTCCGGAAGAATTGGCTGACACACTGGAAGAGTTGTCGGCTGATATCCAATTATGCCACGAGATGGGCAATAATGCCCGCGCCCTTGCTGAGCGGGAGTTTGCCCGCGGAAAGTTAGCTCAACGCCTTGAAACCGTTTTACTGAAAGCAATTCAAGAATTCAAAAAAAAGAATTAAATTGGTTTAAGGCTATGATGTTAGACCCATCTTAATAATCTCGGTAAATTTGCAGCTATTGTATAGAAAAGGTAAGATGCCTTTATAAGTAAAGCCCCAATCTAATGACCCAGAGGCAAAATCAAAACAACTTTAGTAGTCTCAAAACCGAACACGCAAACCAAGTGGCAAGGCTACACATTAAAGGCATCAGTACCGGGTTTATAAGTTCGCTTGGCATTGATTTTGTGACGGCTTTGTATGAGGGGATTGCTCAAAGTAAATCAAGTTTCGGTATAGTAGCTCAAGAAAATGAAAGTTTGCTTGGATTTGTAGCGTTTACTACAAACCTCAATAAACTTTACAAGTCGGTCATTCTAAAAAAGGGTCTTCGATTTGCAATTATGTTGGCTGGTAAAATGTCTTCGACACAGCGGATAAAAAAGGTACTTGAGACATTGTTTTATCCGGGCAGAATAAGGAAAATGGCTCTGCCCCGTGCAGAATTGCTTTCGATCGTAGTCGCAGAGAAAGCTCGTGGTAAAGGGCTGGCCACCGATTTGGTTAAAAAGGGTTTAGGAACATGTAGAAAAAAGGGGATTGCAAAAGTAAAGGTACTGGTTGGAATGAGCAATGGACCGGCAAACAAATTGTACCAGAACTGTGGTTTTGAGCTTGTATGTCAGCTTGATAATCACGGTGTTATCAGTAATGTTTACGTGGCGAAAACCGATTCAGTTTGCTTGAAAGCAGGCGTGTAAACTATTACCTACCCCTTTTGATGCACAGCAAGAGATGGCTCTTCTCCGTTGACTTTACAAGAGAATGCAGGTCGGTTTGAGCCATTTATGGAACGCAACAGAGGCTGGCCTCCGTTTAGTCAATCAAAAAATTCAGCAATTTAAAAACGCGATAATTATTATACACATTAGTTAATTATTTAATTCCAGGGCCCCTTTTATTCTTGACTGAGACGGGGTCTTTTATTATACTGGAAGTATTCATAAGGGAATGGGGAAAAGTTACATAACTTGCGTCAGCTAAAGAGCTTATCTTGCTGACACCGAACACTGAGGAGGAGGGCACACTATCAAGCTCAACTACGTCACAAACGTAGGCAGGATACCACAGCTAAGCACTCGTGAGAAGGTGGTTCTCGGAAAAGTGGCGGAGCGTTTCGCGTTTCGGTCAAATAATTACTACCTGTCACTTATCAACTGGGATGACGAAAAGGACCCGATTCGTCGAATAATAATCCCCCAGGTGGCGGAACTTGACAACTGGGGTCATCTCGACCCATCAAACGAGCGAAGATACACGGTTATGCGCGGCTTGGAGCACAAGTATCCGTCAACGGCATTGCTGCTGGTCAGCAACGTCTGTGACGGGCTTTGCCGGTACTGCTTCCGAAAACGAGTTTTTATGAAAGATTGCCAGGAGGTCCTCCGCGATATACCTGCGGCAATACAATATATCCGCGAACACAGGGAGATAACAAATGTGCTTCTGAGTGGCGGCGACCCCTTGAGCCTATCGACCCGAAAGCTGCAAAAGATTATCCGGCAATTGCGCCAGATTGAGCATGTCGGAATAATTCGGCTGGGCACAAAAATCCCGGCTTATAACCCATTTCGAATACTGAACGACCGGCATTTTATAAAAATCATCAGCAAATACAGCACCCCGAAGAAAAGGATATACGTCATTACGCACTTCGACCACCCGAGAGAGATAACAGATGCAGCAATCAAGGCGATAGCACTTTTACACAAGGCCGGCGCGGTGATGGAAAATCAAACGCCGCTTATCCGCGGCATTAACGATGACCCCTTTGTGCTTGCAGAACTGTTCAGGACACTGTCTTTCATCGGTATCTCGCCATACTATGTCTTCCAGTGCCGTCCGACAGTAGGCAACAAGCCATACGCGGTTCCAATCGAGGAAGGATACGAGATTTTCACATGTGCCAGGTCGATGGTCTCGGGCCTGGCCAAGACAGCCCGCTTTATAATGAGCCACACAACGGGTAAGATTTTAATCGCCGGGAAAACCGAAGACCATATTTTCTTCAAATATCACCGGACCGCCTATGACGAAGATAATAGCCAAATGATAGTTGCCGTAAGCAACCCACAGGCTTACTGGTTCGAGGACTACCCGGAACTGGTTGAATACCGCGAATTTGTAGAACAGGATATTGCTCGTTAGACTGGCAGGGACAAATTCGCTACAATGAACAACAAAAAGAAGGCTAAGAATAAAAATAGGGCCGGGTAAGAGCGTGAATCATTTTAAGCTGTTTTCTTAAACGGGGACAATGACCGAGGCAAATCTAAAATTCATGTCTTTCTGCAAACGTATTTTCGACATTTGCGCGGCCGTAGCGGCTTGTATCATTTTGTCGCCGGTCTTCCTGCTAGTCTTTGTAGCAATCAGGCTAAGCAGCCCGGGGCTCACTGTATTCAGGCAGCAGCGAGCAGGCAAAAACGGTAAGCCATTTATTTTTTATAAATTTCGCACAATGAAGGTAAACGTTGAGCCGTTTGGTCCGAGTCCGAAATCAGACGAAGACCCCCGTTTAACAAAGGTAGGTAAATTTCTGCGGGAATATTCGCTGGATGAGCTGCCGCAGTTGTTTAACGTTCTGAAAGGTGATATGAGCATTGTGGGACCTCGGCCGCTGTACCTCTCGCAAATGGCCAAATGGAATGAACGGCAAAAGAAACGGCTGCAAGTCAAGCCCGGCCTGACGGGACTTGCCCAGATTTCCGGCCGAGGCGAATTAACACACGAAGCAAAATTAGAGCTTGACGTTCAGTACGTGGAGAAAGCAAACATCTGGCTCGATATAAAAATAATCTTTGCCACCTTAATCCAAATCGTAAGCAGAAAAAATATCTACGAGAAGAAATACTCCGAGACCGAATATACACGTGGAGAGAACTCTTGAGGTCCCCTGGGCATCTCATTGCGGCTTTTATTGCATACCTTTTTTTCACACCAGCCCTGTTTGGCCTGGAGCCAAACGAAATACTAATCATAGCCAACAGTAATTTCCCGGCATCAGTGCGAGTCGCTGAATATTACTGCAACAAGCGCAATATACCTCTAAAAAATATTCTTGCCTTGCCGCTTGGTGAAGCAGCCGATGATACTATCAGCCGAGCCGGGTATGAAAGGCAACTGGCCGGTCCTGTCCGCAGCAGATTATCGAGTCCTGAATTTGCCGGTACAATTAAATGCCTGCTGACCACGTACGGCGTGCCGTTTAAGGTCGCGGGGCGCGGTCCTGTAAGAGGACAGGAGGAGAATCTAAAACGGCTGGAAAAGCTGGCCGAGCAGCAAACGAGCCGGCTCAAAGGCATAATAGAAAAATTAGTGGTTCTGGTCGCCGGGCAAGATTCATCAGGACCACAAGCTGGTCCCAGTCAAAGCATAAAAGCCCTTTTCAAAGATGCCGAAACTCAGAGTAAGGCTGCGCTTGCACGAATACGGTCGCTTTCGGATAAGACACAACAAAAGCAGGTTTACGAGCGATGGCTCGAGTTTTATAGACAAATTTTCGGCAAAGCCAGAGCTTTTCGCCTGGTGAAAAACCATCCGGCGTTAAGATTAAATATAAGTGTCGCTGAAACAGAAAAGTTAAAGAAGAACCGTAAGTTGATAAAACAAGCCAGAGACAAAAATTGGAGCATAGGTGAACGAATCGAGGGTAAATATTATGATTCGGTTGCGAGTGTTAATGGTCTACTTCAATCGCTTGAAGCTCTGACGGCTGATATAGGTCGGCTCAAAGGCCGGGAGACAAACGCATCCGTTGACAGTGAGCTATCGATGGTCCTTTTCGATGATTACGAATTATACAGGTGGCAGCCGAACGAGTTTAACAAACGCATCATCTGGACAGGGCTCAAGACACTAATGGTCTGCCGGCTTGACGGCCCAAGCGAGCAGATAGCAATAGGGCTTGTGGATAAGGCGATAGCGGCAGAGCAGAAGGGGCTTCGTGGAGTGGCATATATAGACTCGAGAGGTCTGGAGGATGAAGAGGAGTTATATTCGCACGGTTATTTTGATAAGGCCCTGCGGGACACTGCATTGATGATAAAAGCCCGTGCGATAATACCGGTACGTGAAGAGCGAACGGAGAAGCTTTTCGGCCCCGGGCAGTGCCCGCAAACGGCGATATACTGCGGCTGGTATAGCCTGAAGAATTATATAGACGCCTTTGATTTTGTCGATGGGGCTATCGGCTATCACATTGCAAGCTGGGAAGCGGTGAACCTGCGAGACCCGAACAGCCGTCAGTGGTGCCCGGCGATGCTGATGGACGGCATCACCGCCACCCTCGGTTCCGTTGCCGAGCCATACTTGCATTCGTTTCCCAATCCACGAACATTCTTCAGCGGACTTCTTTCAGGACAATGTCTGGTCGAAGCATACTACAGGGCCAAACCGTTCAATTCCTGGCAGTTAGTACTGATTGGCGAGCCGTTATACAGACCATTTAAAAAGCCGGTACAAGGCAAATAATTATTGTATAATCAGCCTGACTGCCTTTGACGGCGTAAAGCAGCGAAATACAAAGTGGCTATAACAACCACAATGCCGCCGGCTGCTGAAAGCACATCGGCCATTGTCGGGCCCCTGCCGGTAATGAACGAGAAGAGCTTCACAGCCAACAAGAAACCGACCGGCAGGGCCGATGTCCGGATAAGCCATTCTTTTTGGGGGGCCCTTAGCGACGGGAAACGCTGGAGGTATTGAACCCACAGTATGGTAAGAAACGCGTAAGCAAACAAATGAAATATCGCACTGGCTGAGGGGAAAAAGTAAGCCAAAGACAAACGGGACAAATTAGAAGAAATAAAGATAATTGTTCCTGTTACGATAATGGCAGCGGCCCAAAAACTCAAAATCGAAAATAGGACCAGACCGGTAATTATTCCGGCAAGGTCAGCGAGAAAATCTTTCACGTCCGCATTTCGCCCTACATAAGCCTGAAGCAATTCATCAATCACGCCGTACCAGACCATCACAAACAACGTCCACCAGACAGTTGCCTTGCGCCAGTAAACTTTTTTGTTGGGGCTGATAGCAAACCACCACAGAGAAACCAAGGCGAGATAAGCGGCAAAATGCAAAGTTTTATCAGAAACATGTGCCTTGCGCATCCAATATGGTATCTTCGGCCAATGTGTACAAACAAAGATGGCTGGCCAATAAATTAACAGTGCCGTTAAGATAACCTTCCGTCTTTGAAAAAAAGTCATAAAAAATTCCTCAATTGCCTTGAAAGTCTATACTTACGGATGGTGGCCGGGTAATAATATGTTTTAATTAACCGGCGCTTTCATTTTATTCGACAAAGAGCTATGATGTAACAATTAAATTATGTAATTACTGGAGAAATTAAATGTTGCAAAGACTAATACAGGAGATTACAGCGGAACCGATTTGGGGAATGATAGGTTTCCTGGGACAGGCGGTATTCGGCACAAGATTTATACTTCAGTGGATAGTCAGCGAATACAAAAAGAAATCGCACGTGCCGACGGCTTTCTGGTTCCTTTCCCTGCTGGGCAGCCTTATCCTGCTGGTTTACTCTATTCACAGAGAAGAGCCGGTATTTATTTTAGGATTTTCGCTCAATACTTTGATATACCTGCGCAACATCCATTTGATATACAATAATTCCAAAGCCGGCCGTGCAGGACCTATTGGCCAAGAGGAGGACTAAAAGACGTATATTGTATGGAGGGCGTACAAAATGAAAGCGGCGATTCCTATCACGATTTTCATTTTATTATCCGTTGTTGGCTTTCCTGCGCAGGGACAGGAAAGAACAGAGCCGGAAACCGACAGGCCGGCGGTTACACCATTGAGGAAGCTACAGCTCCCCGAACCGAAGCTGACCAGCGATGTAAGTGTTGAAGAAGCATTGGCCGCTCGCCGAAGTGTAAGGCAGTTTACCAAAAAGGAACTGAACCTGGAACAGGTAAGCCAGCTTGCCTGGGCGGGCCAGGGAATAACTAAAAAGGACACGGGCTATCGGACGGCACCTTCTGCCGGCGCTATTTATCCGATAAGGCTTTATTTCATCATCAAAGGCGGTATTTATGTCTACGAGCCAGGTGAGCATAGTCTTGAAAAATTGATTAACCGGGACCTGCGGAACGCAATCTCACAGGCGGCGTTAAAGCAACAAACCCTTGCGAAGGCGGCCTGTGATATTCTTATCACCGGTTCGGTTAAAAAAGTTGCAGCCAAATACGGCCCAAGGGCCCGCCAATACATGCTTTTGGAAGCCGGGCACATTGCCCAGAATATTCACC
The DNA here is from genome assembly GCA_964481525.1 of uncultured Pirellulales bacterium. Classification (GTDB taxonomy): domain Bacteria; phylum Planctomycetota; class Phycisphaerae; order Sedimentisphaerales; family CAYZTY01; genus CAYZTY01. The sequence continues at coordinate 24,550 of CAYZTY010000022.1, forward strand.
TCCAGGCGGTCAGTTTAGGGCTGGGCTCGGTACCAATCGGCGCCTTTGATGGCAAAAAGGTCGAAAGAATTTGCAGGTTGCCTGCCGAGGAGGAGGCAATCTACTTAATTGCCGTCGGCTATCCTGCAGGCGAAGCAGCAATACCGGGAAAGACAGTTGAGTCACAACAAGCTTCAATTCAGTTGCAAGAGCCTGAGGTGAAAAAGGCACTACTGATAATCGCCGAAGATAAATTTGTGGAGAAAGAATTTTTTGATGCTCAGGATATCCTCGAGACAGCGGGGATTGAGACAACAGTGGCAAGCTGGCAGTTGGGAATATTGACAGGCAACAACAAGGGCAAAACCGAAGCAATGGTTCTTTTAAATGATGCCAACGTTGACGATTATGACGCGATAGTCATACTCGGAGCTGCCGAGTTGAAAAGCCACGCTGAAGACCAGGCTGTATTGAATATAGCTCGAAAGGCGGTCGAAAAAGGGAAAGTACTTGCGGCAATAGACGAAGGGCCGAGGTTTTTGGCCGAAGCGGGTGTGCTCCGTGGTATCAGAGCCACCAGCGCCAGAAAGCAGAAACGGCGACTGCTCAAAGGGGGTGCCAATTATACGGGCGGCGATGTGGAGAGAGACGGGCTGATAGTAACGGGGGGTGGGCCAAAATCTACAACCCAGTTCACACGAGCAGTCGTCGAGGCGGTCTTGGGCAGAGAAACAAGGCAGAGAGACGAGCGGGACCTTGGTCGACGCATCTCCGATAAGGTCCAACAGCGCCGCGAAAAATATCAGACTCAAGCTCCCGAAGCAAAATGAAAGGTGGACCCTTTTTGTCCTGCCGAGAAAACCTTATTGATTGGATTGGGCCGCAACAGAACTAAAGACATCGAATTCCGGACCGTACTGGCGGATGTAGTACAGAGAGTAACTCCTTGTAAAGACAAGCACGGGAAGAATAAAGACGACACCGATATAAGGAATAGCCATAATGCAGCCGGCAATGCAGCATGTTACACAGGCAAGTGCCACCAGTAAGGTACCCGCCGCCATGTGTATTACTATCTGAAATAGTATATACAAAGCGAATTTTCCCGGATTGGCCGTTAACAAAGCCCACAATCGGCGCCACGCCGCCAGGCAGCTCTGTGTTGTGCAGTACATAATGGGCACAGCAAAATCGATTGTGAATTTCGCTACCAGCACCAACGCAATCAAAAAAATAAAAAAGATAAGCGACCCTATAAGCCACATAACCACGGAAATAGCCCTGATTTCGATACATCTGGTAAGGGCCCATAGTAAAGCAAGAGGAAGAGCAACCACCAGTAATAATGCGATAGGCCCTACAAGCTGTAAGACCAGGCGGAAGATAAACAGGCTGTTGGCCTGGGCGCGGAACCTTCTCCAGGGTTGTTTTACCTCAGCCTTATTACAAGCAACGCAGTCGAGGAACATAAAGTTACCCCGGCTGCTGAGCCATAATAAAACGACCCAGATAACAATCCCGGCCAAGACAATAATGCAGACTATTGGAATTATCAAAGGCAGATTATCCTTGACGAATTCTACGATATGCTCAACCTGTGGGTCTGCCGACCGTAAGCCGCGTTTCCATTTCAACGGCACGTTGAAATTAAAGCCTCCCCTGCCAAGTACAGCCAGCCAGGCGCAAAAACCAATTAGCATCCACTTGCCAAAATCAAAGGGCTGGAATAAAAGCAGCTTGACTCTGTCGAATGCCGGAGATATGGGACTGATGACGCTGACTTGCGGTTTCTGTTCGTCGGTCATAATATTCGCCCTCCGAGATAAATAATCCAGTTTACGAAAATCGCCAATACAATAACAACGGCAGCAAAGCAATTAATCCGGCTTAAACTTGCGCCGGCCGAACTATGCCCGTCCTTC
>CAYZTY010000023.1:0-16579 GCA_964481525.1 uncultured Pirellulales bacterium
CCTGCATTGCCTGAAAAATCGCGGAGTGTTCGCTGTCAACCGGAAGGATAGTCGCGCCGCTGCTCTTGGCGGCCTCGGTTAGTAGCTGGCCTGCAATAGCTAACGGCTCTTTGTTTGCAATGGCTAATCTCTTCCCTTCGCGAGCGCCGGCAAGGACGGCCGGCAGGCCCGCTGCGCCGACAACGGCCGTGATGAGAATATCGACCGCTTCGAGGCTGGCAATCTGCTCGAGACTTTCCGGGCCGGTTAGAATCTCAATGTTCAAATCGGTAACAGCCTCATGCAGTTGGCCGGCATACGCCGGGTCGCTAATCGCAATGATGGCAGGCTTATAATCCAGCGCCTGCTCGGCCAAAAGGGTGAAGTTGCTGTGGGCCGAAAGCGCGGCAACGCGATAATCGGGGCCCAGTGAGCTGATTACCCTAAGGGCGCTGGTGCCGATTGAGCCGGTCGAGCCTAAAATTGCAATATTCTTACTCATAGTGTAAAATTCCCGGACAGCTTTTTCCCTATATTACTTATTTTAAGGCAACTGTCAAGCATGCCGGCTTTGCTGCTTGTGGGTTTATTTTGAAACAGAGTGAGATAAATTTTAGTAATGCAGGATTTGTTTATAGCCCCTTTATTTTTTTGGTATGATTCAGAGTTAGGAATATGCCGTATTACTGATAAATATGAGAGATAGTAGTGTTATTGCAGTAGTTAAACAGAAACAGGTGATTCTCTTCGACCTTTTTCATACGCTGACTGCGTTGGAATCAACGCGGTCCGAAGGCCCATCGACATCGGAAATGCTCGGTGTCAGCAAAGAGGCCTTGAACGAACAATTAATGGAAAAGTCCCGGGAACGTTTGGCCGGCGAGATAACGGACCCTGTTTCAATAATTAGGAAGATGGCGCATTCGATAGACCCTGCCATTCCGGAGGATGTTATAAAAAAAGCGGCCAGTAACAGAATGAAAAGATTTTACGGCGCTCTTATAAACATCCCGCAGGAAACACTTCAGGTACTTGCGACTCTGAAGTCGATGAATAAACAAATCGGCCTGATTAGTAATGCGGATGTTTCAGAGATAGTCGGATGGCACAAGTCTCCTGCTGCGCATCTTTTTGATTCCGTCGTTTTTTCCTGTAAGGCCGGCTGCGTTAAGCCTGAGCTGGAAATTTATAATATTTGTATGGACGAGTTAAGTGTAAAACCGAATCAATGTATGTTTGTCGGTGACGGCGGCTCAGGAGAGCTTGAGGGCGCGAAGAGGCTGGGTATCACGACGGTTATGATAACAGGAATAATAAGCGAGATTTGGCCTGACAAAATTGACGCAAGAAAGCAATATGCAGACTATGTAATCGAACGGTTGAATGAACTGGTAGAAATGAAAGAATAAAAAGGCTGTTTTGCAATGAAGGGCGAGATGCGGAAATGGACCATAAAGAAGTAGGGCGATATTGGAACGAGAATGCGGCTGTTTGGACGAAGCTGGCGCGAGATGGGTATGATGTTTATCGTGACGGACTTAATACGCCGGCGTTCTTTAACATGCTGCCTGATGTAAATGGGCTTTCCGGCCTCGACGTCGGTTGCGGGGAGGGTTACAACACGAGACTTCTTGCCGGGCGTGGAGCACGTATGATTGCCGTCGATATTTCGGAGAAGTTCATTAAATTTGCGAAGGAAGCGGAAAAAAGTGAGCCGCTCGGAATTGACTATCAGGTCGCTAGCGCGGTGGAGCTGCCCTTTCCTGACGCGAGCTTTGATTTTGTTGCAGGATTTATGAGTTTTATGGATATCCCTGAGACCGAGTGTGTTTTGTCTGAGGCATTTCGAGTTTTAAGGCCCGGCGGATTCCTGCAGTTCTCAATTGAACACCCGTGTTTCTCTACACCGCATCGTCGCAATCTGCGAAATGATAAAGGCCTGACTTATGCAATCGAAGTGGGCGATTACTTCCGCAATCTTGACGGAGAAGTGTCGGAATGGCTTTTCGGAGCAGCACCGGCAGAGTTAAAGCAAACCTTGCCGAAGTTCAAAGCCCCGAAATTTACACGAACCATCAGCCAGTGGTTCAATCTCCTGATTGAAACAGGTTTTCTGTTAGAGCAGGTAGAGGAACCACGCCCGAGTGATGAAGCTGTAAGGCAATATCCTGATTTGCAGGATGCCCGGGTAGTGGCGTATTTCCTGCACATACGAGCGAGAAAACCCTTTGATAGAAGTACAGGCAAATAAATCACTGGGGCGGGGCAATACAGATATAATGTCGAAGTTGAGTAGAATTCAGAGAGGAGTTTATTATGGAACAACACATAGCAGCCTGTGGTCTGGATTGTAATGCGTGTCCGTTTCCAAAGATACATGAAAATCTGGAAAACGCGCAGAAGTGGGTCGGGCAGTTTCGGGAGTGGAAAGTTATAAGCGATAGCGAAGGCGCAGAAGAAATAATGGCGAAAGGCCCTTATTGTATTAGCTGCCACGGCGACCGCTCCAAACATTGGTCGGCCAACTGCTGGATTCTGAAGTGCTGTGTAGATGAGAAAGGACTGGATAACTGCTCGCAGTGCGACGAGTTTCCCTGTGAAAAATTAGTAGAATGGAGCAAAGAAAATCCGAGCTACGGCAAGGCATTGGATAATCTGAAAAAACTTAAAGAAAGCCGGTAACTCGCGCATTTGAGCTTCTCTGTTTAGAGGAGTGGTGAGAAAAGGAACGAGTATAGCAATGTCAAAATATTTTAGGTTGAAGCTGGCGAAGGCGATTGAGGCTGAAATTTCGCCGACTGATTATAAAATCGTTTCGTATAGTCCGGCTCTGCACCACGGCAAGATTCCCTATGTCTATTCGGATTCTTTTCAAAAGCAGCCTTGGGCTGATGACTGGGATTCTTTCCTTGGGTTTGACCCCGAGGGCGTATTTTTAGCCGTCGATGCTAAAACCGGCACATTGATAGGTTTTATTGTAAGCTACTGTAAGGAAAATTACGGCTATATAAGTGTCGTTGCCGTGATTCCTGGATGGCGAAGAAAAGAAGTGGCATCTTCTTTAATAGGAACCGCTATTAAACGCTTTCGTTCTATGAAAATAGAGACGGTCAAGGTTGATGCCGAGGAGATAAATACGCCGGCTTTGAATCTGTATAAAAAAGCGGGCTTTGTCGTTGAAGAAACATTTGAAGATTAATACCGAATAGTATATCACATAACAGCGCCGAAGTTAGATTTTAAAAATCGAGATGAAATATATATCAGAGAGAATATGGTGGGGCACTAATCTCCCGGAAAGGAATGACGGCCGGGAAGCTATTAAGAAATTGATAGAGGCTGAGCGTTCGGCAGGCCGGATTCCCGATTGGGCGGCGTTCATCGCCGAAAACAATATCAAATACTTTCCGCCTTGTGGTCACGAAATGTTCGAGCACAACATTATTGCTATATTAAAGGCGGTAAAAGAGCAGCGCAAAGTCGAGGATTTCTATTATTGCTTTATGGTCTCTGGTGAAGCATTAGCGAAGGCGCAGGAAGTTATTGAAAGATGCGGGAAGAATGAGGGAACGACTGCTTACAATATAATACTGGCAAGGAGATTGCGATGGTGGATGATTGTTAACTCCAAGGTTAAAGAAAATCCTTTTATCAATGATGATGCACGAAGTGATTACTACGATTGGGATGAAAGTTCCGAAAATGAAATAAGGAAGTCCGGTTTATCGCTTGATGACAGGCTGCTGAAGAACATCAAGAATACATGGCTGTGTGCGCCTAAAGCTTTCAGGTTCATTGAAAAGATTGGAAATGAGATTGGTATTCAATTAGATGGATCTGATTCATACAGCAAACACTCGTTCAAAGCGAAAATAACCGATTCCATAAGAAGGATAGAAGACGAAATGTCGGTTGCTGAAAAAAACGGTGATATAGTCGCCGTGTTTTTGTTGACGCTGTTGAGAGTTAAACTTAATGAATATGTCCAAAACGGCATATTGCAGAAAGTAGTAAAAGCTTAATCGGAAGCTTGAACTGTGTGTTAAACGTAGTATCATACAAAAATGCAGGTATATAAGGAGATTTATATGGAGCCTGTAATAAAAAAGCTGCCTGAATTTTACGTGGTCGGCGTAACGACATTCGGTGATGGCGCCTCGGGACTTTTCCCAAAGGCCTGGGAAATGTTTATGAAGCTAAAGGATAAGGTTGCATGGAAAGACGATAAAACGGGCTTCGGCCTGGAAGTTTATACCGAGGAATTTCACAGCGAGAACAAGTGGTTTTATATGGCCTGCAAAGAAGTTAAGGACTTATCTTCCATACCGCCCAATATGGTTGCAAAGAAAATTCCAGAACATCATTATGCGGTCTTTTCCAGCGAAGGCAGATTAAGTGAATTGGGAAAGACGTTTCAGTTTGCTTATAAAGAATGGCTACCCAAATCCGAATATGAGATGGCCGACTGTTTCGATTTCGAGCTGTATGATGAAAGATTCAAGGGCGCGGACAATCCGGAATCCGTAATTGATATTTACATACCTGTGAAAAGGAAAGAGTAGCAAGGCGGGGAGCCTGAACAGCCTTGACAATTCGGCCGTAATACTATATAGTTAACGTACAGAATAAATTTATATAAAGCATTCTCAAAAACTCATGTTAGCCGCATTCTACATCTTATCGACGTTCCTGTTCCTTGGCGCTCCCGACCCGCAAAAAGCCCTCCTGCCGGCAGAAGCCAATGATATTATTAATAAAGACATCCAGGATGCTTTGGCTTCTGTGCCTTCAATAAACAGATATAATATTGTAAAAGCAAATGAGATTATAGAAACCGAAGCCGGGCGATTAATAGACAAGTATAGCGTGGAGCTGGTTGAGCCTATAACTGCTCTTATGTATAAAAAGGGATATATAAGGAGTAGTGACAGACGTTTATGCGGCGCGGTCCTTTCAAAATTAAGCGAGTCGAAGAAGGCAAGAAGGGCATTTATCGAACTTATAAAGGGCAATCCTTCTTTTACTGAGTGTGTGGCTGCTTATGAGCTTTCGAGATTAGACAAAAACAAGGCGAGAGATATTGCTACCGAAGCATTGAATACTACGGATGATAGATATGTCAAAATTTCGTTAATTGGATTATTAGGCGTAGTTGGTGATAGAAATACGGTAGCGATTCTTCAAGTCATAGAGCAGGCAGATAGTGAACATGAGGAGATAAAGGAGGCCGCACACCAGGCAAGGACATACCTTGAATACCGTATGAATCTTCCTTCTAAAGAGGCTCGCGATTCCTGGAATAAACAGGCTGTTGAATATTACTCGGCGCTGAGAAATACTTCTATAATCGGTAGTTGCTCCGCGATGACTCAGTATTATACAGCGGCCGAGATTTTAGCGAATCAAAATCGCCGGTTTTCTCTTGACTTCCTCAGGTATCATCTTGACCGAAAAGAAACGCTTGCCGTGGCGATAATGGGCCGGCAGAGAGATAAGGAATTTCTTTGTGAGTTAGAACGGCGGATGAAAAATTCCAGGCGGGGATCCGGGTACTTTAGATTGTATGGTACGGCATATATGAAAATTGTAGAAGATGTTTACATAAGGGACTATCTCGATTCAATTTATGACGAGCGTATACGAATTAGTTACAACCGTGAACGTCATGAGCAAATAGAAGCCGAGGCCGAGCGATTGGTAGAAAAATATGGCATGGAATTAGTAGAGCCTATGACTTTTTTGGCGTCCGATGGAAGATCCGGGACAAAACGATTAGGTTTGGCGGTTCTTGTAAAATTAGGTGACTCGGAACCGGTGAAAAAAAGTTTCCAGAGGCTTATAAGCGGAGAGTCTCCCCAACACCGTTTAGCTGTTTTTGCCCTTGCAAGATTAGACAAAGACAGCGCCAGGGATGTTGCCCTCAGCGCGCTGCCAATGTCTTCTAAGACTGTAAAAATTCTGATAATTCAATTATTAGGTGTGATTGGCGATGCGAACACGGTCGCAATCCTTCGCGACATAGAGCAGACTGGTGATGAAAATGAACAGCTAAAGGAAACCGCGCATCAGGCAAGGACATACCTTGAATATCGTATGAATCTTCCCGCTAAAGAGGCCCGTGAATCCTGGGCTGAGCAGGCCCTGGCATTTTTCCTGGGGCCGGGCGAAACTAATCCGTATGGGTATCGAACGCAATATATGTATTTTTGTCAGGCAGCCGAATATTTAGCCGGGCAAAACCACCAATTTTCCATAAATTTTCTGAGGTATCATCTTGACCGAAAAGAGCCACTTGCCGCGGCAATAATAGGCTGTCAGAGAGAAGTGGACGCCCTTGAGGATTTGAAAAAATGCCTGAGTGAAGAATATGGGAATGAAGAGCAGGAGTTTAAATTGTCATGTAGGTGGGCATATCGAAGAATTCAAAAGTCTAACGAGTTGAATTCGGTTCCTCGTTCTACCGCGTCGAAAGACCTCTCGGAGCTGACTCGAATTGCCGGCTTAAAGGGCCAGGCATATATCGCCGCGAGGAATCAGTTTATCCAGTCCCGAAAGGAACCGGTTGATATAGATAAGGCGATTGAAAAGGGCTGGCCGGAGGGGCCGCTTGCGTTAATTATCAATGCGCGTATTGATGAGCCTGAATGGTTTAAGGGCTGGGATAACTCTAAAGTGGGTAGTTCTCGCCGTGGGTCTCTCTTTTGGTCGGCCAATCCCGCTCCTCATAGTGGCCCAAACAAAAAGAAACTACGTAGTTATCTTAGTATCTTCATAATGGAAAATATCTGGAAGTTTTATGAATCCAGCTTTTATGGGAAAGAAAATAAACCGAGGTATCTGCCATATGGAAGGGACTCAATATCCAAAGGCCTCTGGCCCAGAATTATCCTGGATGAAATGGTCCATGATTATGTAAGAGGAGTAAAAAATATATCGAAGCCGGCGAAGCTCTGGAGAAAGGTGGCCCTTGAGACTACAGACCATAGATTATCAATTATAGCATGTAGGACACTTACAGATGACCCAAATCAGCTAAACGGGGAATTTCTTGAGTCCAAATTACGACAGGCGACTCATCCGCAGGTAAAAATGGCGATTATGAGTGGGCTGAAACATAACAAACCGAAATATACAAGCCGGATTGTGCTCAATACATATAATAACTGGATAAAAGATAATTTCTCATTTTGGGGCATCAGAACGTTTTACGTGGCATCTGATGCTTTTCAGATTATGGCTACACAGCCTGCAAATTCAGATTCGCGAAAGTTACTCAGGCAAATCATAATAGAGCCGAACGAGCCAGATGAAATAAGAAAGCTGGCGATGGCCGCAATGTCGTTAATAAAAAAACCTGAGCCGCAGGACATTGCCTGCCTGAAAGAGGTTTTCGATTGTTCCGAGAATATCGAGCTTAGAAGAACGGCTGCTGGTACACTAATTCATTATCCATACTCACTTACCCACAAAATTATTCAAGGGATACTGGAGACGGAGACAGATTACTACATACTGACACGGGGCATTGGCGTTATTAGGGGTTTTAAGAAGGAAGAAAGACCAGGGCTTCTGAAAAAGTTATTACTGAGAGAAGATATTTCCAACGATGTCAGAGTTTATGCCGATCATGTTTTGGAATAATCTGACTTCCCGTGGCAATAAACGGCGTAGTTGCAATAAGCACCGGCCCTATCAATCGGATTTCCAGTGATTACTTCTTATATACGTTATCCGGGTCGAAGACCTTCTCGGCGATTAGTTCGAGTTCTTCGCTGCTGTCTTTTTTAAGTGCGCGATGAAAGCAGGACTGGTATCCTAAGTGGCACTGGCCGGCCTGAACGGTTACCTTCAGCAGAATGCAATCCTGGTCGCAGTCTGTAAGAATCTGCTCTACTTTTTGAAAGTGGCCGCTCTGCTCGCCCTTGGTCCACAGCTTTTTTCTCGACCTGCTGTAATATGTTCCCTTTCCGGTTTCTATAGTTTTCTCCAAGGCCTCACGGTTCATATATGCGACCATCAGGACCTGGCCTGTCTTCGCATCCTGTACGACGGCTGTTATCAAGCCGTCGGGACCGAACTGGGGAAGAAATTGCAGTCCTTCTTCGATATCTTTATTTGCAGACACTTTCAGAAGCTCCTTAATGATTAGGCCCGGCAGGTCTGGGCCTGTTATCCGTGTTATAGGTTACTATCTTGCCGTGTTGAATCTTACCTGTTATTATACCTGAAAACAAGGTTTTTTGAGGGAGGCCGGTTTGGCACAAGGCCCGAAGAGCAAGAAAAGAAGGCGTATATCTACTATATTACGATTTTGTGTAGCCGGTGTTGCGCTGTATCTGGTGTTCCGCAACGAGGATTTAGGCAAGCTGACTGGGACCTTGTTGGGGATGAATTTGTGGGTGTTTGTGAGTGTGGTGGCTATTTTGTTCTTTAGCCAATTTATTTTTGTCTCGCGGTGGTGGTTACTGCTGAGGGTTCAGGGTATCAAGATTAAAATATGGGCGGCATTCAAGCTGCATTTATTGGGGTTGTTCTATAACAACTTTCTGCCGAGCTCGGTGGGCGGCGATGTGCTTAGAGCATGGTATGTTACTAAGCATACCGATAAAAGGCTCGAGGCGGCCCTGAGTGTTTTTGTTGACAGGATTATAGGTTTTTCCGGGCTGATTGCTATGGCCGCCTGTTTTTACTGGTTTGTGCCGGTGGAAGGACAAGGCAACCAGCTGGAAATAAATTTCGAATTCGATACATTTCGGTCCCTCGCGGAGTACGGATGGATAGCAGTTTACGCGGCAGGGGCTTTTACAGCGGTTCTTTGTCTTTTGTTACTGACGGGCAAGGGCAGAGCAGTCCTGAAGAAAGCCTGGTTATTTCTGCGAGACCGGGGCTCTCGTGCGGCCGGAAAAGCGAGTAATGCTATCCGCATTTACTGTCGTAAGCCGCTTGCGATATTGCTTGCATATGTACTTACTTTTTGCTGCCAGGCCGTCTTTATTGTTGGTTTATGGTTTGCCGGACGCAATCTCGGGATGACGGCCCCGCTTAAATATTATTTTGTTTTTTTCCCGGCCGCGTGGGTCCTGGGGCTGCTGCCTGTGAGCGTTGGGGGGCTCGGTATATGGGAAGGGGGGCTTAAAATTATGTTTACGCAACTGGCGTCGGTTACCAGCGAGCAGGCCGTTGCATTGGCGGTATGCCATCGTGTTGTCTGGCTAATCGCTTCATTGCCGGGAGTGATTATACATTTGGCCGGGGCCCATCTGCCCAAAGAGTTTTTTGTTGACGACGGAAACGCCGTAAATTAAACTAATTCCGCGGAATAGTGTAGCTGTAGGGCTGTGAGAAGCGAGTTTTAGTTTGAAATAAGGAGTTACGAACTTACCGGCAAGGGACTGTTCACAGGGGCAATGCAAGCGTTTAAGACTTTCAGAGGATATTTCCTGCGGGGATTGGCGGCTCTGCTTCCAACAGTGGTTACAATCTGGATATTTGTGCAATGCTATATCTTTGTGCAGGATAATATCAGCATCCATATCAACCGTGGAGTTGTCCGGCTGGCGGTGGCGGCTACGGATTGGTATCCACCCGTCACCGACGAGCAGAAGCGTAACTATGCCTTGAAGCATGAGCCGGAGCTGCAGACCCAGCCTGAGTTGCTTGAGGTCAGGATAAAGGACGACGAGATATTAAAAGGCACGAGGATCCAGGTTGCCGAGAAGTACTGGGTTACAGGGCCCGGACAGATTACGGGATTTATTTTGGCGTTGGTGGGTGTGTGTATTCTGGGGGCGGTTCTGGCCAGTGTGGTTGGAAAGACGCTGTGGCGCATCTTCGAAAATTTTCTCGAAAGGACGCCGTTTCTGAGGAAGGTTTACCCGTATATAAAACAGGTGACAGACCTTGTCTTGGCGGAGAAAAAACTGACATTTCTTCGTGTTGTTGCAGTTCAATATCCCAGAAAAGGCTCGTGGTCGGTTGGCCTGGTTACCGGTTCGGGGCTGAAAAAGATAAATGATAGTTTGACGAAGGAGTTTTTAACTATTTTTGTGCCGACTTCACCGACACCGTTTACCGGCTATGTGATAATGACTGCCAAGGACGAGACAATCGAGCTGGATATGACGATAGAGGAGGCGCTGCGATTTACGGTGAGCGGCGGTGTGATAACGCCTAACACGCTGCCTCCCGGCAGTGAAATCGGCCTTGGAGAGAAGGCAGGGAATGAGCAGTTGTAAGGATTGGTTTTAAGGAGACTCGATTTGCAAGTGATGATTAGCGGCAAACAGGTTGAGATAACCGAAGGAATCAGAGCACACACAGAACAGAAGGTCTCGAAGCTGCCGAAGTATTATAACAGCATAAATAAAGTGGAGGTGATTATCCATGGTAGCCAAAGTGCCACACCCGGTGTTGAGATAATTGCCAGTGCGGAACATAACAGGATTTTTGTAGTAAAAGAGCCCGGTCAGGACATATATGCCTGCATTGACACAGCCAGTCATAAGCTTGAGCGGCAGTTAAGAAGGCAAAAAGAGAAGGAACGGGATAACAGACATTGAATCAGCGACGAATCCGTCTTGCCGCGATAGTATCTTAGTGGTGTGTTTGCTGCTGGTATTAGAATTTTGACTGGCGGAAACAGGATAGAAGATTTTTCAGGAGCGAAAATGAAATTTGCAGATTTTGTCTGCTTTAAAGCGACGATTCCGGAGTTGAAGGGCAGAAACCGTGACGAGGTAATAAGTGAGCTTGTTCAGGCAATTCAGGCTGCACGACAATTGAAAAAAAGAGATAGCAAGGATGTTATCAAGGCCTTGATTGACAGGGAGAATGAGGCAAGCACGGGTTTAGGTAAAGGTGTAGCAGTTCCGCACGTGAAGCATCCGGCCGTTAAAAAGCTGGTCTGTGCGGTCGGACGAAGCAGCCTCGGTATTAATTTTGCCTCTCTTGATAAACAACCTGTTTACACGGTATTGCTTCTGCTCAGCCCGGTTAAGGAGCCGGAGAGGCATTTGGAAGCTATGGAGAAGATATTCAATCATTTGCAGAAGGATAAATTCCGCAAGTTTTTGCGGCAGTCCCGGACGGCTGAGCAGATCAACGAGCTTTTGCTGGAGGCGGATGAGGCGGTTTCATCCTGAAGTATATTAATCCATTTGTGTAAATAAGCGGGAATTAAGCAAGAGGAAGGAGAAGCACTGGAAAAGCCGGTTCGTGAAATAAAGGTTGAGATAAAGAACGAGGATGGTTTGCACATGCGTCCGGCAATGCAATTTGTTGATATGGCAAGCCGGTTTGCCTGTGATATAAAAGTAAGTAATCCGGAGTGTGTCGCTGATGGCAAAAGCATTATGCAGATGACAATGTTGGCCGCCACACAGGGCAGCAAGCTCACAATCAGGGCGGAAGGCAGCGATGCCGAGGATGCGATTACCGCCTTGAAAGAGCTTGTGGAGGGCAAACAGTTCCGCGGGGTCTCAGTTGAAGACACCCCCGAGCGTAAAAACTGATTGAAGAACGAAATGGAAATAAGAAAAGGTATTGGAGTTTCTCCCGGAATCGCTATTGCCAAATCGGTGGTGATTGATTCCGAAGAATATCGCATTCCGCGGCGTTCGATAATGAGTTCGCAGAGGAAAACGGAGATGAGGCGCGTGCGGCAGGCGTTTGGGGAGGCCATTGCCGAATTAAGCCAGCTGAAAGCGGCACAAAGTGTTGAAGAACGTAAAATACGTGAGATTTTTACTGTGCATCTAAGCTTCCTGCGTGACAAGAGCCTGCGGAAGAAGATAACAGACATGATTTTTTCAGAGAATTTGACCCCTGAATACGCCGTTTCGACCACACTTCGTGAGGTTGCCTCGCGAATCGCTCAGGTAAAAGATGCTTATATCAGCGAGCGTGCGGCGGACATTTACGATATTGAGAGACGCTTGCTGAAGCACCTTCTTGGAGAGAAAAGGGAAGATGTGGCACATCTTACGGAGGAAGTTGTGGTTATTGCGCACCAGTTGAGCCCGACACAAACAGCAAGTTTTAACAAGACTTTTGTAAAGGGAATCGCCACGGATGTAGGCGGACGAACAAGCCACAGCGCGATTGTTGCCCGTTCTCTGGGCATTCCGGCCGTCGTTGCTCTTGAAGGCCTGAGCGCCGCTGTAGGTGCGGGCGATACGGTGGTAATAGATGGCAATCGCGGAGTTGTTGTTATAAATCCGAATCCGGAGACGATACGGGAATATGAACAGTATTCCCGTGATTTTGAGCGTCTTGAACATGAGCTTGACGCAATACGGGATATGCCGGCGGTTACGCGGGACGGGACGAAGGTGGAGCTGTGGGGAAATATTGAGTTTCCGGATGAGACAGAAATGGTCCTGGCAAAAGGTGGACAGGGCATAGGTCTGTACCGGACGGAGTTTTTATATCTTTACAATGAACAGGAGCCTACAGAGGCCGACCACTACGAGGCTTATGCCGAAGCGGTTCGGGCTTTTAGCTACAAGCCGGTGGTAATCAGGACGATGGACCTCGGGGCGGATAAGTATACTCAAAGCAAGCGATACAACACGCCCGAGGCAAATCCGTGTCTGGGACTGCGGTCCATTAGGCTGTGTCTGCAGGACCTCCCGTTGTTCAAGACCCAGTTGCGCGCAATTCTGAGAGCCTCTGTGCTTGGTGATGTAAAAATAATGTTTCCTCTGATAACAAACCTGGAGGAGTTAAAGCATGCTAAAATGATATTGCGCGACGTGATGGAGGACCTGGACGAGGAATCGATTCCGTACAGGCACAATATCGAGATTGGAATTATGGTCGAGACGCCGAGCGCTGCGCTTACGGCGGGAACACTGGCAAGAGACGTGGACTTTTTCAGCATTGGAACCAACGACCTGATTCAATACACGCTGGCTGTTGACCGGGGTAATGAGCGTGTTTCGTCGTTGTTTTCTGCGGGTGAGCCGGCCGTGCTTCGCCTGATAAGGGCGGTGGTTCAGGACGCCTACAGGGCCAAGATTGGGCTGCACGTATGTGGTGAGATGGCATCGGAGCCGGAGTATGTTATGCTGCTGCTGGGAATGGGAGTACGGACATTTTCTCTGGCCCCGCCGATGATACCTGAGGTTAAGCAGATTATTCGTTCGGTTACGATAACCGACTGCAATCAGCTTACGCGAAAAATACTGACTATGAATTCGCAGCAACAAATTTCGAATTATCTGAGGGATGCGACGAGGAAAATCATTCCGGAAGTGTTTTAACTGAAGCCTTGGCGGAAACGCAAAGCGGCTTTGAAGAAATGAGGTGTGATGTTTTGAGATACACAATAGCCGCCAAATTCAGGATAGCCGGAACTCTGAGATATTTATCGCATCAGGAGACAGCGAGACTTTTTCAGCGTGCTCTGGTTCGAAGCGGAATCAGGCTAAGCTACAGTGAGGGTTTTAATCCCAGGCCGAGAATCTCGTTACCTTTGCCACGGAGCGTGGGCCTTGAAGGCGATGCCGAGCTGTTGTGTGCCGTAATAGAGACGTCTGCAGACCCGCCTGCCGCTTGCCCGCCGGGGCGGGGCGAGGCGAGAGATGAAGCTGAGGAATACCGATTTATCGGGATTGACGCAGAGCAAATCAAAAGAAAGCTCGAGCGGCAGCTTCCACCGGACTGCTGTCTTGTTTCACTGGACCTGATAAAAGGCAAAGCGAAATTTCATCCGGTAACAGCGGTTTATGAATTTGAGGTAGCCAGGGCGGCATTGCTCGAAAAGATTAAGTTAAAGGCCGGGTCCCGATACATCGGGAATGAGCATCTTTTCATAGAGCGAAGAATAAACGAAAAAGGTGATACCCGCACAGTTGACGTCGGCGGTTTTATAGAATCGGTTGATTTTGAAGGTTTGAAAGTAGCAGTTACATGTAAAATAGAACCGTCCGGGACGATAAGAGTGGATGAGATAGTAAAGCTGCTGGGCGATGATGAGTCGGTAATGGCAAGTAGTGTGAAACGAACTTATATAGAATGGCGGACTGTCGTATCGTGAATGCAGGTGGCGGAGTATGAATCTGCCGCGGATAGAAAAAATGTTGTCGGTGTAAGGACTTGTTTATGGCAAGAGAAATGTTGATAAACGTGGCGGAGATGGAAGAATGCCGGATAGCGGTTGTTGTAAATGGTGTTTTAGAGGAGCTTTACGTCGAGAGGACGGGCCTGGCCAGTCGCGTGGGTAACATTTATAAGGGCAAGGTTTTAAACATTGAGCCGAGCATACAGGCGGCGTTTGTGGATTTTGGAATAAGCAAGAACGGCTTCCTGCACATCAGCGATTTACATCCCAAATATTTTCCGGGGCAAAAAGAGAACTTAGCCGTGAGCGTCGGACGTCGAGAGTCGCTGAAAAATCGGCCTCCTATCCAGGAATGTCTTAAGAAGGGACAAAATATCATAGTTCAGGTAATCAAAGAAGGACTAAAGACGAAAGGCCCGACGCTGAATACATATCTTTCTCTGCCGGGCAAGTACTTGGTTATGATGCCCTGGATGAGTCAGCTTGGCGTCTCACAGAAAATCGAAGATGACGAGGAAAAGAGAAAACTACGGCAGTTACTGTTGGATTGCAAGCCTCCGAAAGGATTTGGTTTTATAATCAGAACCGCCGGACGGGAATGCTCAAAGCGTGATATGCAGAGCGATTTGAGGTATTTGAGCCGGTTGTGGACTGCGATACAAAAAAGGTTAACGTCGGCAGGTTCGCCGGCGGAGATTTATCAGGAATCCGACCTTGTTATTAGAACACTGCGGGATGTCTTTAACAGCTCAATAAGCAATATAGTATGTGATTCGGAAAACATATCGCGAAAGATAAGAGACTTCCTGAAGATAGCTATGCCCCGTATGAAAACCAGAGTAACGTATTATTCCGGCAAGACGCCGCTTTTTCACAGGTACAGGATTGAGAGCGAAATCAGCAGGATAGAATCTAATCAGGTGGAGCTTAAAAGCGGCGGTTCAATAGTGATAGAGCAGACCGAAGCATTGGTCGCCATTGATGTCAACAGCGGTAGATATCGCAAACGTAAGAACGCCGAACAGACGGCTTTTGAGATAAATATGGAAGCGGCAGCTGAGATACCGCGCCAGCTTAGACTACGCGACCTTGGCGGTGTGATTGTGTGTGATTTCATTGATATGCGAGCCGAGAAACATCGAAGGCAGGTGGAACGTGTCTTTCGTGGGGCGGTCAAAGTGGACCGGGCCCGGTCGAAAGTGCTGAGGATGAGCAGGTTCGGGATAGTGGAAATGACAAGGCAAAGGCTTCGCCCGTCCCTGCAGTCGAGCAGTTATCTGGCCTGTCCACAATGTGGAGGTACGGGGGTAGTCAAAAGCCACGAGGCCCTGTCTGTCGGAATCATCAGGCTGCTTAACCTCGCAACGGCGAATAAAGACGTAAGGCGGATTGAGCTGATGGTTCCGCCGGATGTTGCAGGTTTTCTGCATAACGAGAAACGAGCGGCGATAGCACATATTGAACATAACACGGGCAAACGCGTCATGATTAACGCCCAGGCGGCTTACGCCGGTGGAAAACATAGTATGATATGTTATGACGGACGCGGAAGTGTGGTGAAGTTTTAGGTGCTGAGCTTTGGCGGGAAAATGAGAAGCCGGTATCTGACGGCGATTATTTGGGGATTGGCAAGGTGAAGAAGCAGGCTGCGGTGAAATTCGACCTCGAATATGCGAAGAATGTCATACAAGTCGAAGCGGCTGGCGTGGTGGCGATGAAGCGGGTTGTTGACCGTTCATTTGCCCGTGCCGCAGAGATGATTTACAACTGCACAGGTTCAGTGATATTAACGGGAATAGGTAAAGCCGGCATAATCGGCCGGAAGATTAGCGCGACGCTGGCCTCTACGGGTACTCCGAGTCATTTTCTTCATCCTGCAGAAGCGGTTCATGGCGATTTGGGAAGGTTGCGCCGGAATGACATCGTTATTGTACTGAGTTACGGGGGCGAGACGGACGAGATTATTCGGTTGATAAACCTGGTAAAGCAGCTGGAGATAAAACTGATATCCATTACGGGTAATCACGATTCGCGTCTTAGTAAGTATAGCGATATTCTTCTGTGCATAGGTCAGATGTCGGAGGCCTGCCCCCTGGGAATAGCGCCGAGTGTTTCAACAGCCTGTATGCTGGCGATTGGTGATGCTCTTGCGTTTACAGTGATGAAGGCCCGGGATTTCACCGTGGAGGATTATGCCCGCTTTCATCCCGCCGGCTCCCTGGGAACAAAACTGATAACAGTCGAGCAGTCAATGATTTTTCAGGTCGGGGAGGAGCTGCCTGTGGTTGAGGTGACCGACAGCATTCAGAAAATGCTGTCCGAGACCAGTCGGCTGAAACGCCACGGGGCCGTTATGGTTGTTGATGCGGAAGGCAGGTTGGTGGGTATTATTACCGATGCCGACCTGCGTCGGCTGGTGACCCGGGAAGGTTCGGCGGCATTTACCCGGAAAGTTTGTGAGGTGATGAAAGCTGATTGCAAACGTATAAGGCGGGACGCACTTGCCGCCGAGGCGATGGCGATTTTTAACAGGTACAG
>CAYZTY010000023.1:16589-26308 GCA_964481525.1 uncultured Pirellulales bacterium
TAGAATTGATGATTTGCCCGTCGTTGATGCTGATGATAAACCGGTGGGATTGATTGACGTACAGGATATTGTAGCAATAAAAGTCGTCGGCTGAGCGCGGAAGACTGCCGGTGCGAGTCCCGATACAGGTACATCTATGGCACAAGAACCAAATCTTGCTGATGTCAAGTTGCTGGTAATGGACATTGATGGTGTCCTTACGGACGGCGGTGTGATAATCCATCCGGACGGCTCGGAAAGCAAGAGCTTTAATGTGCTGGACGGCCACGGGATTCGGATGTGGCATCGGGCGGGATTGAAGACTGCGGTTATGAGCGGCCGAACCGCTGCGGCGACGAAACACAGGGCCAAGCAACTCAGGGTCACATACGTTTTTCAGGGATGTACTGAGAAGGTCCCGGCATTTGAAAAGCTCCTGAAAAAAAGCGGTGTTTCAGCAGACCAGGTGGCTTATATCGGCGACGACGTGCTTGATTTGCCTGTGATGAGAAGGGCCGGTTTTGCGGTAGCGGTGGGTAATGCGGTTGATGAAGTAAAACAGCACGCCAACTATGTTACCGGCCGATGTGGCGGCTGTGGGGCGGTACGCGAAACGATAGAATACATATTAAAGAAAACCGGCAGGTGGACGGAGCTGATGGAAAGATACCTGACGTAAGGTTAATGCGAATCGGTTATGGTGCTAAAATCCAGGAAATTTTATATATGGCTAATCGGGTTGGGGACCGTATTCGTTATCTACTTTTTGTACAGCTTTATCAGTAGAACCTCTCCGATAGATGTTAACGAGGAATTTTCCAGGGGGCCCTCGCAGGAGAAGACGCCTGGATTCGGCAGCGAGCGCGGGGCGATAGGAGATGTGAAGGTCGGCACGGTTTCAGTGGCCAGATACAGAACCAAGGACAGGGAGTTTGGCTTTGAGAAGCTTCTGCACAAAAGCGGTGACAGGTGGGAGATTGAAAAGCCTTATATGAAAGTTTTTCGGCCGGGCCTGCGGTGCGATATTACAGCGGCCACAGGAACGGTGGATGTGGAGATGGCGGCGAGCAGGCCGAGCCCGAAAGACGCAAGACTCGGCGGTGGTGTTACAATTCATATTCTCCCCGAAGAAACCACAGAAATGCGCGAAGGCTTTATTTATCTTGACGACCTGGTCTTTGTGAGTGAAAGGTCGGAGTTTTCGACGGATGGTCCGGTCAGGTTTGTCTCGCAGCAGGCGGAACTGGTCGGCAGAGGCCTGCGGCTTGTTTACGATGAGGCGGTTGACCAACTGGTACTTTTGAAGATAGTTGATTTGGATTTCTTACATCTTAAAGAACAGCCGGGCAAAGCTTTTCTTGCCGGGGATGGCGGGAAAAGTACAAGTGTTTCGACTGTCTCGGACACCCCGAAGCCACGGGGGGAAATTAAGCCTTCGGGTATTCCTGCGGCACCGGTTTCGAAAAGCGGGCAATACTATAAATGTATGTTGAGTAAAAACGTTGTTATTGAATACGGCCGGCAGTTAATTTTTGCTGATAAGGTGTTCATTGATAACTTATTCCAAGATAGCTCGAAAAAGCAGCACGGCGACAAGCCTGTAGGCAGTGTGCGCTCTGTCAAGGCTGGTTCAACGGCTGAAGGAGTTTCCGTGCCCGCCCGGCCGATTGAGGCTCAGCAACCTTCGGACGATTATGTGGATGTTCACGTAACCTGTGAGGGTGGCATTGTAGTTACGCCTATGGAACCTGCCGGCAATCCTATGGACTCCTTACGAAGCGCAGCAAACCAGGAATTGAGTCCACACAAATCCAAGGTTCTTTTTGCGAAGAGCGACAGTGGAAGTGCTTATGCCGAGACGATTCAGGACTATGGACGGGTGCCTGTTCATCCTTCCAATGACAAGGATGTCGATGCAGGAAATGTCTTACGTGCGGAAAGAATTAATTATGATATGCTGACGGGCAACGTGGTTGCTGTGGGTCCGGTGGATTTTACTTTGATAACAGGCTCTTTGGATGATAAACAGCCGGGTAATGATGTGCTGCCTGTAAGAATAACCGCCGACAGAAAGGCTCAATTCCTTGCGGCGTCAAATAAGGTGGTTTTCGAAGGCAACGTTGTAGGGAAGATGCTTGAGAAAAAGCAGGATTATGAGCAGGCTACTAGGGTCTTCGGCGAGAAATTAATTGCAACGCTGAGCAGTCGGCAGTCGGATGGAACCGGTGAAGATTCATCGGGCAGGATTGAGCACGCCAGAGTCGCCGGTGGTGTGGTAAAGCTGGAGATAATTCGAACGTCGCCGAAGGGCTTCTGGAGCGGCAGCGAGTTAAAATGCGCCCAATTAGACTATGATAAGTCATCAGAGATGGTTACAGCGACCGGCCCGGGACTTATAAAAGTGGATAATTCGAATGCACCGATGCAGGAAACCGGTTCGAGTCCCTTGGGTCTGAAGAAGCCGTGTTACGCACTTATCGATAACTTTGAGAAGCTGCAGTGGTTTATCCAAGCCGAGCGAATCGTCGCCGAAGCGAAGTCGCAGGGTGTCCATATCGGTTATCTACCGATTGAAGATACTGGTTTTGGCAGGCCGGTATCCATCAATACCAGCAACGTAGACGTCAGGTTGTCCGGAACCTCCTCAGGGCGGAGTGAGATTTCCACGCTCTCTGCATCGGGAGGAATCTACTATTCCGAAGGCCGGCTCTACGAGTTTGTCGGCAGCAAGTTATTCTATGACGGGAAAAGCTCGATAGTGCACGTGGAAGGCGAGCCGGGACGGGCCTGTCTGCTTAATGGCGTTTTCGTGGAAGATATAACGTACGATTTGACCACCGGCGGTGTTCAGGCTGATATTGCAGGTGCAGGAGCACTGATGATGAAAGGTGGTAAGTAATTATCCCTCGCTAACTCTCACTTTTTTTGCCGGCTGCGTACGCCTCAACAATTTGCTGCTGTACATTGGGTGGGACTGGCTCGTAATGGCTAAGGGTCATAGAGTAGCTTCCCTGTCCGCTGGTGACGCTTTTGAGCTGACTGTTGTATTGAGCAACTTCGGCGAGCGGCACCTGAGCCTTGATGACAATCATATTACCTGCAAGCATATCCTGTCCCTGGATTCGGCCTCGCCTTGAGGCCAGGTCGCCGGTGATGTCGCCCATAAAATCGGCCGGTACGGTAACTTCGATATTAACTATCGGCTCAAGCAGGACGGGTTTGGCATTTTGCAGGGCATCGAGAAAAGCGCCCTTGCCTGCGGCCCGGAAAGCAACTTCTTTTGAATCGACGGGATGGTGTTTGCCGTCGTAGATTGAGACTTTTACGTCCCGTAGCGGAAATCCGATGAGGAATCCGCTTGCCATTACGTCCTGTATGCCTTTCAGGATGGCCGGCTCATACTGCTTGGGAATCGAACCGCCGAAAATGTCCCAACTGTAAATAAGCGAAGGTTCGGAATCACGCTCTGCAGGCTCGACACGCAGGTAGACCTCGCCGAACTGGCCGGCGCCGCCCGTCTGCTTCTTGTGGCGATAATGGCCTTCCGCTTTTGCAGTAATAGTCTCGGTGTAGGGGATTTTAGGTGGTTTGGTATTAACCGAGAGCTTGTGGCGTTTTTCCATCTTTGAAAGCATGACCCGCAGATGTAAATCACCAAGGCCGTTAATGACCAGCTCTTTGGTCTGCGAGTCGTGGGTAACCTTAAAACACGGATTTTCTTCTGAAAGTCTTTCCAGAGCGGCACTTATTTTCTGTTCATCGCCTTTGGCGGCCGGTTCAAGGGCCAGAGCAAACATTGGCTCCGGCAGCGGCAGCATATCCAGCTTACCCGCGACCTTGCCATCATGAATGAAATCACCGACCTGAAGCTCGTCTATTTTTGCCAGGGTTATAATGTCACCGGCGATTCCGGCCTCGATTTCCGTATTGTCGCCGCCCTGCGATTTTAGGATATGGCCCGGCCTGATACCTTTTTTCTCGTCGTTACGCAAAAAGCTTGTATCTGATTGAAGCGTACCGCTGAAAAGCCGTATCGAGGCGTATTTCATATTGGAACGCTGGTCAAAACCGATTCTGAATACAAGTCCGGCAAGAGGGCCGTTCTCATCAGCCTGCAGAGGAGTGGTCTTTTCATCAGACTTGAGTTCATTCGGAATGCTCTGCGCCGGTGAAGGCACGTACGTTGTTATAAAGTCCAGCAGTTCGGTTATGCCGGTTTCTGAGGTTGCGCTGGTGAATAGGACCGGAACAATTGTGCCGGCCATCATAGCTTTTACGCAGACAGAAGCGATTTTTTCCGGTGATATGGCCTCGCCCCCCAGATACTTTTCCATAAGCTCGTCATCGGCCTCAATGATACTTTCGATTAACTCGGTATGTGCCTGTGCTACATCCATTACAGGCGACTGGCCGGAGTCGTTTTTTATGCAGTCGATGAGCGTTGTTCCGTCTGCGGAAGGCAGATTTGCACAGCGGCACTGCGGCCCGAAACTCTGACGGATACTGCCGATTAAACCGGCAAGGTCGATGTTTTCAGCGTCTATCTTGTTGACAACGATTATTCTGGGCATATTGGCGTTTGTGACGGTGTGGAAGAGCTTATGCGTATTTATTTGTATTCCGGCCGAGGCGCTGATGACTATCACAGCCGCATCCGCCCCTGAGACCGACCGAAGTGCTGCACCGATGAAATCGGGATACCCCGGAGTGTCGATGATGTTAATGAGCTTCCCGGCGTAGTTGGTGTTAACCAAGGCGGAGTGAATTGAATGCTCTCGTTGTTTTTCTTCCTCGTCGAAGTCACAGACGGTGGTTTTCTCATCAACCTTTCCGAGGCGGTTGACGACGCCGGTTTTGTGCAGAATAGCTTCAGCAAGCGATGTTTTTCCAGCCCCTCCATGCCCAAGGAATACTACGTTACGAATGTCGTTTGTTTTAACCACTGTTTTTAGCCTCCAAGAAATAGCTTTCAGCAATCGCCGCTGGCAGGTTCCACCCGGCGCCTGCAGCCCCGGATATGTCCAGTTAGAAACCGCCACAGACGATTCGGTAATTCATCGGCCTGCTTCAGCGGAAAGATACTTTCGCTGACCAGGGTCTTCAGAAACAATAAATCATATAATGACTGGGACTTCAAGGCAAGAACATTTGAAGTTTTCTGTAGAAGCGGGTGTGACCGAGTTTTCTGGCAGGCCTGTACAGCACATTTTCGCATCTCCGTAAGCTTCCATTAATTAAATTTAAACTGTATATACGAAATATGTAAGTTTGGAATTAAACAAGTGCTCTATCAGCCTCAGAGAACGACAAAACCAGGACCGATAAATTTTTTCTGTAGGATTCTTATTTAACCTGTATTGGGACTTTCAGAGGCTTTTTTATTTAATTTTTTAACTTAATCGCCGAATCAGCAGCAGCCCGGATTCTGTGAAAAACCGGATTGTCTGTTTCTAAACAAGAACTTGATTGCCCGTATCACTAAGTTAACACTATTCTTTGTTAATATTACAATTAGTTTGGGTCGATAGAATATCATCAAGGAAAGGGAGGAAGTCTGCAAACAGATTTTAAAGATGGAACCTTACTAATGTTGGGATTAACTAAATCAAAAAAGGAAACGACTAAGACCAGAATACTTGTCATCGACGATGAGCCTGACGTAGTCAAAATGGTTCAATACCGTCTTAATTCCTTTGGGTTCGAGGTTGTTGCTGCAACCAATTGGGAAGAAGGTCTGGAAAAAGCGGCAAACGAAAAACCAGACCTTATACTGTTGGATATAAATATGCCGGTTGTAGACGGCTTTGGCATTCTCGAACGCCTTAGGAATCATCCCGATCTGAAGAACACACCCGTAATAATACTTACAGCATGCAGCGAAAGGAGTGATGTGGTTAAAGCTACCAGCCTTGGTATAGCAGATTACATCACCAAACCGTTTGATTGTGCAGAGTTGAGTGAAAAAATAACAAACGCTCTGGAAAATAAAACAAACAGTAAATAAAAGCAGGCCAAGTACTCCAATAAGACAATACGAGAGACAGTTTGCTGAAGGAAGTATGTTAACAGAATAGTAGAGCGCGAGATGGAATCTGATATTGCAAGACCGTTAAATATTGTCATAGCTCAACACGACAAGGCCGACAGAGAGTTTTTGCATAAGCTGTTGCTACAATCGGCGCTGTCTGTTTCAGGCGTGAAATTTGCAGACTCTCTTGATACAGCAGTGAAATTTTTGGATAAGGGTAATTTTGATGTTGTTTTCCTTGACCTTGGCCTGCCAAACAGTCGAGGGGTAGATTTGGTCGGCAAATTGAACGCCAACGCTCCGGATGTACCCATTATCGTGCTAAGTGGTCCTGACAATGCGGGAAAGGCGGTTTCGGCGGAACAGCCGGCAGCGGAAGATTACCTCATTAAGGGGCAGTTTGATAGCAACCTGCTTACTCGTACCGTGCGATATGCCATCGAGCGCAGGCGGGCCCAAAAAACACTCAGTGAGACACAAAAAAATATTAATGCAATATTTGATGCGGCACCCGTTGGTATGATGTTAATCGATGAGCACACGATAGTTCAGCGTGTAAATAATCCTATCAGGCAAATGCTTAACAAGGATGATAAAAAGACTATCAATCAAAGATTCGGTGATGCCCTGGGCTGTATAAATACTATTAGCAGCGGGAAAGGCTGTGGAAACAGCCCTGCTTGTGAATTATGCCAGCTCCATAAAGCCGTCGATACGATATTAGAATCCCGGCGGTCTGTTCATGAGGTTGAAATCCGGCCTACGTTTAAGGTTGACGGCCAACGAATGACACGCTGGTTTCGTATAAGCGGCGAGCCTGCAATAGTAAATGGATGTATACATGCAGTCATTGCTATTAATGACATTACCGAGAGCAAGACGGCTCAGCGGGAACGCCGGCTGGCGGAAGACAAATACAGGACCATATTTGAGAATTCTGCCGTTGCTATTTCACTGGTTGATGAGCAGGAACGGCTCATTTCCTGGAATAAATTCACAGAGAATCTTCTTGGTATGAGCAGAGAAGATTTGTACCTCAAGCCGGTGAAAACGCTCTATCCCGAGGAGCAGTGGCAGAAGATGAGAAGCCACAATATCAGACAGAAGGGAATGCAGCATCACATGGAGACCCAGGTATTGAAAAAAAACGGCGAATTGATTGATGTTGATATCTCGCTAAGCATCCTGAAAAATCCGGAAGGAAAGGTAATAGGTTCAATAGGAGTTATCAGAGACATCGTTGAGCGCAAAAAGGCGGAGCGGGAGCTGAAAGAGACAATGGAAATAAAATCGCAGTTTATATCTACCGTCTCTCACGAACTGCGGACGCCTTTGGCATCTATGAGGGAAGCTGTTGCCATCGTTTCGGATGAAATGGCGGGCGAAATAAATAAGGAACAGAAGAATTTCCTGGATATCGCTAAAAGAAACGCAGACAGGCTCTCGAGACTGATAGACGAATTTCTGGACTTCCAAAGGCTAAGTGCGAACAAAATGAGATTTCATATGCAGGACAATGATATCAAGGAAGTCGTTAAGGATGCCTATAACACGATGGCCCCCTATGCAAAGAAGAAAGGGGTACATCTTTCCACCGAGCTTGACGGTAATATGCCTAAAATTAAGTTCGATAATGACAGGATGATTCAGGTTCTGATAAACCTGATTAGTAATGCAATAAAATTTACACCTGAAAATGGGCAGGTTTCGGTTCGCGCACAACGGCAAGGGGAAGATTTGGCTATTCGGATTAGTGATACCGGTATGGGGATGCCTAAAGAAGACCTGCCAAAAATATTCGAACAGTTCTACCGAGTGAATCATCCTAACCGACACGTTAAAGGTACCGGTCTGGGACTTACTATTGTTAAAAAGATAGTTGAGGTACACCGCGGCAGAATTGAGGTCGATAGCGAGGTGGATAAAGGTACAACCTTTACTGTCTTTCTGCCGTTATCGTCTGAGACTGCACCGGACTCTGACCCGAAGCAGTCTGTTTCAAAAGAGCAGGTTCCAGGCTTACAGAAGTCCTATAATCAATCGTAAGATTTTTTACGTCTGACTACGCTTTGAAAAACCGGTCGCTAAAAAGGGGTGAAAACAGCCGACTTACCAAACTGATTGCGTTTGAACGTTTCCTGAATGTTTTTTAAAATTTTTGGCTGGGCTGAGAATGAAGAATAACCCGAAATTTTGATTCCTGGGCCTATTTTTTACGAAATTCAGAAGGATTTCAGGTCGATAGAATTATTTGAAGGAAAGGGGGGACAAAGACCTTAGGGTGATAATAACTGTGACGGCCCGCTGAAAAGAATTACAGGGAAGAAACGGAATTAATAGCGGAGATTAGATATGTTTGAGTTTATTCAGCTAAAAAAGAAACCTAGGCGTGCGAAGATATTGGTGATTGATGACGAACCGAACATCGTTCAGACGCTTCAGGACCGGCTCGAGATGAATGATTATAAGGTCATCACGGCAATGGACGGCAAAGCAGGTCTGGAGAAGGCAACGAGTGAACAGCCGGATATTATCCTGCTGGACGTTATTATGCCGATTATGGACGGGCTGGAGATGCTTGAACGACTCAGAAAGAATGAATCTACCAGGAAAATTCCGGTGATAATGCTGACCGCGAGAAGCCAGAGTCAGGATATTACCAGGGCCAATAGCTACGGGATTGAGGATTACGTAGTCAAACCATTTGATTTAAGCGAATTGCTGGAGAAGATTGAGGCAATTCTCGAAAGTAAGAAAGTTCTCAGCGGAGCTTGAGGGGACAAGAACGGCTAAGCTGAGTGTTGTAGGTCGAAGGTTTTTCGGGGGATGTGAGTTTGCTGTAAGGGGGCCGGATTTCTTCACTAATATGACCGGTAGCCGAAATCTCTCCACCCGATATGCTGGTTATTTATTTCAAGGACCTCTGCACGCTCTATCAGCCATTTTTTCCCGCCTCCTTTCGTCAGGTTCAGTCTCAGCCTGGTTGTAAGAAATCGTGTTGGAAGCTGGATAGGCCGTCCTTGTTCGTCAAATTTCGTCAGAACCTTCAGAGTGATTGTGGCCGTTGGCGCCGACATTTCTATCTGCAAATCGAGTTTTTTGTTTTTCTCAATCTCCAATCCGCTTAACAGATTCCGGCAGTGTTCCATCAGCATCTGCTTCGAATCGTGATATGAGTCGCGATAATCAGGCGAGATTATCGTTTCGATGACGTCGGGCGTTTCGTTTTCAACGGCACTCATACCGGTTTTGATGAGCAGGTTGATTTTTTCCAGGTCGGTTTGAACAAGTATGTCGAGCCCGAAGGCGGCTATAACTACTATAGCGGGAATAACAAGCTGCCAGGCCCGGCGTTTCTCCGGAAAGGCCTGGCGAATAGTGATGATTACAGCCAGGCAAAAAGCGGCGGCGGTCAGCAGTATCCAGGGCTGTTCGAAGATATTTGACATTTTTTAAGTCTCTTCTTTATTTTATTTCGGCCGAAGGGCCGTGTATCTTTCAGCCGGCCGGACCGGCTTACCACCTTATTGCATCGAGTCGCCGGTTTCCTTCATAATTTGTCATATCAAAATGTAATGCAGTGATGGTTATAAAGCCTTCCGCCAATGATATTGTGTCGGTGTGCGTTTCTTCAGGGCGATGGGGCCCGCCTGCAAGCTGAAAAAACTTCTGGCCCTGTTTATCTTCTTTATGGACATAATGCTCATCGAAC
>CAYZTY010000024.1:0-26205 GCA_964481525.1 uncultured Pirellulales bacterium
TTATTCCTTAGGAGAGCCGCATGAAAACGGCTTCATGCTAAATCCTGCTAAGGGATCTCAATCTTTCGATAATATTAGACTGCTTCTGCTTCGCTTCACTCGCATTGACAGAAACGCAGCCTTTCCATGAACACTTACAAAAATTTCTTTACCGTAGGTCCGCAATTGCAGATAATACCATCCAATGAATTCAGGACTCATGATATTGAATTGTTGGGCATAAAGGCCGTGAGTTATAACAACGAACTTGCAGGGATCTCCCCGCAGGATACCGCCGAGCAGTGCAAGGACTTTATGTTATTAAAAAAGTCCTACGTGGACGCCCGCTACAAAAAGGATTACAAAATCACCAAAAAACAGTTAGAATATTTAGCGGAGAGGGTGAAGGTATTACAAAAACTTACAAATAAGATTTGTAAAAAGAAAATTGAGAGCTTTACTTAGGCCAGTTAAAGACAAACACCACCCTGCAAATGGAGTCGGCAAATATAGAATTTAAGGTGATATAGCAATGACTATTGAATCTATGATTTCTATTGTTGGAGCGTTAGGTCTCGGCAGTTTGCTGGGTGGATATTTGACCCGGATTTGGGGCAGAAAGGATGAATTGGAAAGGGACAGTCGTTCTTTTAGGGAGAATCGTTACCGCACGGCATTAGTTTGGATGAGATGCCTTATAGTTCCTGAGCGGCTCAAGCATTTTGAAATAGACACTCGTCATTTGAAAAACTTGTCAACACCAGAAGATATTAAGAATTACTCGCGTGCAGAACTTGAAGAATTCTATTACAACTCTCTTCTTTATGCGCCCGACTTTGTCAATGTTGCATTTAAGAGATTTATTGAGTCGCCCAGCGAACAATTGTTTATCGAATTGTCTGTAGCTATGAGAAATGATTTATGGGGTAAGAAGTCTGCTTTGCGCCCTGATGATGTCATGTTGGCAAAAGATTTATAAGCTTTCCCTTCAATCTAAAAGTTTTTATGGTGGAAATGAATTATTAACAGTGTAAATCTGTGTTAATCCGTGTCTAACATCAACAGTGTGAATTCGTGTCTTAGAAAATAAATCTCTGTGTTCTCGGTGCTCTCTGTGGCTATAATTCATTCGTGTTCATTCGTGGCTAATAATACTCATCCTTCTTGCTATCTCGGCGGCGGCGTCTAAGTTCGATACCTTCCGGCAGGCCCGCGACATCTCGCTGCGTCTGGCCTCGTTGCCCATCAACTCCGCTAACTCCGCAGCCAGTCTCTCGGCTGTTTTATTCCGGTCCGCAAGGTCTTCAACAACCACCGCACAGCCAGCCTGAACCAGCTTTTCTGCGTTTAGATACTGGTGCCTGTCTTTATGATAAGGATAAGGCAGGCATATACTCGGCACGCCGGCCGCCGCGTACTCGGCCACGCTCACCGCTCCTGCCCTGCCGACAACCAAATCGGCAACAGCCAGTAAACCGGGCATATCATCGAAATAATCCAAAACCTTATAATGGAATGCGGTTCTTTTATACCACTGCCGAACCGATTCAGCCGACGGGCCGGCCAGATGTACTATTTGCCAGTCGTTTGAGAACTGTACCAATCTATCCAGGACTAAACAAACCGCGGTATTAACATTTTCCGCTCCGCTCGAGCCACCCGTTATCAGCAGGGTCCTCCTGCTTTTACCCAGGTCTAATAATCTACGAACTTTTATGGTTTCAGGTTTTCGGAATTCTGCTCGCAGGGGGCAACCGGTAACAATCACCGTTTTTCGCGAGGGCAGTCGGCTTTTAGTCTCTTCAAATTGTACAAAAATTTCCTTTGCGAGCCGTGCCAGGAACTTGTTTGCCCGGCCGGGCACAATATCAAGATTCAAAAGGCTGATTGGAACTTTGAGTCTATGTGCGGCCGCGACTACCGGTGCTGAGACAAATCCGCCGATACCTAACAGAACGGCAGGCCGACTCTCAGCGATTTTCTCACGGGCCAGGACATAGCTTTTACGGAAGCTGGTACAAAAGGCGATAAATTTATCAGGCCGAGCGGAAAAGCCCCTGGCAGGCAATACAAAATATTCGAAATCAGTCTTCGCAAGGATTCGCGAATCGATTTTTCGCTGGCTGCAAAAAAACGTTATTTTCGCCTCAGGCCGGTCATTCCTGATTTGCTCTGCAACGGCAATTCCCGGGTAGATGTGTCCGCCGGTCCCCCCGCCCGCAAAGAAATAGTGAAGCTGAGGCATTAACACGGCTCCTCCGTCGGGGCTCTACTTTGCTTTGCGATATTAAGCAGCAGCCCCACAGCAGCCGCTGAAAGCAGCATACCCGTGCCGCCTGCACTTACGAATGGCAGAGGCATACCCTTCGTCGGCAGCACCACCGTCGCGACACCGATATTAATCGCCGCCTGCAATCCCAAAGTCAAAACAATTCCAGCGGCCAGAAGCCGACCCAGGCGGTCCTGCGAGCGAAGGGCCACCACAAGTCCGAGCAGTACAAGAGCTATAAAAAGACCTATCACTATAGCAGCTCCCACGAAGCCGAGTTCTTCTCCGATTATTGCAAATATAAAGTCCGTAGTGTCCTCCGGCAAGTGTCCATACTTACAAATTCCTCTGCCCAGGCCTTTTCCCCAAATACCGCCGCTGCCGATGGCCGCGAGTGACTGGTTTGCCTGGTAAGCAGCGGACTCGGCCCATTGTTCGGGCCGGAGGAACGCGGCGATTCTCTGCAGCCGACTTGGTGAAGTTACCAGCACATAATAGAATATCCCCCCTGCCAATGGCATCGGCGCCAAGAGGTGCCAACCCCTTGCGCCGCCGATAAGGAGCATTACCCCGGCCAGCAGGCAGATAAACGCCGCCGTGCCGAAATCTTCCACGACGATAAGGCAAACGACCAGCGCAACAAAAAGGCAAACTGGTACAAAACCCCTACGGAATGACCGGATAAGAACGGTGTATCTATCGCAGAATGCAGCGAGAAAGAAAACCACCAACCATTTTGCCAGCTCCGACGGCTGAAAACTGATATAAGCCGGTCCGAGAGGTATTCTTAGCCACCTGCGGGCATAATTGACCTCGGCGCCGAGCGGGGTTAGCACAAGAATAAGAAGGACTACACTTAATATCAGAAAATAAACCAGAGGAGATTTGTGCCATTTTTTTTCAAGACTCAGGATACGGTAATCGACAAGGCTGGCCGTAAACATTACGGCAACGGCAAGCGGAAAAAAGAGACTCTGGCGGATAGTTGTAAAATCATAAAACCGCGTTAAGTCCAGGTTTTGGCTTATATTAGCTCCGGCAGAAAAAACCATAACCGTTCCGATTGCCATAAGGACAATAACGATTATCGAGATAGCACCGGCAAGTCTGCTGCTCTGGATTCGGTGGTCCACATAACCTCCTGGAGAGATTCTCCTATTATATTAACTAATTCTTCGGCCAACAGACCCGTAACAGGCCAGAAATTGCCGGCCCCGCGGCTGTGTGCGTAAGGCCGTTTTGATATTGCAGCCGAGGGCATAGAGATTTATAATTTATATTGCCTGTGGCAGTTGGAGACTGCAGGTTAACGGAGGATAGATATGCCCAAAGAAACAGCACAACCGGAAAAAGTATATATCACGTCGGCGGGTGAGCTTCTTGATATTCACGATATGCTGAAATACTTCGAGCAACAGGGGGTGATGCGCGTCTCGGACCTGCACATCAAGGTCGGCACACAGCCGGCCTATCGCGTGGATGGCAATCTTATGAAAATGAAGGGCCAGGAGGTTAGTCCTAAGATAGCCCAGGGTCTTATCATGCCGCTGCTTAGCGAGGAAGACCAGAACACGCTTGAGCAGAAACACAGCGTGGATTGTTCTTATCGCTACGCAAATCTGCAATTCAGAATCAATATATTTGTGGAAAACGACGGAATATGTGCGGCGATTCGGGCACTGGGGACAGAGATACCAAATGTGGAGAAACTTGGCTTCCCGAACAATATCTGGAAGGACATCGTGAATAGCAAACACGGCCTTGTTCTCTTGACTGGAATTACCGGCGCGGGCAAATCAACCACTATAGCTTCACTTGTCGAGCGGATAAGTGAGAAGCGGGCGTGCAGGATTATTACAATTGAGGACCCGATTGAGTATGTTTTTCAACAAAAAAATTGCATAGTTTCGCAACGAGAGATAGGCCGGGACGTAGGAAGTTTCCAGGAAGGACTGCGGGCGATGATGCGAGAGGACCCGGACATAATATTTGTGGGCGAGATGCGGGATATCGAAACCATTGAGATGACGTTGATGGCGGCGGAGACGGGACATCTGGTTTTTTCAACACTGCATACGCGCGATGTTACCGGCTCGGTAGCGCGGATTATGGACTATTTCCCGCCCGGCAGACAAAACGAAGTAAGAAACCAGCTATCTCTGAGCCTGGCCTACGTGATTAGCCAGAAGCTGATACCGAAAAAAGACGGCTCGGGCAGAACTTTGGCAATGGAGATACTGAATAACAACTACGCCTGCGCGAATATGATACGCACAGGCAAGATGGAGCAGCTTTATACGGTGCTGCAGACAAGGACGAAAGACACCCCCGACGAACGAATGATAACTTTTGAGAAGCATCTGGTTTCGCTGGTCAAAAACAACACAGTGGATTTGCTTGAGGCCCAGAAATGGGTCAATAATATGACATGCTTCGTTGAGTTTATGAACCTCGAATGAGAAAGGGCAAATGTTTCGGGCCGCGGTTTTGGCTGGCGCGAGATACCAACGTGAATGGGGGCCGATATCTGGATTAAGCTATGACGATAAGCTGCAGGTGTCCGCAATGCGACGGCCTTTGTGCTTTTGTCGACAAGAATGCCGGACGCAAGGCCCGGTGCTGGAAGTGCGGCCAGATATTTATCGTTCCTGCCCAGGACGGCCAGAAACCGCAAAAAGTCAAGCTGCCGGAGATAAAAGCCTCTCCGCTTCCGGGCTTTTACCGTGCGGTCTTTGTGGATAGCTGGAAGGTCTTCTTCAAATCGCAAAATGTAACGCCGCTGGTATTCGTAGCCGCGGTGGTAAGCTTCAGATTTTTCCTGGCCGGCAGTTGCTGCCTGAATATTATAGCCTTACTGGCTTCCTGGGGGTGGCTGTTGGGATTTTATCTTAACATCATTCACGATACGGCATTCGATGTGGACGAGTTGCCGGAAATTTATCTGGGTACGTCCGTTACATTTGTGTGGAATATTATAAGGCCGCTGCTTATCTTTATTCTGACAATGGCGGGCGTTCAGCTTCCTTTTATTTTGACAAGTCAGATTCTGAAACACTATGGCATAGTTTATGATAATATTTGGATTAGCGAATTCGGGCTTGTTACACTTCTGCAGGCGCTTTTAATTCTGGGTCTGTTCCTTTTCCCGGCAGCAATCCTAACGGTCGCAGTCGGTAAAGACCTCACTATGCTCAGGCCCGATTATCTAATAAAGCCCATATTCAAAAGCCCCATACCTTATATAGTGGTGGTTTGCCTGCTTGTTGCCGCGAGTATTTGCGAGATACATACTGTCGAAATTAACAAGCTGCAAGGCGCCGATTGGCCGGTAATCACCGCCCACCTCGCCGTGAACTTGGGCGTTCAGGTGCTCGCGATTATCGCGATGCGCGCGATAGGATTGTTTATGCGGCACTACAGTTGTAATTTCCCGTGGCAATAAAGTGATTTGCCTTCTAAAGGCCGGCGATTTTTGCTATAAGCTCATCGGCGAGTCTTTTCTTCTCGGCCACGTCATCTGTTACTTTAGAGACAATCTTATTGTCCTCGAACGTGCCCCTGACGGCCTGGAAATCGGACTCGACAACCGACTCATCACCGTCGATACCGAAACCGATTCTGGTCTGCTCGGAGAACTCTTTGCGTGCGTCCTGAAGTATCAAATCACCGAAGCTCTCAACGGCAACTTTCCATTCTTCCAGAAACCTCGTAATCTCGTCGGCGCCTACCTCAGCAATGCCGCCTCCTAAAAGGTTTTCAAGCCTACCGGCAACCCAGGTCCATTCGTATTTCTCGTAGTCATCGTAAATCTCCCGAAGCATCTGTTGCATCTTATCGAGAGAATCGAGTCGGCCGGTCTCAACAGCCTCGAGCACTTCGAGGACCTTCTCCTCGGGAGCAAGCAGACCAAATAAATCGACCCACCTGCCGGCGCCGGTTTGTCTCTCAGGTCTCAGGGCGGCGCGGAGCTGTTCGACATTATCCGGATGGCTGCTGTTCAGGCGCGCGACGAGACAGTCACCAAGGTACTTTTTTACAGCAATTTGATAATGCGCGATACCATTTTCCATTGCCGGGACACTCACCTTCATATTGCCCCAGATTGCATACTCGCCGTCACAATGCTCCTTCAGGTCTGTAAGCAGCTCAACTCCCCGAATCATTTTCTGCACTGTAAATGGGCTGAAGGCCTGGAAGGATATAAGGTCAATTTTGTTCGGGTCTTTGCGCCTGTCGCGCGCGGGCCATTTCTCAATGTCTCTGAGGGTGCCGACCGTAGCAAGGTTCATTGCCGGTATGAGGAGGCTTTGTCCCTCGGATTCAGATTCAAAAATATACGAAAATGGCAGGTTTGAAGTATCCAGTTTTATATGGCCCTTCCCGACGACAACGCAGAAGGGACCAAGCTTGACAGGCCATAGCATATGAGAAGACGAAGCGGTCTTGCAGCCCCGTTCGAGAATGCCCTGATGTACCGGGCCGAGTTTGTACATATGGTTGCTTTCGTTTGTCCCGCTCCCGGCATTGTAAAAAGAGAACATTCCCGCAATAAGCAAAGTTGACTTGTGGTGGGTGACTGAATAAGGACCTGCAAAGACGGCGCAGCCCTCACCGTGAAAACATTCGCAGTTTGCGAAGAACAGCGAGTTTTCAGCGGAGAATTGCTTACCCATTAAAACGCCCTGACCCAGGAAACACTTCGATAAAACCGCGCCCCTTGTAACCTTTGTACCGGATGAGATGATAAAGTCCTCGGCGATTACACCTGTGCCGATGAGGACCGGTGCATCGGTCGTGCTGTTGATCGAACCGTTCTCAAGCCAGCTTGCACCATCAATACGAGTGGCGGGCCCGATTTTGATGTTCTTGAAAGTCCCGGCATGTGTTATCACTGAACCGCTGCAGACCCTTCCCGTAGACGAGCTTACCGAACGCGAATAAGCGCCAATCAGATTCCTGAGGGCCTCTATCAACTTGGGCCTGTGCCGGTACAGGCCCATTATATAGGCCGCCTGGGCCGATAAGCCGTCACAGATAAGCAGTTCACGGCCGCCTGCCTCAATCAGAACCTCGAGCTCCGTGCCGTTTCCGAACGTGCTGTTGCCGTCGACAGCCAGCAAATCTATATTCTCTATGACAACGTCATCCTCGATGACGTAATTTGCGATGTAGTCCGCGACGTTGTTAATGTAGACATTGTTGCCGATTACAGAATTATGGATTTTGGCATTGAACACCCCGGTGGCTTTTTGCATACCTCCAAAGAGTGTTATCGTTTTGTCAAATGCCCCCAGCTTTACACTGCCGGAGAAATGAGTATTTTTTACTCTGTCGGAATTGAAGTTCTCGGCGACCTGAACAGAGGAAAAGTCCCCGCAGGTGCATCCCTGGCCTTTTAACTTTTCCACCTCTTCATCGGTCAGTTTGCGGTATTGTTGCATACTTCCTCAGCCTCCCTGTATGACCTTAATTTCTCGTATACAGGACCGTGAATGCTCACGCCGTCTCTTTTGCTTTTTTCTATCCTCTGCCGGAACAGTAAAGTTTCCGGATTACCTCTTAACGCCCGACTCTTTTTTCCACGAGGTGTTTGTTATCCCGGACCCAGTTATAATACTCTGTCCTTTTCAGCTTCGAGGCGGCGGCCTCGTCGAGCACCACCGTAACATAACTATGAAGCTGAAGGGAAGAGGCGGTTATCTGGCTTGTAACAGGTCCTTCGATAAACTGCGCACAGACATCCGCCTTTTTCTCGCCGTTTGCAATCAAAAGTATTTTTCGAGCTTCGAGAATTGTACCGATTCCCATAGTGATGGCAAATCGGGGTACATCTTCTTCTTTTTCGAAAAAGCGGGCGTTGTCCTTGACGGTCTGCTCTTCGAGCGCTTTTACTCTTGTTCGGCTCGCGAATGACGAGCCGGGCTCATTAAAGCCGATGTGCCCGTCTCCGCCGATGCCGAGGACCTGCAGGTCAATGCCGCCGGCCTTTTGGATTTGCTCTTCGTACCAGTGGCAAAATTGCTCGGGGTCGTCGGTGTTTCCCTGTGGCACGTACACACTACTAAGACTTACGTTGACGTGGTTAAAGAGGTTGTCCCACATAAAATAGTTGTAGCTGTTCTTATGAGGAGGCGCCAGGCCCACGTATTCATCCAGATTGAAGGTCCTGACCTTTGAGAAGTCCAGCCCTTCAATCTCGTGCACTTTTACAAGTTCCTTGTAAGTTCCGATTGGTGTATCGCCGGTGGCCAAACCGAGGACAGAATCATGCTTCCTTCTAATCTCGGCGGCGATTATCCGTGCCGAAGTCTTGCTCATTTTTTCATAATCAGGCTCAATAATTATTTCCATCCGCCGTCTCCTAAAGTCATTTTTTTCAGATGTAAGCTTAGCAGTAAGCTATATTTACAGAATGTTATACGGAAAAGCTCCAATCGAGGTGATACATCTAACACAACACAGGTTGATTTTCAAGATATTTCCATCATCTTATGGAGCTTGTTTGTCGCTTCCAGCCTCCTGCAGCAGCACGGGTATTTCGAGCCAGAAGGTTGCGCCCCCGCCGGGCCGGTCCTCGACGCCGATACTCCCGCACAAAAGCTCCGCCAGCTCTCTGCTGATGGCCAAGCCAAGTCCAGTACCGGTCGTTCTTCTGGTAATTGAGCCGTCAAGCTGCCGGAACTTTTCGAATATTTTTTCCCGGTCGGCCTCTAGAATGCCGGGCCCCGTATCAGAAACCGAGACTCGGACGGTTTTTTCATCGGTCATAGAAGCTCTGATTTCAATCTTGCCTTTTTCCGGTGTAAATTTGATAGCATTGGTCAAAAAGTTATATAGTATCTGCTGCAGCTTACCCGGGTCGGTCTGGACGATGGGGATTTTGTTGTCAACCTGGAGTTTAACCTTGATTTTCTTTTGCTCCGTCAACGGCGAGAAAAAGGCCGCCAGACCCCGAACCAGGTCGGGGATAGCCGTGCTCTCAAGGTGTAGATGTATTTTACCGGTCTCGGCTTTTGCCATCTCCAGCAGGTCATTTATCATATTCAGCAGTGTCCGTCCGCTGGCAATAATGTTCTCAGCGTATCTTGTAAACTTTTTCTTCTCGAACGTGGTTGTCTCCCGCAGTATTTCAGCAAAACCAAGTATGGCATTGAGAGGTGTTCTGAATTCGTGGGAGATGTTGGCGAGGAACTCGCTCTTCAGTTTGTTTGCCTTGAACAGCTCAATATTACGGTCGGAAAGCTGGGCGATTTTAGCGTCTAATTGCTTGTTCGCCTGTCGCAGTTTCTCCTGAGACTGCTCAAGGCTGTCGAGCATATGATTAAAAGCTGCCGAGAGCCTTTCAAATTCGTCGTGTGTTTCTATCGCACTTCTGACATCGAGGTTTCCTTCTGCGACGTTGTTTGCCAGCGCCCTGAGTTGTCTTATTGGTCTTAGTACTACCCGCTGCAGTATAATATAAAAGGCTATAATGGCACCGGCGGCCGCGAGCAGCCCTGCAACGGTGATGCAAATTCGGTTCATAAGGATTGTTTTTCCGATTTGAGGCGCTGGTGTTTGTACGATTATGGCTCCAACCGGCTCATTCAGGTTAAACGCAGCCGCCGGCCCCTGCGCGTTATGGCAGCTTATGCAGCTCTCGGACGCGCGTACGAGCCTGATGTAATTGCTTTGAATTACTCCCTCTGTCTGCAGCCAATAACGGTCAAATACACCCTCACGTTCCTTCAGAAAATCGATGACCTGTTTTTGCCTGTGGCCTAATTGTTCAAGGTCGGTTTTCTCAGGCCCTGAGAGCCACACCCAATGAACGGGCTGATTTTGTAAAGGCTGCACACCACCGGTTTCGAGCAGGGGTTCAAGCTCTCCTTTCGTATGGCTCTCGAGCCGGAAATGGCGTTGATAAACGGTATCCACGACTGCTCGCCCGGCGTCCAGGCCGGCTTTTTCAGTCAGCTTGCCCATCCAGAAATAAGGGATTAACAGTGCCAGCGCGAGAATAACAAGTACGGCAAGTCCGAAGCCCAGCCTGCACTTCCCAGCCAATGAAACAGGCGAGAGTCTCAAGAGCTGAAGCACCTTTTCAATTGCGGGCCGTAAGCGTATTCTCATAAGACCAGTCCTGCTCTGCCGGGCTTCGACCGAGGCTTCGACGGTGAGCTCAGCCGAACCGCCCAGCCGAATGTCCTCCGGTATATATCTCTAACCCCTGGGGCGAGTCTGCGTCTTAAGGCTCAGCTCGTCAAGTTGTGCTTGGCTAACGGGGCTCGGCGCATCAGTGAGAAGGCATTGTCCGCGCTGGGTCTTCGGGAAAGCGATAACATCTCGTATATTCTCGGTCCCGGCCAGAAGCATAATCATTCGGTCAAGTCCAAAAGCAATTCCGCCGTGCGGCGGTGCCCCGTAGCTAAGTGCCTTGAGAAAGAAGCCGAATCTTTCCTCCGCCTCCTGTTTTGAGATATTCAGTAAATCGAAGACTGTTTCCTGAACCTTTGGACTGTGGATACGAATGCTTCCACCGCCGATTTCCGAGCCGTTGACGACGATATCGTAGGCCTGTGAACAGATACCGGCCGGGTCGGTCTGAAGCTTCTCGAGGTCTTGCGGTATCGGTGAGGTAAACGGATGGTGCAGACAGTCATAGCGCTGTTCAGCCTCATCCCATTCGAAGAGTGGAAAATCGATTACCCATAGGAAAGCGAAAGTGCTGCTATCGTATAGATTGAGCTCTCTGCCGAGTTTTATGCGCAGCGGCGCAAGCCCCTTATTGACGGCGGCCTTCTCGCCGGCGAGCATCAAAATCAAATCGCCGTTGCCCGCCTTGAAGCGTTCTATTATTTGCTGCTGCTGGTCGGCGCTGAAGAACTTGGCGATACTGCTTGCTAATTCGAGCCGGCCGGTCTCCTCGGATTTATTTACCTTAAACCACGCCAGTCCCTTTGCGCCGTAGTCGGCAACAAAATTAGTCAGGGTTTTTTCAATATCGCTCCTGGAATATTTTGCTCCGCCGGGCGCGCAGAGCCCTTTCACCAAGCCGCCTTCCTGCACCGCGTTATTAAAAAGCCTGAATTGGCACTGACCCGCCACGTCGGATATATCTTTTAGTTTCATATCGAAGCGCACATCCGGCCGGTCGGTCCCGTAGTCCTGCATCGCTTCTTCGAAAGTGATTCTCGGCATAGGCAACGGAACTTTCACGTCGAGAATTTTCTCCCAGACCTCTGCTATCATCTTTTCGTGTACGCCGATGACATCATCTCTGTCAACGAAACTCATTTCGACGTCTATTTGGGTAAACTCGGCCTGCCTGTCTGCACGCGGGTCCTCGTCGCGAAAACATCGCACAATCTGGAAATACTTCTCAACACCGCTGACCATCAGTATCTGTTTGAAAAGCTGCGGCGACTGGGGCAAAGCATAGAAACAGCCTTTGTATAATCTGCTGGGCACAAGAAAGTCGCGCGCGCCCTCCGGCGTACTTTTGGCCAGCATAGGAGTCTCCACTTCCCAGAATCCCGCCCCGTCGAAAAAATCGCGGACAATTTTTGTAACTCTGTGTCTTACGCAAAGATTTTTCAGCATCGCCGGCCGGCGCAGGTCGAGGTAACGGTTTGTAAGCCTCGTCTCCTCGCTGACCCTCTGGGCATTATCGATTTCGAACGGCGGCGTAACGGCCGTGTTAAGCACCTCAATCTGCTCGACAAGGGTTTCGATTTGGCCGGTTGCCAGCTTGGGGTTCGCCATCCCCTCACTTCTCGGCCTGACAAGCCCCGAAACGCCGATTACCCATTCGCACCTCAAGCCTCTGGCGAGTTTGTGCACTTCAGGCTGCTTCTCCGGGTCAAAGACCAGTTGCACAAGCCCTTCTCTGTCGCGCAGGTCAACAAAGACAAGATTGCCGTGGTCCCGGTATGAATGGACCCAGCCGGCCAGATTTACTTTTTTGCCGACATCGGCGGCACGAAGCTGTCCGCAAGTATGAGTTCTCTTTAGCATTTCCAGGTTCTCAAAAAGTTTTTTGGGATAAACAGCGGGTAAAGAATAGCCTAAAAACGCCGGCTCGTCAACGGCTTACAAAAAACAATACCTCCGCGTACAGCGGGCATAAGTGGCAGGTGATAATTGCGACACGCCGAGAAGGCACACACGCTCCAGCCTCACCCCCGGCAGAAACCAAAGAAGTCTCTCATCACAACAACTGGTCAATTTCCTTGGTAATAACCTTTTTACTGGTAACTCCCACCCATTTTTTCTCGACTTGTCCGTTTTTGAACAGAATTATTGTTGGTATGGCGTTTATGTCAAACTCTATGGCCGCTTCCCGATGCTCATCGGTATTGATTCTGCATACTTTTGCTTTCTCGGCGTATTCGCCGGCTATCTCCTTCATAATAGGCGCAATCATTTTGCACGGGCCGCACCAGGGAGCCCAAAAATCAACCAATACGGGCACATCGGAATTATGGACAATATCGTCGAATTCCACATCGCTTAGCTCTGTTATATTAGCGGACATCGTTCTTCCCCTTCAAATATATCTTTTCGGAAAACCAGAATTCTATCGAGTAACTCGGTATTGTCAAATAATAAATTCTCTAACGGCCGGCAGAGATGTTAATGGCTTTGGGCGGCTAACAATCAGCTTCCTGAGTCAATCGTAACGAAAACGAGGTTTGAAACGAAAAAATGCCATTCTTACAAAGAATAACGTAAAAAAACTTTAAATGTGATATTACCGTACCTTTTTATTTTCTGGTGATTCTTTTTCCTGATATTTTCGTTCGTCCTTTGACTTATCGGCATCGGCATTTATCTCCTTGATGGGTATTGGAGCTTCCCTGCCTTTTGGGGGCTGGCTCTGTTCACTCAATCCTTCGGTTCGTGCAATGGCCAGCCGGACAATCTTCTCCGGAGGTTCGTCTGTCAAGGCGCGCAGATAAATGGAATCGAAGTGGCTGTTCTGTTCCGCCCAAACCAGTTTTTCACGCACAAGCTCCAAAAGAGCCAAAAAAAGCCCCACGAGTATCAGCCGACTGTTCCTGCCTTCGAAAATTCGTTCAAACGGCATAGGGCCGTCCGTCTGCAAACGGTGCAGTATCTCAATCTGGTGCAGGTCGATGGGCGTATCGTCCTTTATGTGGCCGATGGTCCTAATGCCGCCGGTGGCCTTAAGGACCGAGTCGAAGGACTCAAGCAGGTCCCAGATGCTAATCTGGTCGATGTCAACCTGGGGCTCTTCTTGTGGATTCTCGATGATGTTGGCGCCTCGGCCGAAGCGCTGGCTTTGTTGCACCGCCGCGGCGTCAAGCAGATTCGCCGCATCCTTGAATTTCTTGTATTCCAGCAACTGACGAATAAGCTCGGTCCGCGGATCGGTTTCATCCTCGCCTGCGATTCCTTCAGGCTCAACGCTGGGCAGCAGCATAGCCGATTTAATTTCCATCAACGTCGCCGCCATTACCAGAAAGTCACCGGCCAGTTCGATATCGAGGTGCTTGAGCATTTCTATATACTTTATATATTGCTCGGTGATATGGGCGATGGGGATATCATATATATCTATCTCATCCCTGCGAACGAGATATAAAAGAAGGTCAAGCGGACCGGCGAACACCTCGAGATTTACACGATAATCAGGCACCCTTCATCCTATTCTTCTGATTCCAAAATTCTTACCGCATCGTTAACCTGTTCGGACATCACGCACAGCTCTATGAAGGTAATCTGTGGAATGGGAAGCATACTCGCCGAATCCTCACCCATCAAAACCGACTCTATTCCATTTGCCTCGAGGCGCATCTTGGCCAAATGTGCATCCACACTATTGGTAAACTTCGCCACCGTTACAAGTTTATCTGCCAATTCTTCCCTCTGCACACTTTATTTTCTTAACCCGACGGCCTCTCTTGCCTGGGCCAGGGTCTCCCGTGCCACGGCCCTTGCGCGCTCGGCGCCATCCGCGAGGACTTTGTTAACATGCGCGAGGTCTTCTTCAAGCTGCGTTCTTTTCTCACGGTACGGCTTGAAGTATTCAATCAACAGCTCGGCAAGCCGTTTTTTCGCCGCGCCGTAGGCCAGCCCGCCGTTCCTGTATTTACTCTCCCACTCAGCCAGCTCATCCGGCCCGGCAACAAGCTTAAGCAGAGCAAAAACGTTGCACTTTTCCGGGTCTTTGGGCTGCTCTACCGGTGTCGAATCCGTAACG
Source organism: uncultured Pirellulales bacterium (assembly GCA_964481525.1). Lineage (GTDB taxonomy): Bacteria > Planctomycetota > Phycisphaerae > Sedimentisphaerales > CAYZTY01 > CAYZTY01. The sequence goes on from CAYZTY010000024.1 coordinate 14,454, forward strand.
ATACTCATAATCTTTTTTCTGACGGCTTTTTCAGGTTCGAATATCTCAATCGTATTATCGTAACTCTTGCTCATCTTTCGCCCGTCGATACCGGGCACAACGGCGACTTCCTCGAGGATATGCTCTTTCGGTATCGTGAAGACCTGGCCGTATGTATTATTGAATCGGCCGGCGATATCGCGGGTAACCTCGATATGTTGTTTCTGGTCGGCCCCGACGGGCACCAAATCACTCTTAAAAATCAAAATATCTGCTGCCTGCAAAACCGGATATGCAAACAAACCGTGATTGGGACTCAGCCCCTGGGCGACCTTGTCCTTATAGCTGACGCACCGCTGCAGCAGGCCCATAGGCGTAACGCAGGACAGAATCCAGCAAAGCTCCGTAACCTCCGGCAGGTCGGATTGCCGCCAGAAAACCGTCTTCTCCGGCTCAAGCCCAAGGGCCAGATAATCGATAGCCACATCGAGTGTATAGCCGGCAAGCTCGTCAGGCCCTACCAGGCCGGTAAGGGCATGGTAGTCGGCAATAAAATAAAAGGCCTCGTTTTCAGCCTGGAGCTGTAGATGTTGGCGCATCGCGCCGAAATAGTTACCGATATGCAATCTGCCCGACGGCTGTATCCCTGAAAGAATCCTCAATCTAAACTCCTTTGCTAAGGACTGATGATTTAGCTGACACCTGAGGCATAAAGGTAACCGCCCAGACCCCAATTGTCAAGCGTTGCCTGTCGCGGCGAAGTCTTGACGAAGACGGGCCTGCCTCGGTGTAGTCTCGCCACCAAAGTGGCGGACAGACGGAGACGGGTCATCCCGACCGTAGCGGAGGGATCTGTTGAGAAAAACATCGCGAAGCGGTTTCCTTATCATTCTGTCATTCCTGCGGACGCAGGAATCCAAATCGGTTAGCCCCCAACTTCATGTTGGGGGTTGATTTTGCGCGACGGAGGTTTCTTTTAATCCCATGCCTTGGGGGATCGTTTAGCCGTCGCCGTTCCGCCTGCCCTGAGTTTACCTGTGGTGAGTCCCGGCGCGCCGGGGTCGAACCATCGAATGGGGCGACGCAAAACAATCGATAATAAATTATTTACTCGAATTGCAGCAGTTTAAGTCCCGTCTTTTCATCCGGCTTTCTTTCTGCGTCTATTCCTTCAAATTCAATTATCGTAACCTCAAGAATCAGGAACGTCTTTGCTCCGCCGCGTGGGCATCCGACAATCGTTTCCTGTCCTTTACCGATGGCCGTATGTATATGCAGCTTTGGTCCTTCGTTATCGCAGTAGATTGTCCCTACGCCGAGCACTTCGCCCGGCCCGTTGAATTGTCTGAAATTGCCCACTATTTTTGGTTTTTCCTCTTTAGGCCCGACCACAACGTCTGCCTCACGAAACCCGCCGGTCAGAAACACCGCCGCGTTTTTTACATTTTGTTCTTTAGCGATTTGTTCGATGCACTCATAGATTTCTTCACCTTCGAACAGTCTCGCCGCGATTATTCTGCCTATTTTCCCCGTCGCATATTGCATTCTTGCGCTCCTTTAATCAATAATCATTAATCAATATCCGTCCTGAGCTTACCGAAGGACCCATCGCGTATTGCATTTTAGCCTCCTAATTACAGGTGTTTTAAAGTCAAACGAAGCAATTTTACACAAACACTCCCCCACCACAAAGTTTTTCCATTTTGTTGTCATTGCAAGGCCTTTAGGCCGTGGGGGCTCATTTGACGGGAATCACGTTAAGAACGTGCTTTTCTTTCTTCTATTGTTTCGTCCTGCCAGACGACGGGGATACCTTCTTCTTCGAATAATTCCTCGATTAATTTCATTCTTGCTGTATCTTTAGGCCTTTTTGGGAAAATCACGCCGGGGCTAACATCCTTTTTAATGTTTAGTTGCGATTCAATATAGTCCCATATCTGTTTAATCTGGCGTCTAGCATTTCTTCTGATAGCAGTTTCTGTCATTTTATCCCAATCGGAGGCTTTGACTTCTGCAACGGCGACTAATTTGCTGCCGTCATCATCAACGAATATATCAATTCTGCCTTTTCTTCCGCTGGGCTTAGTGATGCCCTTTTCTGTGAGTATTTTCCCCTCGGCCGTCTTAAGCCAATCGACTTGCATTTTCTTGTGAAAGGCTTTGCCGCGTTTTAGTTGACTTGGTTCAGCGGTCATTTCTTATAAATTCAACTCTAAATATTTCTTGTAAACTTCCGGCAGTTCACCGCCATTACCTACGGCACGAGTTACCCGCTGCTGCCTGCGGACCTGCGCTTGTCGTTCATTACAAGAAGGAATGTAGCAACTATCGAAAGTGAAAGGTCGATGAGCAGGAAACCTAATTTTAAAACGTAGGTCGCCGATTGGAGTTTTGACAGCCATCCGGCAAGGACTATCTGGAGCATAATGTAGCCAGTGAATATGCGCAGGTCAATATTTCCAAGGAATCTAAGGTATTCGACTTGGTTGTTAAATCCGACCGTTATGGACTGAAGCCTGAAAGCGTCGTCTCTTTTACAATTAGTCATCGCGACTATCCTTAAGAATGTTTCTCGAGATTTCTCCACATAATAACTTCCACAACAATACCTCTGAGATAAGCTTCCACCTGTGGTGAGTAAACTCACGTCCAATTCAAGGCGTATCTATTAGCTTCTCAGACAATTGGTTTTCCTCCAAGGTTTGGTCAGAATGCCTATTTCTATATTTCTAAGGTTGGGTTGCAGGACCTTGGCTGATGGTATTGATTATTGAGAACACTAACATAACTATTCCAAGTAACAGTATTATTCCTTGCATGCGTAAGAGAAACAGAGAAGTATTTGCTTTCCAAAATCTTATGATATCAATGACTGAAATAGGTTTTGGAATTCCAAGGCCGGATGCCTCGAAATTCAAATGCTTTTCGATCTCGGTAATTACACTAAACTTTGTGACCTCTACAGAGTTGCGATGCCTAAAAGTGATTTGCATGCCAAACAAAGAAACACCTATGAGTAAGACCGATGAAATAACGCCAACTAAGGGATGGGTTGCCTTCCACTGAATTCCAACAATTGCGACGGTAAGCAATGCAGCAATTTCAAGAGCTCTCCATGTCTGACTTCTGGTCTGAAAATGATCCTGCCACTCTGTTTCAAATAGCTTTAATAAGCCTGCCTTGTCCATCTTGGATACATCCAACTTGATTTGTGAACGTTTTTTCATGAATCTTCTCCCGTATCATTCTCATTAATACGATGAGGAAATAGGTTACGAGCTATAATGTACAGCAATCCGATGAATTGAATGGGTGTTTCGATTATTAGAGCCGTGATAGCAACTTCAGAAATGTTCCATTGTTTGACCCCATCAAATATTACGATAGAGTAAGATGCTGCAGTAAAGAGAAAAGTAAGTACTAAAAAAGCAATCCCGAACTGAACCTTAAGCTTTCGATTAATCTCATTAGATATCAAGACATCAAATGCTGCCGGATCAATTCCTGACTCAATTAGTTCCTTTACCAATTTGGCTTTTTCCTCAGCTATAGTCCTTTTCTTTTCCGCACGTTTTCGGGAAGAGAAGCTCCTAATGTCATACAATTCATTAAGTAAAGCGCCGAAGGGCGTTGGGAAGGAAACTGCCTTGGCCAGAGCAGTTACCCAAAGGGCTTTGTTATCCTGCGGCTTGATTTCGTTTTGTTGAGCTTTTGCACCTTCTGTCATTTTTCTCTCCCGTATCATCCAACACAATAATACCCATGTCAGAGTTTTACATCACTTCTTGCTCCCCAATATAATTTACTGGAAATAAAATGTCAACAATCTTGCATGCCTGTCCTGAGTCCCGGCGCACCGGGATAGAAGGGCCTAACCTGTGTCCTAACTTAAAACATTAGAGTTTTGGTAATTTGAACTTGTTTCGGATTTAGAACTTAGGATTTAGTATTTTTTCTCTGTGTCCTTGTCCGCATCCCGACACCTCGGGGCTGTGCTCTCTGTGTCCTCCGTGGCTGTAAAAAACAGTGTAAACCTGTGTATATCCGTGTCTAATTATAAATAGTGTCTATTCGTGTTCATTCGTGGTTAGTTATATGTCCGGCCTTTACTCGTCGCTTGTCCGCCTGCGGCGGGTACGCAATACGAATACTTGACAAGGCCGATGACGCAGGATATATTGGCCAATCCCCGCTTTTTCCGTGAGTCGGCGGGGATTCGTACCGATTTAACGAAACATTATCCTAAGGAGATACGACGAATGGCTAAGAAACAGGTCTACTTTTTCGGAGGGGGCAAGGCGGACGGCAACGCAAAAATGAAGAACCTCCTCGGCGGCAAGGGCGCCAATCTCGCCGAGATGGCCAGTCTCGGCGTGCCGGTCCCGCCGGGTTTTACAATCACTACTGAGGCATGTACTTATTTCTATCAACACAAAAAGTATCCGCCCGGCGTAAAGGAGCAGGTCGAACAGGCCGTCCGCAAGGTCGAAAGAATTATGGGCAAAAAATTCGGCGACCCTGCCAAGCCTTTGCTGGTCTCGGTCCGTTCGGGTGCGCGCCAGTCTATGCCCGGAATGATGGAGACCGTATTAAACGTCGGCCTTACCTCGAAGACGATACCCGGCCTTGTCAAGCAAAGCGGCGATGAGCGTTTTGTCTATGACGCTTATCGTAGGCTGATAACGATGTACTCCGACGTCGTAATGGAAAAGGCTGCCGGCATTGAGCCGAAGGATGGCCGCGGCATTCGCCTTCAGCTTGAAGAGTTGATGAACAAGTTAAAGAAGCAAAAGGGCTACAGCAGCGATACGGACCTTACGGCCGAAGACCTGAAGCAGCTTTGCAGTCGGTACAAGGCGAAGGTCAAGCAGGTTTTGGGCAAGGCCTTCCCGGACGAGCACAACAAGCAGCTTTGGGGCGGAATTGACGCCGTCTTTTCATCCTGGAACGGCAAGCGTGCGGTCAGTTATCGCCGGATTGAGGGCATACCGGACGAATGGGGCACCGCCGTCAATGTCCAGACGATGGTCTTCGGCAACATCGGCGAGAACTCCGCCACCGGCGTCGGCTTCACACGAAACCCCGGCAACGGCGAGAACAAGTTCTACGGCGAGTATCTAATGAACGCCCAAGGCGAAGATGTTGTAGCGGGTACTCGCACGCCGGGGCCGGTGAATGAAGATTCCAAGTCCGAGCACAACCAAGACCTGGTCTCGCTTGAAAAAGCAATGCCCAAAATCTACAAGCAACTCTTCCAAATCCAAAGAAAGCTCGAAAAACATTACCGCGACATGCAGGACATCGAATTTACCATTGAAAATAATCGATTATTTATGCTTCAAACGCGGGTTGGCAAGCGTAACGGGCCGGCGGCATTGCGGATGGCAATGGATATGGTTCGCGAGAAGCTAATTACTAAAAAGCAGGCTGTGATGCGCGTAAGTCCGGCCCAGCTCGAAGAACTGCTGCACCCGATTATTAATCCTGCGGCCGAGAAAGAGAAAAAACCCATAGCCAAGGGTCTGCCGGCCGGACCGGGCGGTGCTGGTGGGCAGATTGTGTTCACCTCGCAGGATGCCGTCGACTGGTATAACCAGGGCAAAAAGGTGGTGCTCGTTCGTGAAGAAACCAACCCGGAAGACGTCGAGGGTATGCGGGCGGCACAGGCAATTCTTACCGCACGCGGCGGTATGACATCGCACGCGGCACTGGTTGCACGCGGATGGGGTAAATGCTGTATCGTCGGATGCGGGGCAATCGATGTCGATTACAATAATAAGCAGCTCAGCGTCAATGGAATGGTATTAAAAGAAGGCGACTGGATTACACTCAACGGCACAAAAGGCCTGGTCTATGAAGGCCCGCTTCCTATGATGGACGCTACCGAAGAAAATCAATTATTAAACAGCTTTCTCAAAATATGCGATGGAATCAGAAAATTAGGCGTCCGCACAAACGCGGATACGCCCGAAGACGCCAAAAAGGCCAAGCAATTAGGCGCCGAGGGCATCGGGCTTTTCCGAACTGAACATATGTTCTACGGCAAAGGAAGCGACGAGGCGCTGTTTGTACTGCGAAAGATGATTGTCTCCAAAGATTCCAATGAAAGACAAAAGGCGATAAACGAATTGTTCAAGTACGTGAAAAAGGATATCAAAGGAACGCTCGCGGCGATGGATAATATGCCGGTTGTAATTCGCCTGCTCGACCCGCCGTTGCACGAGTTTGTGCCGCGTGAAAAGGCCAGCTTAGAACACCTGGCAACAGAATTGAACATAACCTTGGATGAGCTTGCCAAACGGGCAGAGGCGCTGCACGAATCCAACCCGATGATGGGCCACCGCGGTGTGCGCTTAGGCGTTACGTATCCTGAGATAAGCAGGATGCAGATACGGGCGGTATTCGAGGCGGCGGCAGAGCTTGTAAAGAAAGGAAAGAAGCCTTATCCGGAGATAATGATACCAGTTGTCTGCGATATGAAAGAGCTGGCCTTGCAGTTGGATATTGCCAGAGAAGTCTACAAGCAGGTGCTTGGCAAATATAAGCTAAAGAAAATCAGGCACAAACTTGGCACTATGATAGAGATTCCGCGAGCGGCCCTGGTTGCGAACAGGATTGCCGAGCAGGCCGAGTTCTTCTCGTACGGAACAAACGACCTTACGCAGATGGGCTTCGGCTTCTCGCGCGACGATATCGGCGGTTTCCTGCCGGACTATTTAAACAAAGGCATTCTGCCGCAGGACCCGTTCCAGAGCATCGACCAGGACGGTATCGGCGAGCTGATAAAAATTGGTATCGAGCGCGGCCGAAAGACTCGTAAGAATTTGGAAGTTGGCATCTGCGGCGAACACGGCGGCGACCCAGCCAGCGTGGAGTTCTGCCATCGGGTCGGGATGGACTATGTTTCCTGCTCGCCGTTCAGAGTTCCGATTGCGAGACTGGCAGCGGCACAGGCGGTGCTGAAATAGTCGCTCGGGGCTCGTGTCTCGTGACTCGATAGTTAATACATATATTGAAGGCGTGGCTGGCTTAGGCAGGTAAATTGCGGTCGCGCCTTTTTTTTGTGGCGAGGAAATTGTTGATATTTCAGGTTGTGTAAATTATATTGAAGGAAAGAAATACTGTGCAGCTCTTCCAAATTTATTATGTTACATAAATAGGGGTAAAAATACACATGGCTAATCATGTATGGAAACATCTCCCTTATGCAATTTATATGGATACGAATGTGCTGCGCTCGGGAGGGCTTTTGCTAAATGAAAGATGGATCAGCGAGCTACTGTCCATTACAAACAAATATGGTATAAGTGTGTGTATATCTGAACTTGTTCTTCAGGAATGGTGCGAACATGTATTTAAAGTATTAAGTGCTAACCGGCAAAAAATATTTTCGTCGATAAAATTATTAAAAGAATACAGAGTCCAAGTAACTGATATTGAACAAAATGAAATTAACCTGCCAGAGAAAAATGAACTTTTCGAAATACTAACACAAAAAATAAAAAATGCAGGCTTTGATATTATTCGGAACTGGGACGCACCTTTATCGCAAGTCCTTAAAGAAGCAGTAGAAAAAATTCCTCCTTTTGAAGAAGGAGATAAAGGACTATGTGATGTGGTTATTTTAGAAAGCTATGCAAAACATGCAAAAGAGAATTTTTCTAAAGCTAGAGTACTTGTGATTAGCAACGATGCCGCGGTAAAGCAGTCTGAAATTAGATTTAGTAAATATAGAGTAGCCGTTGAATTTATAAGCGAAATAGACATTGTTGAAAAACTAAAATCTTTACTTGACAGTGAGTTGGCAGCTTATATCGAGAGGAAAAATTTACGGTTGAAGGAGTATATTTTAAGTCATAAATCTGAAATCATAGAATTCGTAAAAAGGGAACCTTTAGAAATTACTGATTGGATGCTTAGTGGTTTTCTTGTGCCTATAGAAGAACGTATTGATTATGGTACCATAGAAAGAATCCTTTCTGTTAGACCAACAAAAATCACTAATGTCATCGGAGGCGCTCCAAGCTATAGAGAAGAAATACCGAAAGATAGATACCTAGTTCAGATTTTTGTTGAAATTGAACTGGATATTGTCGCGAGTCAATATGGCTTTGAAAGTCTCATGCAAACTAGAGCCGTCGTCCAACCTGAAAAGGTTGACATAAGTTCTCCAGTGAATTTGGAAAGATTCACTAATGTACAACCTAAAGAAATTACTAAAACAATAAAAAGAAGTATAACAGTATATGCAACTTTGGATGCCGAGAAAGAGAAAAAAGATGTTTATGCTGATTTTAGAATTGAAAAAATTGTTTAAATATTTGTATAAAATGACGTACGATTGATATCACTATCGTGACGTCATAAAAATAATATTAGAAAATATAGGGGAGATAATTATGTCTGCAAGTCATGAATGGACTGAATACCATCTTACGCCAAGAGGTTGGGAGAAAGGGGCTTGGAAAACTGATTTTGGTGATACTCACAAGAATGACGTGCCATCTGATCGAGTTCTAACATGCGAATATCATGAATTTTTATCTTCTGTTTTCGCACAGATGAGTAGATATACAGATGAAACTTGGCGTTCAAGAGATGAAAATAAAGTAAAGGAACTGCTTAAAGAATTCGGCGAATGTCCAAATAGGTTATAAATTCAGAGTTTTTTAAGAAGTTTTTTTTAACATTAGAATGAATTCGGATGGACTACGTGAATCTAATGTGTTTGTATAAAAAATAATCGTTGGGTAAATAGCTGCTGCCGGAGGCCGCCACCGCACCAAACTCTAAGTTGTTAATACCGAAGGCCGCAATTGGTTCGACAAGCTCACCACAGGGAGGAAACAAATGATAGCACGCTGAAAGCGTGCACAAAATGGATTCCGAACCGCAGGCAGCAGGGAAAAGCCAACTACGAAAAGCGTACACCCAGTTCTCGCAGCATTTTGAAAGTATCAATATAACTTACATCAAATACATCACAAATATTTGGGATCGGAACTCTTTTTTTTACATCAGTTGCTGGTAGTTCATGTGTCACAACGATACACCCATTGGACCTAGCATAAGCCACAAGCCAACCATCCGCGCTAGTGGCGAAATCTGCTTTTGCTGCATCTGAAAACTGACTCTGGTCTTGTACCCACCTCATTATTTCCGTGTAAGATTCTATGACATTTTCTTCGTTAGTCGAAGCAAAAGCATCACTGAAGTTATCTCTTGCCCATGTCGCGAGTTCATCCTTACCTCGCTCCAATTCTTCCTTGATCCTATCTATACTCTGAACTCTACCATTCGATGCATAATGGACTAACCTTTCCCAAAATGGAGGAGCTATGTCGAACGCATAATAGCGGCGTGCAGCTTCTATAAATACATTGGCATCTAAAACATATATAACATCATCCATAACTACGCCCCACCAAACCCAAGAGAAGCTGCGTATTGATCAAACGTCTTTCCATGCAATCCTGTCAGTCGATAGGCTTCGGAATAAAGTGCCTTACCTTCCTTAACTGCTCGAATCAATGTTGAAGCAAATCTTTTGCTTATACGTAAATTTTGAGTGGCATAAAAGTCAGCACGTTTCGAGCCTCGGTTAGCAGTACGGCGTTCATCTTTAAGGTAATCGCGATAGAATTTTAAGAAATCTTTTTTATTAATAAGTTCCATGTCTAAGGTCCTGCGGGCCGCCACAAGCGCACTGACTTTGAAATGACGAGCAATTACTTGAAATGGTTCTGCACTATCTTTGATAGAATCCCATATTCGACGTAACTCTCGTTCTGGAATTAGAAACTCTGCAGCTACCCGATTGCATATCTGTTCTGTAGGTTCATTTGCTGGTTGCATTTCACGTAGATCGAATGCAGCACTACTTCCAAAGAACACATGCGCCAGTTCATGAGCCAATGTAAACATTTGCGCAGCCTTGCCGTCAGCGCCATTGACAAACACAAGGGGAGCGTACCCATCAACAAGAACAAATCCACGAAATTCTTCTGGGTTAAGTTTTCGATGTGTGTTATTTCCGACTATTCCATTAACAACAACAAGGATCCCAGCATCTTCCATGGCTTCGCGGAGAGCACGCAAAGCCTCAGCCCATGTTCGTTTTCCCGCAGCCCATACTTCGTCGAAACCTAATGTATGCCGAATACGATTTGCCACAAAGTCGGGTGTCTCGTCCGGTAGCGCGGACTTCACATATGGTAGTCGATCTTGACCTTGCTCAATCAAGAAATCATGCATCCAAAACTGACGTCGCTGCATTATCTGAATAGTCTCAAGAAGATCTGGGCTTGTCCGTTTCAGACTCGCTTTGCCGAATGTTCTGAAGTGAGGTATAGGCAAGCGATCTTCTGGTGGTTTCTCGAGAAAAAAGAATCCAGGCGGAGTATGTGTTGCCTTTGCCAGGGATTCTAATTGGCGCAATGTAGGTTGGCTATCGCCGGTGAACCACTGTCGGATTTTTGGGAACTTGTGTTGAAGGTCGTCCTCTGAGAGTTCGGAGCGATCCAACACCCAGCGCAGAACACTTTTAGCGACGGCTACCCTAATCATAGGGGAACCTCCTCACATACAACTAGTGCCAAATTATTCATATTAGGATTATACAATTCTTGACTTACTTCCGCTAAATATGAAATCTTGGAGCATAACACACATCCCGATTTTTATGTTGTTATAATGTATATTATTGCCTTTTTTGCAAAGAAAAACAAGTATAAACGGAAATTGGCAATTAGTAGTTTGCGAATAGTGTAATTTGGGTTGTAGAACAGAGTATTCTACCATACTCACAGAACAGGTATTGATTGATTATTTGAACCTTCCATTGTGCTGCCTGCGGTTCGGATACTGTTTTATTTGCACTTCTTCCAGCGTGCTATCATTTGTTTCCTCCCTGTGGTGAGCTTGTCGAACCAATTGCGGCCTCCGGCAGCCTGCCCTGTAGGTACCAGCTGGCCATTTTTATTGATTATTTACCATTTCTCTGTGTTCTCGGTGGACTCTGTGGCGCATTCGTTTTTACAGAATTTTTAAGGAGGGGATTTGTCTACATAGCACAAAACGCGCAGGCCGAAGCGAAGCGGAGGTCCTGAGCGGAGTCGAAGGAGCTAATCCCGAGCGAATTGGTCTACATAGAACAAAACGCGCAGGGGTCTGCGCGTCAAGAGGGTGAAAAAATAAAATTTTTTTAGTCACTTCTATACAAGCACTTAGCCCAAGCTGACCCTCAAAAAATTCCCCAAATTTCGCACGAAATGCGCAGGTTGAGCCAATAGTGGAGGGCGAGTTTTTTCGCCTTTGGCGAAAAAACCATCGCGCGTCGCTCGTGACCCGTGCCTCGCCAGTTGAGAACTCAGAATAACATAATTGTCTCTGTGTTCTCGGTGTGCTCTGTGGCTTGCTTTCGGGGAGAATTAGTGCGAGAGGTCAGGGTAAGGATATTCCTGCCGGAGTTTGTTTACCAGGCTGGTATTTGGCTGCTGCTTTTATATCGCAAAATCCGATTCGGGTATGCCTTTAGAAGAATCCCGCTTACGCAGGGCCGGTTCGCTATCGTTGACCCCCAGCGTTTCGATGAACTGAATCGGCACAAGTGGTACGCTATGTGTAACCAGAACGGCTACTACGCCAGGCGAGCGGTCACAATATACAGGGACGGCAAAAGAAAACAAAAGTGCGTAATGATGCATTCCGTAATACTAAGCGCTCCGAAAGGAATGGTAATCGACCATATAAACAATAACCCCCTCGATAACCG
>CAYZTY010000025.1:0-25210 GCA_964481525.1 uncultured Pirellulales bacterium
ATGGCAGAGAGTTTTGGCGCGGACGGTGCCATTGCCTCGGTTCGTGGAGGTACTCTGAATCTGAATGGAGAGCAGAGAGAATGGGTAAGAACCCTCTATGATAGTGAAGTGCTTTATGTGGACAGGAATGTAGGGTTACTTCTGGACCACCTCAAGAAACTGAACTTATATGATGACACGCTTATTATATTAACCAGTGACCATGGAGAGGAGTTTTGGGAGCATAACGGTTTTGATCATGGCCACACGCTGTATAATGAGCTGTTATGGGTCCCCTTGATAATCAAACTCCCGGCCCCTTCGTTAAAAACCACGGTCCCGCAAATGGTTTCAGTCGAGCGAATAATGCCGACAGTGCTGGAATTGTGCGGGATTGAGTATAAGCAGGATGATATGTCGTATAGTTCTCTGGTACCGACCTGGTCAGACTCATCGGAGTCCAGCGACGCAGTTCCGATAGTGTGTACAGGACTGCGGTACTATGAAGAGAAAGAAGCGGTATTTTTTAAGGGATTTAAATATATTCTTTCTTTGTTTTCAGGCCGGCAGGAGTTTTATGATTTAACCGAAGACCCGGCCGAAAGGTTTAACATCGCGCACTTCTCTGAAGCGGAAATGGGCGAAGCAAGGAAGATCCTAACTGAGTATCACAAGGCGGCAGAGAGATTAAAGAAGCTTTATTCTCTCGAGAAGCCCCAGGAACAGGAACTGGATGCGGATACGTTGAGACAATTAAAATCATTGGGGTATGTTCGTTAAAGATATTTTTTCATAGAGTAGCGATTTTACTGCCCCGAATAATATCTGTAGTCGGTTATCATCCAGCGAGTGCCAAAAACAGAAAAGTCTCTCATATCCAGTTGACCGTCCGGCCACAGGTCAGCCTCGAGTTCCGGGCCCTGTTCGAGCCAGTGTTCCGTCAAAAATGCCAAATCGCCGAAGCCGACAATGTAATCCAGGTTTATATACCCGAACAGTGGCGGCAGCAGTTCAAAAGCCATTGCGTAGGACCGGTTAGTCTTGGTCGTGGTGTTTTTCAGATGAACCTCGTAATTGCTGTCTTCGGGCAGGACAATATCTATCCTTTCCAGATTGTCCAGCGTATTCGTTTCTTCGAATAGCTTCAGGCCTTCGGGTATTTTCACGATGCTCAGGTCAATATTAAATTTTGGGGAATTTTCGTCATTATAGCTTGATGCCGTCTTCCTGACCTTTCGGTTCCATGTTACTGTCAGTACCAGCCGATGATTTTTACTTCCACTGAGCAGATAAATATCTTCCTGTTCACCTGCCGTCATTGTCTCGTATGCCCAGCCCTTTTCCGCTCCGACCGGTGTGTCTTTGTACACTCTGTCTGCGGCAAGCAGCTCGTATGCCCGCAGGGCATCGATTCGCCCATAACCTCGCTCCGAATGCCATACGTTGTTCGGGTCCGCCGGATTGGTAGACTCGCCTGCCTTATCGAGGATATTTGGAAAGGCTGAATTAACCATCACTGCCTTGACAACTTCGTTTTGACCGTCGTTTGGCTCATTGGTATCGTCGGCCAAGCCTAAAAGAAGCGCCGCCGTGCCGGTTGTGTGTGGCGTGGAAAAACTTGTTGCCCCATTGTCCGATGTAATCGTATACCAGGAGTTATCGCTGCCGCCGCTGGGAATCGTCTGGTTCTGCGAAGGGGCAACCAGTTCGGGTTTACGCCTGCCGTCGAGCGTCGGCCCGGGATTGCTTGCCAAGCCGACCTTGCGGTACACATCCGGGTCGGTTACCGCCAGACCACCGGTCGTTATTCCGTTATAGCAGTCGCCGAATACTGTAATCTCTGTTTCTGAATTGCCGGCACCATTGGTAAAAACCACATTGTGTTCGTAAGCGTAATAATCGTACATCAGGGTCAATTCGCTCTGGCCGTTCGCGGCAACATAAACCTGAAAGCCGGTAATGATTGCCCGGCAGCCCTGATTCAGCACTAACTCATCAAGAGCATCCTCCATGCAGCTGATAAAAACGAAGCCGTTATCGCCTATTACCCGAGCACTATGGATGTTGCTGCCTGGTGCGACGCCGATGTCGTCGGGATATGCAAGACCACCCCTACTGGCGATAATGCCGGCTACCCAGGTTTCGTGATTGGTCGTATAGAGACCATCACCGGTGAAGTCATAACGAAATACATGGGTATCACCAACAGGAAGGCCGTTAGAGTCTTTATCGTAAAAGGCCTCATGGCTTTCCCGAGTGTTACCGCTTGAAAGAAGCCCGACGTTTACGTCTTCACCGATTTCCCCCAGAGCCCATACAGCTTGTGCATTTGAGCCGTCTGCGGCTGTTGATTCAGCTAAACCATATACTACACCGGTAAAGAAAAGAAGACAGAAAACGGACCCCCACACTCCTCTATATATAGTGCTACCTTTTAACAAATCACCCTGACTCCCTTATGGTAATTTCTTTTGGCTATATTATACCAGAATTACACTGCTTATCAAAGCAAAATTTTTCATTTGTTCCACGCCTGCAACGCTGATTTTGCTGTTTTTATGGGTAGTTTAATAATTATCTCACTGCCATACACGTGTGAATTCTCTGAATTGAATCTGGTGTGTATATCGGAATCTAATGCGACTCTTTTTTCACTACGCGCCAGATAACACCTGCCGGGACAAAGCTGTATCGCTCAAGCACAAAGCTCGGACAGTATCCTGCCATTAGTGAGACTACATAGATATTCCGCTTTGTTAGCAGGTGTTCGATAGTCCCGTCCTCAACTGCGGGCGAATTGTCACTACTTACATGATTTGATATTATCTTGACATCAGGACGGTTGCCCTTTACTTCCTGGCCGTATAATAATGGAAAAACGGTAGTGGCATCAGCCAGGACTATACTGTTTGGCTCCACGACACTAAAAACCGCGTCCGTAAATCTCTGTGGCCCGTGGTACCCTATTCGCCAAGGCTGCAGAAAGTATTTGTACTCGTTGCGATAAGGTATCTGACGGATTCCGCTTCGAATTCCGAGTCTGCCGGCAATCCTCGGAGCAGCTATATAGGCGGGAATCGGCAGTAAAGTGCATACCACTACCAGGTACGCAATCGTCCTGCGATTCGGCCGCCTTACGAACATCTCAAATCCCGCACCCATTAGCAACGAAACCAGGCAGTAGAAAGGTATGAAAAAGGCATATCTGTCAACGATTGTGTAGCGGAAAGCAAACACAAAGAACAATATTACCAAGGCCGTGATGATATTCGCAAAGGCCCGTCCCGGCGATAGCCTGCGAAGACTGTAGACTCCGAAAAAGAAAAGCACAATGTTGGGACTCGGGAAGTTAAGTAATATCCACATTATGTTCTCTTTTATAATTTTCGCTGATATGGTTGTGTTAATAACTGCCGCTTTGTATCCTTCTCCAAAGAATGCCGAGCTAAATGTTCCCGCTAAGTCTCCTGTTTGAGCGATGTTCTTTATAATCAGGTATTCAAACGGCAGAGCCCCCGCAATCCAGAGCAGAATAATAATCCCAACTTGTCCCGGTCTAATCTCTCTTTTTGTTAATAGTGTTACCAGAAATATCCCATAACAGACCAGGCCAATAACCCCCAGCATATGGTTGGCTATGGCCAGACCATTAAGCAGCCCTAACAGGTACAGATATCTTGGTAACCTGGTTTTGCTGTATAGTAAAACAACGGTAAGTTCTAACAATAACAATGCCGTGTAAAGATTATAAGTCTCCGGAATTGTCGCATGTCGCCAGAAAGTATGCGACAACGCCAGACTCACTGCACCTATCAATGCGGATAAGGTATTACCAAGCCACAGCCGCAGAAGCAGAAATAAATTCGCCACCGCCACTGCCCCGAACAAAGCAGAGACCAGATTGACCCTGTACCCGAATTCCCCTGCTGGAATGTATTTGGCACCGATTGCGATTATATAAAAAAGCGGATGCGACAGGGCCAGCCCAAGTCTGCCTTCAATATCGTTGTGCCAGGCCCGATACTGTATCATCCCGCTGTCCTGCCACACAGGGCCGGGCGCACACGTTGCTGTGTAAAGTAGCATCGCACATAAAAGGACGATAACATACCCCCCAACAGGCCCATCCCCAATCTTTATAAAGCCTTTTTGCTCCATTTGCCTGTTTTTCTCTTAGGCCGAATAAAGGATAACTAAGCCGATAACCGCAGCAACCACAGCCACTATCCGAAGGAATACTCCCGATTTCTGCTGCCACCAGTTTATCATTGCTTTCAGTTTCTCAAGCTTGATTGTCAGCATTGCAATCCCCGAAAGTAGAAACAAAAGTCCAAAAGCTATTATTACCCAGACAATTCGGCACTGTGAAGCGGCAAGCAGAAAAACAATTCCAAGCACGATTCTTAAATCGGCACCTATGTATGCTCGTTTGCCCCGACTAAAAAATCCCGCCAGCTTCCTCAAAAATTCGGGCTTGAGAAGAAACAGTATTCCTTCCAGAACTATTAGTAGGCCGATTACTTTGATTAATATTTGCATGGCAATGCCCCTTCGAATTTGTTTTCTTAACGCATTTTCAACTGCCCCTGCGCCGGCAGCGTTATTACTCTATCGGCTCAATCAGGTCAATATCCATCTCGACGCTCGTTGCCTGTCCCAGCATATCTATCTGCAGCACTAATCGAGTATCGGTTCGTGTTGTTATTATTATCCCCTGCAAATCCGCCAGAGGACCGCCTATGACACGGCATCGCTGCCCGGTTTTGAGGTATTTGTGCGGCCTTAATGGAACACCCGCGCGAATCGCCACCTCAATCTGCGAAAGTTCGTTAACTAATTTGGCCTGGTTTTTAACAGCCAGCACATTGGCTGCACGGTTCGTTCGCAGCACTTCGAGACGGTCCGTTTCTTCTCCGCAAAAAAATAAATATCCACTGAATAAGGGCAGCAAAGACCGCGTCGTCCTGCCCCGGCTGCGCCGGACCTTCCAGCTCATAGGAAGAAAGTAGCTGATATTCTTATGCAGATTATCCCACGCCAGTGCCTTTTCGTTTCGGCTCCGCGTATGTGCTACCCACCACCTGCCCGTAAACTCGGCAATTACTTTCCCGTCGGGCCAGCTGATAGGAGGATTTTCACTTTCTTTCAGCATACCTTCTGAAACGTCCCAAACGTGAACCACTGCTCCACATTTATTGATAGAAGCTTTTTATTTGCTCGGCAACATATTCAATTTGCTCTTCCGTCAGCTCAGGATAAATTGGTAGTGAAATTACCTCTTTGCACAATTTCTCGCTGATGGGTAAATCTCCCTGCCGATAGCCAAGAGAACTAAAGCACTTCTGCAAATGTAACGGAACCGGATAGTAAATCATTGAGCCTATCCCGTGCTCCTTCAGATATTTCTGCAAATCGTCTCTGCGCGGCGCACGGATTGTGTACTGATGATATGTGCTGACGTTATTTGTTTCTATCTTTGGCCTTTTTACCGGCAGATTCACCAGCAACTCGTCGTATAACGCCGCGCTCTGTCTTCGTTTCTCGTTCCATTTATCGAGATATTTGAGTTTTACCGTTAAAACTGCGCCTTGGATTCCATCGAGGCGGAAGTTACCTCCGATTGTTTCGTAATAGTACCGCGCACTCTGTCCGTGTTCACGGAGGACTCTGACTTTATCTGCAATTGTTCTGCTGTTTGTCGTTACCAGGCCGCCGTCACCGAATGCGCTTAGGTTTTTCGATGGATAAAAAGAAAAACAGCCGCAGTCGCCGAAGTTGCCGCTTTTTTGCCCGTCCTGCGTTGCTCCTATCGCCTGTGCTGCGTCTTCGATAACAGCCAGTTTATACTTGTGGGCGATTTTCATTATAGGTTTCATTTGAGCAGGCTGACCGTATAAATGTACGGGTATGATGGCCTTGCTCTTATCGTTTATTTTTTCTTCGATATGATTTACGTCGATGTTGTAAGACTCGGCCGATACATCCACAAAGACCGGCTTTGCTCCTAACCGGGCAATGGCACCGGCCGTTGCGAAAAAGGTAAAGGGGGTGGTTATAACTTCATCTCCTGGTTTTATCTCCAACGCCATCAGGCTGACAAGCAATGCATCCGAGCCGCTTGAAACCCCGATTGCAAACTTACTGTCGCAGTATGATACGATTTTCTCTTCAAATTCTGAAACCGCCGGGCCGAGACAAAACATCTGGCTTTCACATACATCGTTTATAGCCCGTATAATCTCGTCTTTAATGGTTGCGTATTGTGCCTTCAAATCTAAAAAGGGAACTTCCATTAATCAACCTTCCAACTGCGAGATATGAATCACGCCTTTACAATCTTCCGACCGCCGCTGCGTACTTGCGCAGTCGCGTTTCGCGTGTCAATCACAAGTTTTGAATTCCTGACAATCCAGTCATAGTCATAACTGCTGTGGTCCGTGGAAATCAGAACTGCATCATATTCCGAAAGCATCTTTACCGAGAGGCTTTTACTTCGCATCCGCAGATTGTGCTCTCGTTGCTTGTGAGTTTGCCTGATATAAGGGTCATTGTAATCAACTTTGGCACCTTTGTCCCTTAATAATTCTATCAACTCGATTGAAGGCGACTCACGGACATCGTCTACGTCCTTCTTATATGCCAGCCCCAGGATAAGTATCTTTGAGCCTTTCAGACTCTTGCCGCGTTGATTCAGCGCTTCCATCGTCTTTGAGACAACATAATGCGGCATCTGCGTATTTATTTCTCCTGCCAGCTCGATAAAGCGGGTCGGCAGATTATACTGACGCGCTTTCCACGTCAGGTAAAACGGGTCAATCGGTATGCAGTGGCCGCCCAAACCCGGGCCTGGATAAAACGGCTGATAGCCGAACGGCTTCGTACTTGCCGCCCTGATGACCTCCCAGATGTCGATGCCCATTCTGTCGAACAATATCTTCAGCTCGTTGACCATTGCTATATTCACGCACCGGTAAACGTTCTCGACTATCTTGGCCGCCTCCGCTGCTTCACAGCTTGAGACCGGAACAACTTCGACAATCACCGCCTCATACAGAGCGCAGGCCCTTTTCAGGCACTTGCTCGTAAGCCCGCCCACTATCTTCGGAATGCTCCTCGTTCTGTATTCCTTATTACCCGGGTCCTCACGCTCCGGCGAGTATGCAACATGAAAATCTTGACCTGCCTTTAATCCGCTTTGTTCCAGAATCGGAACCATCACTTCCCGAGTAGTGCCCGGATAACTCGTGCTTTCCAGAACCACCAGTTGCCCTTTCCGAAGGTGCTTGGCAATGACCTGGCAGCTGCTGACAACGAACTGCATATCCGGCTCGCGGTACTTTGTCAGTGGTGTCGGCACACAGATAAGGATAGCATCAACTCTCTTCAGTAGTCCCATCTGCAATGTTGCTTTGAATAGCCCCTTCTTCAAGAGTGTTCTTATCTCTGAATCCAGGACTCCCTTTATAATGCTGCGGCCGGCGTTCAGAGCCTGCACCTTTACCTCATCAACGTCAAAACCCACAACCTTGATACCTGCACCGGCGAATTCCCTGGCCAGAGGCAGACCTACGTAACCCAGACCGAGTATGCCTACTGTTACCTCTTTGTCTTTGATTCGTTTATCCCATCTCTTCACAGCTTTTACCTGTAACAAACCGCTGGCTTTCTTTACTCACACGACCGTCGCGCGATTGACTCGGTTTTTCTTATTTTGCCTGTCCGATAATCCTGTCTGTTATAATCTTTGTTCCTGCAGGTTTTATGAGCCTTTGCTGCAATTGGTAATTTTTGGAAAATGGCCGACAATACTGGCCGATTATTAAATCTAAGCCATCCGGACGCTTAGTTTATGTATTTATATTGAATTGTCAACATATATACGCAGGCCCTTTTAGACTGTTTACCGGACCGGACAGGGACTCTTTTTACTGGAAAAGTTTAACGTATTATGTTAAACTTTCATTTTTGTTATTGTTCTTTGTTACGCGGGAAATAATATGACCAAACGTGGCTCTCGACCGCACGAAAATCTCAATGTCCTTTTCACCTGCATCGGCAGGCGGGTTTCGTTGCTGAAATGTTTTCGTGCAGCTGCTAAGCAAATTAAAATAAATGCGACGTTTATAGGAACCGATGTCAACTGGCTTAGTCCGGCCCTGCAGCTATGCGATAAAGCTTTTATCGTAAAGCCGACTCAGCACTGCGATTACATCAAACAGCTGCTCCGAATCGTAAGCGCAAACCACGTCGATTTGCTCGTACCTACCGTCGATTTGGACCTCAAGGTACTGGCACAAAGCAAACAGAAATTCGCCAACCGCGGCTGTTACGTTCTGGTCTCTGGCACGCACGTTGTTGAAATCTGCCAGGACAAGAGAAAAACCTTTCGCTTCCTTCGCAAAAACGGTTTTGAAACCCCGCTCACTATGAGTGTCCGCACCGCCATGGCCGCCAAAAAACTGAAATTCCCTTGTTTTCTCAAACCCTGGGACGGATATGCCAGCAGGGGTAATGCCGTTGTCAAAAACCGAAGGGAGCTGGAGTTCTACTCTAAAAAGGTTCCCAACTGTATTGTCCAGGAATTCATCCCCGGCACGGAATATACCTGTGATGTCTTTGTTGACTTTGATATGAAGGCCCGCTGCATTGTCCCCAGAAAACGTATCGAAGTAAGAGGTGGAGAAGTCAGCAAGGGACAGGTTGTAAAAAATCCCCGCATTATGGCGCAGGCTACGAGACTCGTCGAGTTGATTGGTGCTGGTCCCGGTGTCGTAACTATACAATTGTTTCTCGATAGACAACGAAAAATTAAATTCATAGAAATGAATCCAAGATTCGGCGGCGGCGCGCCGCTGTCAATAAAAGCAGGGGCAAACTTCCCGAAGTGGATACTCCAGCACTTGCTTGGCAGGAAAACTAATATCAAGTTCGATGGCTTTACTGATGGCTTGATTATGCTGCGCTACGATGGTGAAGTCTGGGTCTGAACGTCTCTGTAATTAGGACGTAACAATGTTTCTTGATCATCTGATAGGTCCGAATCGCCCGATAGGCTGGGTACTCCGGTTCTGGCCGGTCCTGGCCGCCTCTTTTTTTTGTACTTTGGCGGCTACTTACCTGTGCAAAATGATAGCTGTGAAGTTCGGACTTGTTGACCGACCAGACAAACTGGTAAAGACACACAAGGAGCCAATAGCATATCTGGGTGGTGTTGGCATGCTTATAGGCTTCACTGTGGGGCTTATGGCCGGCATCTATATTTTCTGTCGGGGAGTTAATTTTCCTTATATGTTCAGGTTATTGTTGGGTGTCTTGGCCGGTGCGGCAATCGCCTGCTTCATCGGTTTGGTCGATGATATTTTTGAAATGAAGCCTCTCTACAAAATTACCGGCCAGACTATCGCTGCGCTTCTGCTTCTCTTCGTAGGCGTCAGGCCTTCTCTTCATGCATTTTCGGCCTTTTTTGGCCTCGATATATCTGCCACTCTCGAGACCGCCTTGGGAATTCCAATCGTAATATTCTTTGTCCTTGGCGCGACCAATTCCTTGAATCTGTTGGATGGCCTTGACGGCCTGTGTGCAGGCGTTACCGCCGTTATCACCATCGCGATGTTGCTTCTTGCCGTCCATCTGGCGACCTGGGGCTTTAGTGACGTAGGCGACCCGGTCAGAATTATTATTTGTCTGGCGCTCGTCGGCGGCGTCTGCGGCTTTTTGCCTTTCAATCGGTACCCCGCAAAAATCTTTATGGGAGATGCTGGCAGTATGCTCCTTGGTTTTACCGTCGCTGCGTTGATGATTCTCTTTGCCGAGCGGACCCCCAGGTGGTGGATGGCCTCGATAGTTGTCTTTGGTCTGCCGATTCTCGATACCGCCGTGGCGCTTGTCAGAAGATTTCTGAATAAAAGGCCGCTTTTTGTCTCCGACCGCGGCCATATTTACGACCAGATGATAGATAGAGGCATACCACTGAAGAAAACAGTGGCCATCTCATATCTGCTTGCAGGGCTTTACGCCGCAATCGGCGTCGTTATGAGCCAGATAAGAACGAGGTATGCTGCTGTTGTTTATTGTCTCGTTTTCTTTGTCTCAGCCGTCATCGTCTGGAAAAAAGGCTTTCTGAAAATGGAAGGTCTCCGCGGCGCAATCCGCGGCCCAAATCCGAACAACTAAGATTTATCCTGGTGGTTCCCATTCGCACGGCTATTATTTAACTATCTGATATCTTACCAAAGTGAACAATGTCCCGGCAGCTTTGTTGACGGACTTTCAGCAACCCGTATAATAGGACAGCAACCGTTAATATTCTTGGCGCATCAAATTATGAATGCTTTAGTTCTTGATAATGTAAGTAAATCCTTTGGCGAAGTCCATGCTGTTGATAGCTTAAGTGTGCAGGTTCCTACCGCGAGCGTATACGGCTTTCTTGGGCCTAACGGCGCCGGAAAAACCACGACCCTTCGAATGATTATGAATATCATCAGGCCCGATAGCGGCAACATTAGCATATTTGGGAACGGTTCAATTGAGCAGGTCAGGAGTCGGATTGGCTATATGCCTGAGGAACGGGGTCTCTATCGGAAGATGACGGTCAGGAAAATACTGGCATATTTTGGCGCAATAAAGGACCTGACCGCTGACCAGCTTGCCCGTCGGATTCCGAAGTGGCTGGACCGTGTCCAGCTTGGTGATTGGGCGGATAAAAAGGTGGAGGAGCTATCAAGGGGAATGCATCAAAAGCTGCAATTCGCGGTTACGGTAATCAACGAGCCAGAGCTTTTGATTCTTGACGAGCCGTTTTCGGGACTCGACCCTTTGAATCAGGAATTGCTCAAGGACATCATTGACCGAATGCGCGATGAGGGAAAGACCGTTATCTTTTCCACTCATGTGATGCACGAGGCTGAGAAGCTTTGTGATTCCATTCTCCTGATAAACAAGGGCAAAGTTATCCTGGATGGCCAGTTGAACCGGATTCGCTCGCAGCAGAGCTCCGGCGTGGTCAGCGTCGAGCTTGAAGGTGACACAACTTTTATAGAGGAGCTTCCTATGGTAACAAAAGTTCAATTGCAAGGAACTCGGCTGGAGATAAGTCTCTCAGAGGACAGCGACTCCCAGCAATTGCTGCGGGCTCTGGTGGACCGGGTAAGCATACGGACTTTTGAGATAAAAGTGCCTTCACTGCATGAAATCTTTGTTAACCTGGTTGGAGCGAGCAATGTCCAAGATTCTTAGGATTGCTCAGCGCGAATACATTGATACCGTCAAAACCAAGACGTTTCTTATAAGCTTGTTGTTTGCACCGGCCATAACTGTCGGCATAATCTTCTTTGCAAATATGGTCTCACGCAGTGAAGGTGGCCCGCGTCCTCCTGTTGACATCGCTGTAACTGACCTCTCGGATAACCTCTCAAGTCAGATAGAAAGTGGTTTTGAAAAGCATAATGACTCACACCCGAATCGACAAATCAGGTTTAAAGCATTGGAGGATAACCAAAACCGGCAGGCGGTACAGGAGCAGGGGAAAGACAGCTTACGTTCGGGTGAAATAGATGCATATGTTGTTATTGACAAAGACATTCTTGAGGGGCCGGGCAAGGTGTATTTTTATACACACAAGCCAAAACCGACCAATCTTGATGCGTTCTGGACCGTTGAAAAGATTATCAACGGTCTTGTCGTAGACCAGAGGTGCAGATTAAGAAATTTCTCGCCGGAATTGCTTGCCGAGATTCGCAGTGTCCCCATCGAACGTCTTGAAGTCGGCTCCAGCGAAGGACAGCAGCGCTCGCAAAGCGAAGCTGAGAGAATGACACGGATGATGGTTCCGTTCTTCTTTATGTTCTTGATGTATATGGGAATCATGAGTATAGGCCCACAAATGCTAAGCAGTGTAATCGAGGAGAAAAATTCCAGGATTATTGAGATGCTGCTTTCAGCCGTAAACCCATTTCAACTTATGGCTGGTAAGATTCTCGGATTGGCTGGAATCGGGTTGACTGTTGTAAGCTTGTGGTCTGTTGCCGCCTATGGCACCGCGCTTTGGCAAGGACTTGATATAGATGTTACCGCCGGGCTGCTGTTCTATTTTCTTCTTTATTACGTACTTGGTTTCCTGTTGTTCAGCTCGATACTGGCCGGCATAGGCTCGATTTGTAACACTCTAAAAGAAACTCAAAGCCTGATGATGCCCATTGTCCTAGTCTTTATAGTTCCGCTGATGTCCTGGTTTAAACTCGTTCAAAGCCCATCCGGGCTTTTTGCAAGGGTGCTTTCGTTCATACCGCCTGTAACACCGTTGGTTATGATTCTGCGGCTTTCCGCTGGGTCTGATATTTGGACGCTTGAAATTCTCGCCTCGATAATGTTGTTGCTCGCAGCGGTACTTGTAACGATGTGGCTGGCAGCCAAGGTCTTTCGAACCGGCATCTTAATGTATGGGAAGCGCCCTTCGTTGCGCGAAATCTTCCGCTGGTTAAGGCAGAGTTAAACTCTTCTTACATGCACAAAATTCCCCGCCTGCCCCCAAACCCCGAACTATAAACGAACCACAAGATATTCAGTATCTGTATCAAACCGCATTGCCCCTTCGAATGCCGCCGGTATGAGTACGGTATTTCCTTTATTAAACTCAACCGCTTCACTCTCAGCCCCTGTTATTGTCCCGTTCCCGGCAAGAATTATCAGCACCCTCATTGTGCCTTTTGAAAGGTTAACCTTGACATTTTTCTCCTGCTGTTCTTTATCGACCTTGAAATATTCACAATCAACTAATCTGCCCGTCGTAGTTACCGGAATCTCATCTTCTGAAACCCCGAAGTGGATAGTCTCTAAGGCCTCTTTGATATGAAGTGGCCGGCCCCGCCCCTCATCGTCCACTCTGTTCCAGTCGAAAACCCGGAACGTCGTGTCCGAGGGCGTTTGTATCTCAGCCGCCAAAATTCCCGGCCCCATACTATGCACCGTCCCCGCCGGCAAAAAATGACACTCCCCCGCCTTAACCTCCACCTTGGCTAATAGCTCTGCAACCGTGCCGTTATCTATCGCCCGTACAAATTCCTCTTTCGTTGTTCCTTTTTTCAGTCCTTTGTAAATTATAGCGCCCGGCTCAGCACTGATAATATACCAGCACTCGGTTTTCAAATCGCCTTTGCCTAATCTCCTGCAGGCCGCGGCGTCCGGGTGCACCTGAACGCTCAGAATATCCTGAGCATCGAGGAATTTAATCAGCAGCGGAAACGGCCCCGAATAATCATCCCGTCCCATTATCTCTTTGCCGTATTTGACGAGCGCCTCTGCAAGCGTCTTACCCGCTAATGGGCCGTTCTTAATTACCGACTTTGCCTCCGGCAGGTCCGCCAGCTCCCAGCTTTCGGCCGTGCGTTTACCCTCGGGCGTTTGCTTGCCGAGAACTTCACGCAGCTTATGCCCGCCCCACATATAGTGCCTGAATATCGGCTCAAATTTGAGTGGATACATTTCCACGTCTCCATATTAGCACCGCCGAACCATTCTGTCTATATTTTCGGTTGGTTTAATGTGCAGCGGTATTTGACGAATTAGTTTCTTGCACAGCTGCTTGTGGCGTGTTTCGTTATTGAATTTAACCGGCCAATTTCCTATAATTTCCTCGAGTGTAGCTGTTAAAAGCAGATTCCACCACCGATATTGTCTTCGAAACTCGCCCCTCTTTCTTGCCGATAAACAAGCTGGCAAAGGAGAAAATTTGTGTTAGAGCACTGGCAGATTATCGTTGTCCCCTTACTGGCCTTTTTGTGTGAGTATATGGACGCCACCCTCGGCATGGGCTACGGAACCACCCTTACGCCTGTATTTCTGCTCCTTGGCTTTAGCCCGACTCAGATTGTACCCGTCATTCTTCTCTCGCAGTTGGTCTGCGGACTGCTGGCCGCCCTGTGCCACCACCGCGAGGGAAACGTAAATTTCAAACCAAAATCCACCGACCCATCCCTGATTATCAAAAGGCTCAGGTCGCTTGGCTATGTTGAAAGCTTCAAACGAGGCGTGCCGCTGCATCTGAAGGTTGCCCTGCTTCTGGCCGCTTGTGGTGTCCTCGGCACCGTCATTGCCGTCTGGGTCGCGGTCAACATCCCCAAATTCTGGCTGCGTCTTTACATTGGCTGCCTTGTACTTTCAATGGGCGTAGTTATTCTTATCTGCATCAACAAAAAAATTAAATTCTCTTGGAGGAAGATAACGCTTCTCGGCCTGATTGCTTCATTTAACAAGGGGATGAGCGGTGGGGGTTATGGCCCCGTCGTAACCGGTGGACAGTTGCTCTCCGGCATCGAAGGAAGAAGCGCCGTCGCAATCACTTCACTGGCTGAGGGTCTTACCTGCTTTGTCGGTGTCATCGCCTATGCACTGCTTCAGAAAGAGTCCCTCAGTTGGAATTTGGCGCCTTGGGTACTTCTCGGTGGCGTCCTTTCCGTGCCGCTTTCTGCAAAAAGCGTAAAGATAATCGGCACCAAAAAGCTGAAGCTCGCCATCGCGATACTCACCATAATCCTCGGTGTGATTACAGTAGCCGATACCCTTTATAAATCCTGAAGCTCATCGAAGGCTCGGACCTTCCGCCCCGTTGGTTTTACCTGTATTGCTCCGGCTTGACAAAAAGAAGTGGAAAGACGATGTCGCTGATACAGCACGGCAGCCATACCGCAATAAATAAAAATACCAGCATTACTAAAGCTGTTGTAACGGATATATTACCCTTCGCTGCCATAAGAATATGAAAGGAGGATGCCCACGTACTCAGCAGAACGTGCCCGGCATGTGGAAATTTCGTCTTGGGCCGAAAATACGCAATCAACACACCCAGTATCGCCGCCGGTATAACAACATACCAGCCTTCGATAAAACCTATATGCGCCGAATGCGCGAAACTCTCACCCTCGTGGGCATGAACATGCATACCCAGTAAAACCTCTCCTACGTAGGGAATCAATGAATCGCTGACGGTGGCAATACCCAGCGAACCGGTAAAACCTATAAGCAGCACAAACAGGAAGCTCGCCTTTCTGTTGTGTAATTCGAACATTGAAGCGGTTACTATTGCGCTTAGTATCACGTGTCCCGGGTGGAAAACGTAAAAGAGGCTGTAGCTTGTCGACTCGCTGATGTTTCTGAATACCAGCATAAGAACGATGCCCGTAAGCGCCCCGAAAAAAGTAAACGGCGCATGTGCTTTAAGCTCTGTCACAATGTGACCGGTTTTCCCTTTTAGCATCGCCTTGTCCTGACATTCCTGAATCTTTGTTATTCAGCCTAAAAACGCCCGTGAATTATAACCGAATATAATCCATTTGCAACTGGTGCTTGATTGAAAAGTGCTAACGGCATAAAATGCCCCTTTAAGTGTGAGTCTTTATACGAAAATATGGGCCGGTTAAAAATAATCCAATCGAAAACTGAGCTTGCAGCTATCCCTGCGGGCCTTGCGCTCAGCGTCGGCAATTTCGACGGCGTCCATCTCGGCCACCGGGAAATCCTTTCTATCGGCCGGGATATTGTTAAAAGCCGCAATCTGCCCGGTCTTGCCGTAATGGCATTCGAGCCCCATCCGCTTGCCGTTCTGCATCCCGAAAGTTTCCCAGGCCTGCTCACGCCTTTGTCGCTAAAATCCCATCTGCTCGAGCAAAATGGGGCCGATTACCTCATCATACTGAAGGATAGCTACGAGCTGCTGAACCTCTCACCGGACGATTTCATAGACCGCTTCCTGATGAAGAATATCAACCCTTCTGTTCTCGTTGAAGGCGTCAATTTTAATTTTGGCTATGGAAGAAGCGGCAATATCCATACACTTGAGAAGCTTGCAGCTAAGTTCGGTTTTGAATGTATTATTGTTCCGCCGCGTCAAATCGAGCTCACTACCGGCCGGCCAACTATGCTCTCCAGTTCCCTGATTCGCACTCTGCTTACCTCCGGCCGCGTCGAGGATTCCGCAAAAGCTCTCGGCAGATTCTTTCGTCTAATCGGGACCGTCGTCCCCGGCCGGGGAAAGGGCGCGCACCTGGGTTTCCCCACCGCCAATATTCAGCCCGCCGACCAGATTATTCCAGCCGAAGGCGTTTATGCAGGCTTTGTGGAAATCGCCGATACTTCTGATGTTGTTTGCAGGTTGCAGAATAAACTCCCTGCCGTCTTCAGTATCGGCAGGGCGAAGACCTTTGTTACCGACCATCATCTCCTGACCGAGGCGCACATACTGGCCGGGGATGTGGGCAACTTACTCGGCAAATGGCTTGCTATGGACTTCGTTGCAAAAATCCGAAACCAGCAAAGATTTGAAAACGAAAAACAGCTTAGCAGTCAAATCGCAAAGGACTGCAAAACAGCAAAAGATGTTTTATCAACAGTAACTTCTGGTTGAGGGCAAAAAGGAAATATGTCAAAATGAAATATCCTCTTGCTTACCTTATAACTTTTACAACTTATGGAACATGGCTGCATGGTGATAAAAGGGGTAGTATCGATAAACGAAATAATCAGTATTGTAGTACTTTTGAGAGCCCTAACTCAGGACTCCATAAAAAAGAGCAGGCCAATCTTAAAAATCCTTCTTTCATTATGGACAAGAACATTAGGGAAGTTGTTCTAAAAGCAGTTTTGTGGGTTTGTGGTCTTCGTGGTTGGATTCCGCATTCCGTTCATGTAAGAAAAAATCATATCCATATTGTGGTGAGTGGTGATGCTAAGCCGGAGAGGATAATGAGAGATTTCAAGGCTTATGCTACCCGGGCGATTAAAAACTGTGATAGTGACAAGACGGTAATCAAGAAGTACTGGACGCGACATGGCAGTACGAAATATCTATGGACGAAGGGAAATCTTGCTGCTGCAACTGAGTATGTCAAAAATAGGCAGGGAAGGATAATGTCTTTATGGGTTAAACGTTAAAACGGAGCCCCGAACGTAAGTGAGGGGTAAAGAAAATAACGAAGCCCCGAACGTAAGTGAGGGGTAAAGAAAATAACGGAGCCCCGAACGTAAGTGAGGGGTAAAAGAAAATAACGAAGCCCCGAACGTAAGTGAGGGGTAAAAGAAACTCAATCGATTAACAACAAAATAATTATACGTAGTTGATTATTCACGGTTGTTCATATACTATTTTTATTTCGTTTAAGATTCAGGAGTTACTGTGGTAAGCGATACTGATTTTCAAAAGGCGATTGATTTAATTAACAAATCCGCGAATATTCTGCTCACCACTCACACACGTCCCGATGGTGATGCCTGCGGCTGTCTTGCGGCGTTGTCTGAGGTATTAACAGCGCTTGGCAAGAATACAAATCCCATATTACTCTCGCCTTTGCCGCAGTGGTACAGCTTCTTATTTGAAAAGAAACTGCCTGTCCTCGGCGATGACTTGGCGCCTGAGCAGCTAAAAGAAGCCCCGCTTGCTGACTGTGATTTAATCATCATCGTTGACACCAACTGCTACAGCCAGTTGCCCGGCCTTGACGACTATCTAAAGCAGAACAAAAAGTCCGTCCTCGTAATCGACCACCATTTAACTGCCGACGGCCTGGGTGATGTCGAGCTGATAGACACCACTGCCGCCGCGACGGGCCAAATCGTCCTTCAATTGTTAAGCTGCGCCCATTGGCCCATAACCGAAAAAATAGCAAACTGTCTCTTTCTGGCCCTTGCCACCGACACCGGCTGGTTTCAGTTTGGCAACACTGACGGCCGTGCCCTCCGCGACTCAGCCGACCTGATTGACGCCGGCGCCGATGCATTCGAGCTTCATCGAAGAATCTATCGAAATTACTCGCCCGAACGTTTCCGGCTTATGGCTGTTATGCTCAGCCGGCTGCAGCTTCACTTTAACGGCCGCTTTGCCACACAGTATCTGTTGAATAAGGATTTTAAAGATATCGGTGCGCAGCGTCCCGACACGGAAAACTTTATTGACGAATGTCGCCGGATAAAATCCGTCGAGGCCGCCGCATTATTTGTCGAGTTGCCTGATGGCCGTTTCAAGGTCTCTTTGCGCAGCACAGGCCCGGTTGACGTCCGCCAAATCGCCCAGAAGTTCGGCGGCGGAGGCCACGAAAAGGCCGCCGGAACTTATCTTCCAGGCCCGCTCGAAAACGCTATTGATACAATTAAAAATGAAATTGCTAAGCAGATGTAAACAGCTACCGGCACTCAATTGGCCTTACTGAAGTTTCCCTGAGTATTATCCATTCCACGCTGATTGCGCTGCTGCCTGCGGCCTGTCTCGCCGAAGACTTGTCGTAGGCGGATTCGGACATCTTTTCTTCTGTGTTGCTTTTTGCATCCTTCAGTTCGGATTTAATTTACTTACTGCGTCTCGATACATCGAGACTGCGTAACTCTGGATGTGCCTCATCGCGGCTTCAGGATGCAAAAGCAATATTTTGTTTCCTCCCTGTGATGAGCTTGTCAAACCATCGAAGGAATCGTTAATCAATTGCTTTGCATCCTCCAGTTCGGAAATCCTTGTTTTCTGTTTTGATTTTTGCATCCTCCAGTTCGGATTTAATCTTTTTACTACGCCCTTAAAGGCCTGCGTAACTCTGGATGTGCCTCATCGCGGCTTCTGGATGCAAAAATCAATATTACGTTTCCTCCCTGTGGTGAGCGTAGTCGAACCAATCGCGGCTTATCCTGAGCTTGTCGAAGGGCCTCCGGCAGCATCACAATCTTGTCATTCCTGCGAAATTTATCCACAAGGGAGCAGGTATCCAGACCGTTTAGCCCTGGGCATCGCCCAGGGTTTCTTTTTTGCCACCCGGTGGGTCACGCTCAATTTTATAATATTGTAAGATTGTAGGGTGGGGCACATCCTGAGCTTGCCTGCCCCGAGCGGAGCCTGTGGTGAGCGCAGCCGAACCGTCGAAGGATTCATAGTGAAGGTTATTCTTATTAATATTGTAGGGTGGGGCCTCTTGCTTCGGCGAAGCGTTGCGCGGAGACGAGTGCCCCACCAATCCAAATTTATTTAGCCCCCAAGCCTGCCTTGGGGGGTTGTTTAGCCCTGCCATCCCTGGCCTGAGTGAAGTCGAATGGCTTGCATGGTAGGGTCACGTCATTGCGAGGCCTTTAGGCCGCGGCAATCTTGTTTTGTCATTCTGAACGAAGTGAAGAATCTCGATTTTATTTAGCCCCGCGATTTATCGCGTGGGTTTTTTCCTCTTTGTTTAGCCATCGCCGTCCCGGCGACGTTAATGGTCGGAGCCCCAAGCGTGAGCGCGGGGTAATCGCTTCGCGATAATCTTCGCATACTGATAATAAATTTTATCCGCCTGTGGCGGACAAATCCCGAACTGTCTTAACATCTCTATCCGGCATTATTAAGTCTCCCCGATTTCATTTTCCTATTTGGTGCGAAGAATTTTCGCCAAAAGTATTTGTTGAGGTTTTTTAATGATTCCATTTACTTTCGATTCCTAAAGTGTCTAGGAATATAGAACGCTGCTTACCCTCAAACTCATTACCAAAGGATGTCCCCCGTTCCCTCCGGAGAGAGTGAAATAAGAAAAGATTTTCTTTAGCACGTGTCATCGACACATAAAAAAGTCTTGCCTCTTCTTCTATATAACCGTTCGGATCAGGTACCATGTCATTTTCTAAGCCTACTAGGATGACTATTTCTGCCCCAAGACCTTTAGCTTTATCTCTCCATATTTTTTTCCTTATGTCATGTATCAACCAATCATGTATTTGAGTATTTTCTTCCAGGCCTGCTAAAGCAGCAAAAAAATAATCTTCATCAGACTGATAAGAATTATTACGCTTTTCATGTGTAGGCAGTGTGAGTAGATTAGGTGACTTATTTTTTCTGTATATCGTAGCGAAAAACTGAGCAGGTGGAACATTATCCTTACTTATCTTGCCCTCTATCTTTTGCACACAAAGATAGCAAGTCGGCTTACTCATGTAATACCATACACCCCTTTCCCCTTCCAATATAATTTACACAACCTGAAATATCAACAATTTCCTTGCCTCGGCGTAGTCGGAAGTTCATAGACGTAGTCGGGTGCCCTTCATCTGAAAATCACAAATAATAAATAGTGAATAATAAATTGAATGGCGAGTCCGACATTGAAAAGCAAAAATTATCCCAGCATTTATATTTGATTTGCTCAGCTTATATAAGAAGCCCGGTTTTGGGGCTTCGGCTGGCGAAGCGGAAGGGCGTCGCAGATACTCGTATCGAGAACGCCCTTAGCTGAGTACGGCAAGCTGTGCAAGTCCCTCTGCGTTAATTTATGCCATAGGTATCCGTGTCACCTGTCCTGAGCTTGTCGAAGGAATCCGCGGTTAATTAATTAATTAACAGTGTAAATCCGTGTAACCTGTCCTGAGCGGAGTCGAAGGAATCCGTGTCTTGGTATTTGGTTTTTGCTTTGGCGTTCGTCCCGATGTATCGGGACTGTGGGCAAGCCTGAAAGATGGAGAAAATTCCTATTTTCGGAAATCTTCATGGCGAAGAACACGACAGGCCCCTTGGGCCGTCGCCAAAGCTAATCTCTGTGTCCTCGGTGGCCAAAAAAAATCCGTGTAAATCCGTGTAAATCCGCGGTTAAAATTATTTTGAGTTTATTCGTGTCCATCTGTGGTTAACTAAACTTTTTGAATTTTGAACTGTAATTTTGCCTTTTACACTTTAATTTTTTCATTTTCCTTCGCGGCTTTCGGATAGCTTCAACAACAAAAGAGAGGCGCCAAAATTATTCTTTTTTTCACTCGCAGAATCGGGCCCAATGGAGTGTTAAGGCCTTTAGGTCGGCTAAATCGACAATACCGTTGCCGGTAATGTCGGCTTCGAGAGGGCCTTGATTTAACCAATGGCCTGTTAATAAAGAATAATCTTTGAAGTCGATTTTGCCGTCGGCATATATATCGACGTCGTTACACTCATAGCAGGCCCCCAGCCATTGCTCGCAAAAGGCGTTCAGGTCCCGGCCGTTGATTATGTTGTCGTCAACTAAATCCGTATTCAGGGGACTTAGTTCTTCGAGCCATTCTTCGGCGAAGATGCAATAATCCCGGAAATCGACAAACCCATCGCCGGTAAAATCGGCGCAGGGTATTACCGGGCCGACCTCGCCGAAGATACCGTTGCCTGAGCCGTCCTGACCATCGCTTTGCCAGACGGTTATAAATTCACCACTCTGCCTCATTGCTGTTGCCGGATACATCTGGTCGCCCACGACATACGTATTGATTTGAAACTCATCTCCGCGGTCATCGACCCGGAACTCCTCACCAAGTGGCTCGCCCTTGCTGTCGAATCTTTGCCCGAATATCCCCCAGCCGCAGCCGTCCTGATACTGGCTTTGCCATACAACGAGTAAATGCCCGTCGTCGTTCAGCGAAATAGCCGGCCAGCTTTGTGCACCTGAGCTGTAGCTATTCACTAAAAATTGTTCACTAAGGCTTATACCCGTGCTGTGATACCTCCTGGCGTGAATATCATCGTATAGGTAGCTGTTTGGGTCGCCGTCCCACGCGATAAAAAAGTTGCCGGTGCTGTCTATCCCGACCGCCGGCCTGGTCAGCGACGTAAATCCGACAGTGCTTACTTGAAAGCTAAGGCCTTTTGCAGTCCCGTCCGAATGATATCGCCGAACCATAACGTTGTTCGAAGCGCTTTGTTTTACCCACGCAACCACAAATTCCTCGTTCTCATCGATACCAACGTCGGGATATCGGCAGCTAAGTGATTCGCTGATTTCGAATTCCGGCCCCACAGGCTGACCGTCAGCCGAATAACGTCTGCCGTAGATAAAGCTATGGTCGGGCACATTTGCATCCGGCGTATGTTCCCATACAATTACGCTGACTCCCGTCCCATTCATTGCAATTCGCGGCTCCATTTGCCTGCCGTCCGTTATCGTGTTAATCGTAAGCTCCTCACCCGCGGGCGTACAATTGCTGTCGAATCTCTGCGCGAATATCTCTTCTGCATTTTCCGGCGGCCCCTGCCAGACGACCGTAAAGTTTCCTTCTGCATCCATTGCCAACGCCGGCCGTTTCTGGTTGCCGTCTGTTGTAGTATTGATTTGAAACTCGCTGCCAATCGGCTGGCCGTCGGGCCCGAACTGTCGGCCGAAAATACTCCCGGAATCACCATCATGACGATAACTGTACCAGACGACCACAAAATCTCCGTCTGCATTCATTGCTATATCAGCATCTTTCTGGTCGTATGTTGTATGGTTGTTTACCTGGAACTCCCCCCGGCAGACCAAAGCGCCCCCGAGAGCAACAATACCGGCCGCTAACCACTGCCCGCCCCGCAGACTCTCCATTAGTCTTTTGCCCATTAAGGCTATTTTGTAGGGCCGGGCATACCTTCTTGGCAAGCAAAAAAGCAAAAAAAGAGCCCTAAATTGTGCTTGTCTATGCGACTTGTCACAGCGGAGTTTTGCTGTAATCCCGTCAGGGATGCCCAACGGCAGGCATCCCGTGGATAACGAAGGCCAAAGCGTTTGGCGTCGCTAATACTCCCCTTCGTACTTTACCGTATCTTTTGCAAGATAGACGAAAAAGAAAGGCCCCGCATCGCGGGGCCTTTCCTTGGTGTCAATCACTAGTTTGTTATTTGGGTAATACGTTGACCGCGCAAGGGCCTTTCTTGCCCTCGCCGATCTCGAACTCGACCTTCTGGCCTTCTGCGAGGTCGGCATAGCCACTCGTCTTGATTTCTGAGTGGTGCACGAACAGATCTTCCCCGCCATCATCGGGGACGATAAACCCAAAACCCTTTTTGCCGTTGAACCATTTTACTGTACCTGTGCTCACTACGACTCTCCTTGACCTTTTACCCGGCCTTAAATCTACTACGTGTCTCTCACATTTATTTGAGAATATCCCTGAGAGACTAAGAGATATGCTCAATAAAGTAGCTATAATACTACATATTTACTCGGCCGCCGCAACAAAAATAATAAAAAATATTCAAAAATTTTAGATACCTTTTCCATCCAATGCCCTGAAAATCGCAAAAACACAAAAAAAAACAGAGCCCTGAGTCCCGGCGCGCCGGGATCGAAGGGCCTGGCCTGAGCGGACCTGTCCTCCCTATGTCCACAGTCCTTGGGACTCCTTGCGGAGGACGCCTTACGGAGGAGTCTCTATGACTGAACGGGCCTGCGGTGAGTTCAGTCGAACCGGCGAAGTTTTGCCGTAATCCCGTCAGGAATGCCCGACGGCAGGCATCCTGTGGATAACGAAGGCAGAAGCCTTGGTGAAGTTGGAAGCTTTGCCGTAATCCCGTCAGGAATGCCCGACGGCAGGCATCCTGTGGATAACGAAGGCAGAAGCCTTGGTGAAGTTGGAAGCTTTGCTGTAATCCCGTCAGGGATGCCCAACGGCAGGCATCCTGTGGATAACGAAGGTGTAAGTGTCCAGAATCGAGTTACGCCAAAAGAACACTTGCATAAAAACACGGAATCGTTAGATTGATTGCGATGTGAACGATAAGCGGATTGGAATATTGGAATATTAGTTAATCAAAGGAGTGGAAAATGACTGAAGGCAAGTTGAACATAATGATTTTATTGGCGTTGTTCGTCTTTGCCGGCTGTGCCACAATGCCGGAAAAGCCGGAAGCAAGGGCCGTGCTCTCGGCTGAAGCCGATGAGGCAGTCGCTGTATTCAAGACTCAAGACCCAGGCATAGAGCGCTTCTTCAAAAATTCCAACAGCTACGCCGTCCTTCCGAAGGTCGTCAAAGGCGCCTTGTGGGTCGGCGGAGCATACGGCAAAGGCATAGTTTATACGCGCGGCAAGAAAGTCGGTTATTGCAGTATGTCGCAGGCAACGCTCGGCCTGTCGTTCGGCGGCGAATACTTCCGCGAAATCATCTTTTTCAGAGACGTCGAGGACTTCAACAAATTCAAAACGGGCCAGTTTACCTTCTCCGCACAAGTGACCGGCGTAGCTCTTACGGCAGGTGCCGCCGCCAAGGCCGACTACAAGTCCGGAATGGCAGTCTTCGTAATGCCTGATAAGGGCCTGATGGTCGACGCCTCACTCGGCGGCCAGAAGTTCAATTACGTTGCTATCTATCCCGTTAAATAAATTACAAGGTGAAATTTAGCCCTGGTCCTTAAGCGTCATTGCAGGCGCGTTGGTCCTCTTGCCGCCTGTTTGATTTGCCCGGTAAAACTCCCCGGTCAATTTCCGACAGTCTAATAAAAGTTCGGAACGGAAATTTGTCCGGTTTTCTTTAGTGGAATACTTATCTTTCCCGCAACCGGTGTATCAAAAGACAAACCAACCTCAGCTTCGTAAGGAATTTTCAATTTCGTTGCGAAACCCCTGAAGGCATTGAAAACGTCCTTGTAGCCAACCTGCACCGGCAGTGATACTGTTTGCTTGCTTTTTGCCGGCACCATCGTCTGCAGGTCCGCACCGCCGGAGAAAAGCAACTGTTCCTCGCTTGATACGGCATAAGTGATATTCAGCAGGGGTAAATCGAATGTGTAAGGATTCTCAAGCTCAATATCGAATAACAAAGTGGCCGATTCAAGTGAAATCTTGCCAAATGTGATATCCTTTACGCTGGCCGTCGGTTTAAGAAACGCCTGCTCCAGCGTTTGACATCCTGATAAAAAGGCCGGCAATAATACGGCGAACATTGCGATTAGCCTTGTAGTTTTCATAGACATCCCCTTTCAATGAGCATGGGTATAATACACGATATGTGCAAAAATATAAAAGTTCTTTTCCTCGAATACGAATGTGTTTAACGCCCGGAATCGCCGCGGCAGAATTCGTATTGCGTGAAGCGTATCTCGTATATCGTAGGAAAATTAAAGAGGGGGATTGTCCACATCGAACCCTCTTTCGTCCCGACCCCGACAAGTCGGGACATCGGGACTACGGCGGGCAGGCAAAACGCCGCCGCACCAAAGAACAGAATTTTGGTGCGGGACAAGCGCAGGAGGCAGCCGCCGAAGGCGGAGAAAATTGAACATTAGAACAGTTGAGCAGGAGGAATAAATAGGGGACGCGATTTGTCCACATAGCACAAAACGCGCAGGGGGTTTTTGCAAAATGGGGCGAAAAAATAAAATTTTTTTAGTCACTTCCGTATAAGCACTTAACTCAACTCGACACTAAGGAAATGGGACAAATTTCGAATCAAATGCGCAGGTTGAGCCAATTATGGAGGGGCCGCCAAAGGCGGAGACAGTTGAAAAGTAGAACAGTGGAACAGTTGA
>CAYZTY010000026.1:0-25033 GCA_964481525.1 uncultured Pirellulales bacterium
AGACATTGCAGGTTGTGTAAACCTGCAAACAAGAAAGGATGGTGTGAGCTATGAAAAGAAGTATGTTAGTAATGATTGCTCTACTGCTTGCCACACCGGCCCTGGGGACTGTTACCATTACCTGTACTGATGAAGGTGAAAAAGTTTGTCGTATCGATTACGCCGTAACAGGCGAACCGGCAAAGGTAAGAGCCTTTGCGCTGGAGGTTACTATCGATGCGGAATGCGCGACTGTCACCAATGTTACTGATTTCCAGACAGGCACAGGTAACAGGTACGGTATATTCCCTGGCACGATTGACCTTACAGACGTGGAAAATCCGGTCTGGGGTACTCCTGTCGCACCGAGTGATGACCCGGGCGCGGAAGATACCGGGATAGGCACAAGTACTGTGATTCTCGAGATGGGTTCGCTGTACGATGCGAATTTCGCAGGGCCTGATAACACTGGCACTCTGTGTAAGCTGCTACTTGGTAACGGCAGCGGCACATGCCATGTCAGCATTTCGGTTGAAACCACCCGTGGCGGTGTTGTCCTGGAAAACGGCACTTCCGTCGGTATCGCAAGTACCGGCTGCGATGTGAAGCTTTCGACGTATCCGCCATGCTGGGACTTCCTAACTCAGTGCCACGGCGATTCCAATAATGACGGTTTCGTTGACACTGATGACTGGGGCACTTTCCGTGATGGGTTCTACAAATCCTATCCGGGCGCAGAGTACGTAGCAAATGCATGCGGTGATTACAACAGAGACGGTGTCATTGACACCGACGATTGGCCGGAGTTCCGCGACTACTTCTATAAGTCGCCACCTGCTGATTGTACACCGGGTGACCCTTGCGGGATTTTCCCGTAATGTAGTCTTAACAGGCAAGTAGTAATATGAGCTTTTGTCTTACTTTGACTCTGTCGAGCAGCTCGCATCAGTAAAGCTGGCTGCTAAGAGACAGAAAAATTAGAAGGAGGTTTGGTAATGATGAAAAAGGTATTAGCATTGATGTTGGTTCTTGGAATGACCTCGCTAGCGAGCGCGACCATTGTTGACGTAGTTACGGTCGGCGTTGGTGATTTGGGCCATGCCGGCACGTCAACCGACCCGCTGTACCCAAGCGAGACCATCGAGATCAAGATTGTCCTCAATGCCGACCCTGATCCGACATGGTATGGAGGCGGTGGCTATCCGATTTATGATGGCTACTGGCTGTCCAGTATGGACCTTGACCTGCACGTCAGTGGTCCTGGCGCCTTGGCGGAAAAAGGCACCGGACTTGCAACCAAGATGAAACACAACACTGGCTTTGGTGCCTGGGCTGAGCCGGAACCGGCCGTAGTTGATAACGCAATTGCGTATCTGGCCGGTGTATCTGCCGGTAATGGTATCCAGGGTGCGGATGACTTGGTTTGGAACCTGGTAATCCACTGCGAAGGTAACGGCATTGTCGATGTCGACCTGACACTACATGGCACAAGCGAGTATTCCGTATATGCCAGCACTGCCGGTGGGACTTGGGAGAAACTGACCGAGCTCGACCTTGGCGACCTGGTGATTCACCAGATTCCTGAGCCGATGACGATTGCGTTGCTTGGTCTTGGCGGACTTTTCCTGCGTCGTCGCAGATAGAGGCCTAACCAAGAATACAGAATGTTGACGAAAAGAGGCAAGTTTTCTAACTTGCCTCTTTTTTTATATACAGTTTTTTTATATGTCAATTCGGCACATAAGTGCCCGAAAGGCCACGCCGGCGTGATATCATTCCTTGGCATTTGCGGTTTTTCCGGACAAAATAGTAAGCGCATACTGCATTACATAAGGCAAGCACACAAAAGCGTCTTTTTCGGCTCCCGTTTTTTAAAAGCGGGCAAAATGCAGTTGTGCTAATGAGGTATCGCAGGCCCCTTTTGGGTAACCTAACATATGAAAGGTAAAAATAAGCACAAAACGGGCTTATGGACCTGGTTGACGGCACTTACCATTTTGGCTTTTCTTCAGGTGGGGGCAAAGGGGCTCGAAGAGGTTAGATTCGGGGCTATAACGGATGTTCATAACGGCCCCGGCGACAATGAACCGGCAAAGGGTTTATGGACGTTTGATATGCGATGGTTCTCAAATGCTCCCACGAGAATGGCCGCTTTCGCCGTGGCAATGGAGTCACGAGGAGATATCGATTTCTGTATTGACCTCGGTGACATAGTTAACTCTGCGTCCTACGACGATAATAATGAACTGACAGAGATTACTGATGCGCTCGAAAATAACTGGTCGGGCCAGATGCATTATTTGATAGGAAACCATGAATATGATATCTGGTCAAACAATTGGACAGGATATGAAGCAGAGATATTACAATATCCACCCGATATGAACGACTATTGGTCCGTAGGCAAGCTCGCAGGCTATCCGATTACCACGTCATATTCTTTTGTCAAAAAGGGGGTACACTTCGTTGTACTCGGTTGCATGACGGGCTCAGCATGCGAAACGCAGCGGGCCTGGCTCAACAATAACTTAGCAGCTACTTCACTGCCTATTGTCCTATTCTCTCACCATCACCTGCATAATGGTGCAGCTTCTCCTCCAGCCAGACGCGGTGATTGGCGGGAGATACAAGCCATCCTTGAATCCTACAATGTCCAGGCTGTGCTTCAGGGTCATTTGCATCCCATCCCGGAAGTGACGGATTCCCTCTACATCAAATCGGGGATACCATATTTTAATTTACGCGGCAATCTGTTGGGCCCGCCGGATGGAAGCACCCCTGTGCCTTCAGATGCTGCATATTATGTCTTTGGGATTCAGCCGAATGCCGTCCAGGGCAAGGGCCGGCTGGCAGCCTTGATAATTGTTAAAGGATACGCTAAGGGCCAAAGCATAAGCGGATATGTCTACGGTAACAGTTGGATTACCTGGCCGATTGTCGGTGACATTGATGCGGACGGAGACGTAGACGAAACAGACCTGGCTGAATTTACGTCGGCCTGGCTAACCGAACTCGGCGGTGCTTAATGGAATCCTGATTGTGACGTTAAAATTCCTGCTGATAATCACATCAACATGAAGGACTTTGGCGTGTTTTCAGGGAACTGGGGCATAGGCACTGATTACTAAATGTTATTATAATACCGACCGCCGGCGGTTTTCAGGTTTTGTAAAGCTACCCTAATAAATTCCCCTTGTCTTATTCGATATGGGGCGAATATTGGAAAATCGTCTCCACTGTGCTATAATGTTCAAATGAATTATCCGAATAGAGTCTAAATAACAAACCACACTCTGTTCGCTGAGGAACCGTAAGAGAATGAGAAAAAACGGCACCCAGTCGCGCCAAATAATCGGCAGAATAACACTGTTGGTTGTGGTTTGCTTCTTTTTATCAGGCCTGTCAGGCCTGATTTATGAAATTCTATGGACCAGGATGATTGTCAAGGTCATCGGTTGTGCACCATTCGCCATAAGTATCGTCTTAACCGTTTTTATGGGTGGTCTGGGACTGGGCAGCTACCTGGCCGGCCGAACCATTGACCGTGTTAAAGAACCGCTGAAGTTAGTCAGAATCTACGGTATATTAGAGCTTGCTATCGGTGGCTACGGGCTTATTCTGCCGGCGCTGCTAATCGTCTTCAGGCCCATTTATGCTGCTGTTTACAATCAACTCTTCAGCTATTCTCTGCTCTACAACATCCTTACTTTCATCGGGTGTTCTCTGCTTTTGATTGTGCCGGTCATTTGTATGGGAGCCACCCTGCCGGTTTTATGCCGGTTTTACGTGACCAGGCTTTCTCATCTGGGTACGCACGCCGGCCGACTTTACGGGCTGAATACCATCGGCGCGGCCGTTGGTTCTCTTCTGTGCGGGTTTTGGTTTATAAATCTGCTGGGTATGTGGGGCACGCTGTTACTCGCAGTTCTGATAAATGCAGCTATCGGCTTATCCTGTATCGTTGTAAGCTCTCGGACAAAATTCTGGTCGGCAAGTCCTGGTGATTCGGCCGCGGAATCAAGAAGCCCTAAGCCGGCCCCTGCAAGCGAGCAGCCCGAACAGGGCCGATTTTCAGGTGAATCTACCACCACGCTGATAATCTTTGCCGTCTCCGGCTTTTGTGCTATGTCCTATGAGGTGATATGGACCAAACTGCTTGGATTGATTGTCGGGCCTACCACATATTCGTTTACTATCGTATTAGTTACATTTATTGCCGGCTTGGCTTTGGGCAGCATGCTGTTCGGCTGGTTCGCTGACAAGGTCAAAAGACCTATTATGCTCCTGATATTTACCCAGTTTGCAGCAGCACTATTGGCACTGGGGCTCAGTCAAATTCTGGGTAACAGTCAGTTCTTTTTCGCAAAATTGTTGTATCATTTCAAAGACCAGTTCGCTCTGCTCAATACATCAAAGGCCCTTATCCTGTTCGCATTTATGCTCCCACCCACGCTTTGTCTCGGCGCGACTTTTCCTCTGGTCAGGAAGCTCCTCACTGAGTCCCTCTCGAAAGTGGGAAGGTCGATTGGTTTTGCCTATTCGATTAATACCATCGGAGCCGTTTTGGGCTCATTTTGCGCAGGCTTTGTGCTCATTCCGCTCCTTGGCAAGGAAAACGGCTTGAGTCTGGTTGTCGGCCTGCAGATTTTTACCTCTTTAGCTGTCGGCAGCTATCTTATGCTGGTGAATAGACAATATAGCTTACGATGGCTAACTCTCGCGGTGCCCGCCCTGGCGGGTCTCTTGCTTTGTTTTTATTTTCCGCGATGGAACCGGCTGCTTCTCTCCCAGGGAAGGTATCATCGGTTCGAAGGTATCAGTTCCGAACTCAAGAGCTCCGGCTGGCTTGAGGCCTTGTCAAAGGGGCCAAAGATGCTGACTGAGGAAAGTAGGGGTGAGCTTGTGTACTATGGGGACGGCATCGTCGGCTTTGTAACCGTATTAAGAATGGTAGATGCCTTTGGTACCCCTGACTATAATCTTGTAATCAGCGGGAAAACAGACGCCTCATCGAGGGGGGATATGCCAACGCAGGTGCTTTCGGCACATTTCCCGTTGATGCTCCATCCAAATCCGAAAACGGTTATGGTATTAGGACTGGCCAGTGGCGTGACCGCCGGCGAAGTTCTTCATTACCCGGTTGAGAGGGTGGACGTGCTTGAAATCAGCCCCGAGGTGGTCGATGCCAGCGATTTCTTTGTTACCTGGAACAATAAAGTGCTTTCCAATCCAAGAACGGAGATGATTGTTCAGGACGGCCGTGCCCACCTTCAGTTGACCAACCGCAGGTACGATGTGATTATTTCAGAACCCTCGAACCCGTGGATGGCGGGTCTGGCGGCGCTGTTTTCCCAGGAGTTCTTCGAACTGGCGAAGAATAGGCTGAACGAGAATGGAATATTCACGCAGTTTATTCATTCCTATCAGATGGATTGGCCCACGTTCAGTCTGGCGGCGAGGACTTTTGCGAATGTATTCGCGAGAAGTATCCTGGTGCGGACTCAGCCGGGCGATTATTTGATGGTCGGATTCAACGGCAAAAACAAACTGGTGTCGGAGAATATAAGACAGAATCTACCGTATGCTCAGCGCTCAAGTAATATTACTCTACGGAGAGCCGAATCACTCTACAGGTTCATTATGACCGAAGACCTTGCCGGCCTGTGCGGTCAAGGTCCTATCCATACAGATAATCGACCTCGCCTCGAGT
Source organism: uncultured Pirellulales bacterium (assembly GCA_964481525.1). Lineage (GTDB taxonomy): Bacteria > Planctomycetota > Phycisphaerae > Sedimentisphaerales > CAYZTY01 > CAYZTY01. The sequence continues at coordinate 5,690 of CAYZTY010000026.1, forward strand.
TTGCCGCACCAAAGCAAATGTATGTCGACGACCCGGCGATTGAAAGAAATATCCACACCAGAAAGTGGCTGAGCCGCAAAACAATGACAATTCTCCACCAGCTTGTAGCTGATGTTGATGCCCAAATAGATCTCGTGGCATTCGTTCTTTCTATTCACGAGCCATTTGCAAATATGGTCGACCTCTCCCGGGCAACACCGGAACAAAAAGAGCGATTCTTCAAGCTTATGGAAACATATGCTGCAAATAATAAAGTGGATTATTCCACGCTGGAGGATGCACAGCTTGCCCGCAGGTGCAGGTCGGCCCAGATAAAAACATTGGAAAGCAGGATTGACGAGTTACCGGACAAGGCACTTAGCTATTTTACGCTGGCGGATTTGTGTCAGCGAAGCGGACTAACTATTAGATAAGGCGGTCGTCTATTACCGCAAATCGCTGAAGATAATACCCGATAACGCAGAGCTACATAATGATTTGGGAGTTGCTCTGCAAAAACTGGGGCGAATTGACGAGGCAATAGCCCACTATGAAGAAGCGTTTGGCCTGGGTATTGGCGACTCGTGAAGAAAAGGAGTTTCGCGACCCGACTGAGGCCGTTCGGCTCGCGGAACGTGCCGTCGAACTCACTGGTTCTAAGAGCCCCGGCATACTGGACACTTTAGGCGTGACCTACGCAGCAACAGGCAGATTTGCTGAAGCAGTGCAAACAGCGAAAAAAGCTATCGATTTGGCCCAATCTACCGGTGAAGAAAATATAGTAAAACAAATTCGCAAGCATCTGGAGTTTTTCAAGGCCGGAAAGGTTTACCACGAACAACAAGAGCCGTGAGATAAAAAACAATCTTTAGTGTGTCCAACATTGTCTTTTATGGTTTTTGGACCGTTGTTTGATGAGTAAGTTTGTTATGTTAAACAAAAAGAGACGAACGAATAAGGACCTTAGGCAAAGTTGTTTGCCTTAGATAAGCTTAACAGCAACATGAAAGAAGAACAAAACGAACAAAGCCGGGCTAATAATGAGCCGGTCCTCCCACGGATACGGCAGGGCCCCGACAGACAGTATGTTGCCCTGATTTGTGCAGGTTTAGCCTTGGCCACTCTTTTCGCTTATGAACCGATACGTTATAACACCTTCGTCGAACACGATGACGACGTTTATGTTACGGAGAATCCGCACATTAACGGCGGAATAACGGCTGAATCAGTCGTTTGGGCCCTTACTAATCCACATGCCAGTATGTGGCACCCGTTGACCTCACTAAGCCATATGCTGGATTGTCAACTCTTTGGGCTTAATCCTTTCTGGCATCATTTGACCAATTTGTTTTTTCACGTGGCCAACGCCCTGCTGTTATTTCTAATCTTAAAAAGCATAACCGCCGCAGTTTGGCCCAGTCTCTTTGTGGCCGCGGTATTTGCGCTGCATCCTTTGAACGTTGAATCAGTTGCCTGGGCAGCCGAGCGGAAAAATGTCTTGAGCGGCCTGTTTTGGATGTTGACCATTGCTGTTTATATTTGGTACGCACAATGGCCCCATATGCGGAGGTATTTGCTGGTTATCCTGGTCTTTGGCCTGTGCATTATGACCAAGCCCACCGTCGTTACCCTGCCATTTGTGCTGCTTCTGCTGGACTATTGGCCTCTGGACCGGTGGCAAAGGGAGTCTCAAGACAATGGAACTGATTCGCCACAATCTATACGCAGAAGCGGTATTTACCAACGATTTTCCGCTCGACGTTTGATTATTGAGAAAGTTCCATTGTTTCTCTTGGCGGCGTTTTTAAGTATAGTCACTTTTGTTTTTCAAAAAGCCGGAGGCGTTGTGGCAGCAACAGAGCATATGCCTTTGGGTATTCGCATATCAAATGCTTTGGTTTCTTATCTGACCTATATAGGCAAAGTAGTCTACCCAAGCCGTTTAGCGGTTTTATACCTCCACCCGCGCGAGTATCCACCCCTTTGGCTACCAATATTATGCTTCATAATATTAATTGGTATATCACTGATTATATATAAACTCGGCCGAGCTTATTTAGCAATAGGATGGCTGTGGTACATCGGGACACTTGTACCTGTCATTGGCCTGGTTCAAGCCGGCAATCAAAGCAGGGCAGACCGCTATACTTATCTGCCGGCGATAGGTTTGCTGATTATGGCAAGCTGGGGTATTGCTGAACTTCTCCGGAGATGGCGATATCGAAGCCTCGGGCTGTCAATATCGGCTTGTTTGCTGTTGGTTGTACTCTCGATGTGCACCCGCCGTCAGGTACAGTACTGGCAAAATGACCTTACTCTGTTCGGTCATGCCGCCAAGGTAACAAAGAACAATTACGTAATGCTCAATAATTATGGAGAATCTCTTTTAAAAAGGGGCCAGCCTGACGAGGCAATAGAGCAGTTTCGTGAGACGCTATGCGTACACCCGGAGTACCACATGGCCCATAATAACCTTGGTGTCGCTTGTGCTGTAAAAGGCAAAATGGACCAGGCAATTGAACATTACACTACTGCACTTCGATTAGAGCCTGAAAATGTTGAGATATACAATAACATTGGAAAGGCTCTCTTTAGCCAAGGCAAGTTTGAGCAGGCGCTCCAGTATTTCACCAAGGCTGTGCAAATTAATCCTCGTTATGCAGACGTGCACTGCAATCTTGGTGTTGTCCTGCACAAGCTGGGCCGAATTAATGAGGCAATAAAACATTATGAAGAGGCGTTACGGTTGCAGCCCGATTTCCCGGCGGCCAGGAAGAATTGGGAAAAAGCTGTTGCTGTGCGCAGCAGGCACCTGATTCAAAAGCAATCGGAAGCAGGAGAGTAAAACATTATTAAAAAAGCCGGCAGGTTAAATCTTCGGGAGGCACTGAGTGCAGCGCCAGTTCTTGTGTTTACGCTGGTTGGACATTCTTTCATAAGATGCCTTCACAACACGATTAACCATCCGATATATCCGGCTTTACCTTCGTTTATAATGGTGCAGGGCGATTACTTGACTACTTGAGGGACTCTGGTATTATGAACGATACAGTAGTAAATGTAACGCCCAACCATAGTAAAAAAATCTCAGAGTATACGGAAATCTACAAGTTCTATGTTTATTAGGATATGTTGAATAAAATACTGCACAACAAGAGAGTTGAGGTACGCTGATTGAGATGATAACTGCACGTCTCACCAAAAAAAGGCTGGCGTTTTTTGGGGCTTGGGCAGTAATTGTCATAGCTGGTGTGTGGCTTGTGCTGCGCTGGCGGCAGCCGGCCAGAAATGTCATTCTTATCAGCATTGACACCTGCCGAGCAGACAGGCTGAGCTGTTATGACTTTATCCGCAGAACCACACCCAATATTGATGCTATTGCTAAGGAAAGTATCCTTTTTAAAAATGCGCTCTCGCCGATTCCTTTAACCCTTCCGGCACACAGTTCGATGTTGACCGGTACCTATCCACCTTACCATCAAGTACATGATAACCTCAATTACCAGCTCGGCGAATCCAATGTGACCATAGCTGAAATCCTACGCGCGCATGGATATACCACAGGGGCTGTCATCAGTACTTTCGTGCTGGACCGTCGGTTCGGGACTGCTCAGGGTTTCGACAGTTATAACGACCGATTTACTGAATCGACAAAACCAAGTGAGCTTTCAGAGCGCCGAGCGGATGATGCCAGCCGTTTGGCATGCAGCTACCTTGAGCAGCATAAGAACGAGCCTTTTTTCCTTTTTCTTCATTACTATGACCCTCACTTTCCCTATGAACCGCCGGAACCTTTTGCTTCAGGCTATATGACGATGCCCTATGTAGGTGAGATTGCCTATACCGACCATTGTATTGGCCAAGTCATAGAGAAACTAAAGAGCCTGGGGCTATATGATTCAACCCTGCTGATTATCGTAGGCGACCACGGTGAAAGCCTGGGGGAATATGGTGAGGCGGCGCATGGCTACTTCATCTATCAAAGTACCGTTAGGGTTCCTTTCATCATCCGGCCGTCGGGTGGATACCGTAAACCTAAAATAATTAACGATGCAGTTAGCCTCGTAGATGTCGTGCCTACTATTCTGAGCTATTTAAAAATTCCTGTTCCCGCCTATATGCAAGGCAAAGACCTGTCCGTTTATTTCCGACGTAAGCCACCCACGGACCCCAAAAGGCACGTTTACATCGAATCACTGACAGCTACCAAATATGGCTGCAATCCTCTTTTGGGCCTGGTTACCGAACGATGGAAGTACATCGAGACCACCAGGCCGGAACTGTATGACTTACATCAAAGGCCGTTTGAAGCAAATAACCTGATGGAAAAAGAAGGCAAACGCGCCCAACTTATGCAAGGTCAATTGCAGGAAGTTATAGCCCAACTGACCAGTGGCGAATCAGCCGACAGCACGCTGGAGCTGGATGAGGAAAGCATAAAGCGCCTGGAAAGCCTCGGTTACGTCGGCGGTGAGTCTATTAACGATACTTTCACATTTGACCGAACCAAAACAGACCCTAAAGATTTGATCCAGTACTACGAATATACCCAAAAAGTAACGTATCAGGTTTTTTATAAGAAATATGACGAGGCCTTTGCCACATGCGAAAAAATGCTGGCGGAGTGGCCGGAAATACCCAATACCTACTTCATATTAACACAAGTTGCCTCTGCTGCAGGCGAGCTGACTAAAACAATCGAGTACGGCTCTCGCTACTTGACTCTTACACGCCGGACAATCGAGGGTGACTCTGAGAGTTTCGGTCTCGACCCCAGCCAGCCCATTGCCATGGCCCACAACCTGGTTGCAAAAGCAGCATACGAACTGGGAAAATATGAATTGGCCACTGAGCATTGGACAACGGCGATGCGCCTGGTCAAGTCCGACTGGCCCGAGGTACTAAATGAACTGGGGGCGGCATCTTTTCAATTAGGCAAAATAGATGAAGCGGTTGAGTGTTGGAACAAAGCACTGCAACTCCAGTCTGATTGGCCTGAGGTGCATAATAATCTGGCAGGAGCATTTTACAAGCAGGGAAAAATTGACGAAGCCATTGTCCACTGGACCGAGGCATTGCGACTCAAACCCGGCTGGACCGAAGTGCGCAGCAATCTCAACAAACTGATAAAGCGTAACAAACAGGAAGAAAACATCGCTAGATACAGCGAGATGTTGCGGCGAAATCCGGACGACCCCAACACACATCAGGCTCTGGCGACCGAGTTGTATCGGCAAGGCAAAATCGATGAGGCCATTGCTCATTGGCTAGAAGCGGCAAAGCAAAAACCAGACTGGGCAGAAGTGCAAAACAGTTTGGGTACGGCTTTTTATCAGCAAAGCAAACCTAAAGATGCCGTCAAGTACTGGTCCGAAGCAATAAGACTAAAGCCCGATTGGCCCGAGCCACAAAATAACCTGGCCTGGCTCTTGGCTACGGCTGAAGATGAAAAGCTTCACAACCCGGCCGAAGCTGTCCGGCTGGCTGAGCGGGCCTGTGAGCTTTCTGACTACAACCAGCCGGGAATGTTGGACACCCTGGGCGTCACCTATGCCGCCGCGGGCAGATTCACAGAAGCAGTGAAAACCGCAGAGAAAGGGATTGAGCTGGCCCAACAGACCAAGCAGGAAACACTGGCAGAAGATATCCAGAGCCGTCTGGAGTTGTATAAGACGAATAAGCCTTATCATGATTAGCACAGGTATTTGACTCAGGAAAGATAATGTAATAATTGTTAGGGTGATAGATGCTCTGGTTAAGCTTGCCAAAGTGATGAGAATATGTGTGGAAGGCAAAACAAAAATAGAGAAGTTCCTGACGAGGCAAAGTGGCAGAAGGCAGCTTTGTGTAACAAGCCGAACGAGAGTGAGATTATTTATCCGCTGATAGAGCAAACGTCCAACAAATTGCATCTTCTTTTGATTTGTGTGGTTCTGGTTCTGGCCACTATTATCGCCTATGAGCCAGTACGCCACAATGATTTCGTCGACTATGATGATGTTTCATATGTAACCAAGAACCCGCGTGTTAATAGTGGAATAACTCTTGAATCTGCTGTTTTCTTTTTTACCAACTCTCATTGTGGTATGTGGCACCCGTTGACCTCGTGGAGCTTTATGCTGGATTGTCAACTCTTTGGGCTTAATCCTTTCTGGCATCACTTGACCAGTTTGTTGTTTCACATAGCAAATACTTTGCTGCTGTTTTGGGTTTTGATAAGGATGACCGGTGCACTTTGGCCCAGTGCTCTTGTGGCTGCAGCTTTCGCCCTGCATCCTTTGAATGTAGAGTCGGTCGCCTGGTTGGCTGAGCGTAAGACTGTCTTGAGCGGTTTTTTCTGTCTGTTAACGATAGCTGTTTACATTCGATACTCAGAACGTCCAGCTATCGGAAGGTATCTGCTGGTGTTTTTGGTTTATGGCCTGTGCATCATGACCAAGCCCGTGGTGGTCACTTTACCGTTCATCCTTCTTTTGCTGGACTATTGGCCATTGCGTCGCTTTCGTTGGGGCTTTCAAAACGAAGCCAAAGATTTACCGCAACACGAACCGGTAGGACTCAGTTGTCAAGAATCGTCTGCCTGGCGCTTGGTTGGCGAAAAGGTCCCATTATTTATCCTCGCAGGAGTTTTATCTATAATAACCTTTGTTACTCAGCAAAGGGTGGGGTCAGTGGTACCAATAGAGATTTGGCCTCTAAATTTACGCATAGCGAATGCCCCTGTTTCTTATATCAGCTATATAGGTAAGATGATTTATCCGAGCCGTTTGGCTGTTTTGTATCCCCTCCCCTTTGATGGACTACCGTTGTGGCAGCTAATAGTTTCACTCTTGATACTTGCTGCTGTATCGGCTGGTGTAATTTATACGGCCCGACAGCGTCGCTATCTGGTTGTAGGGTGGCTATGGTATCTTGGAACTCTTGTGCCTGTCATTGGTTTGGTACAATCGGGAGATCAGGCTATGGCTGACCGTTACTTTTATCTGCCTGGGGTCGGAATCTTTATTATGCTCGCCTGGAGTGCTGCTGCACTTTTCGCCAAGTGGCGTTTCTCAAAAATTGAAGTGGGAGCATCGTTTGGATTAGTGCTTGCCATCCTACTGATGTGCACCCGGACGCAGGTACGATACTGGCGAAACAACTTCGCTTTGTATGGACACGCCCTTGGAGTGACCAAGAACAATTATAAAATGCGAGGTCTTTATGGATTGGCACTTTTGGAAGATGGCCAGCCTGAAAAGGCCATCCCGCATTTTCGGCAGGCCTTGCAAATGAGACCGGAATATTATGACGCTCGTGAGTATATGGGCATGGCATTACTGGATATAGGCAAAGACCTTACTCAGGAAGGAAAAAGTGACGAGGCAATCAAGTACTTTACCAGCGCAATCCAAATTGACCCCAAAAATGCCGAATCGCATAACAGTATAGGGGCTGAGCTGATTAAGGTCAATAAAATTAACGAGGCGATCGAAGAATTTCATGAAGCGCTACGGCTGGAACCAAACTACTCCGAAGCATATAACAACCTGGGTGTTGCCTGGGCAGCAAAAGCCGAATTCGAGCAGGCCATTGTGCATTATGACAAGGCGCTAAGCATAGAGCCTGGAAACGCTGAGATACATAACAATCTGGGAAGCGCTCTAGTTCAGCAGGGCAAAATTGACCAAGCGATTGAGCATTTTCGTGAAGCGCTGAAGCTGGAACCAGAGAACTACAACGCACACAACAATATGGCTGTTATGCTGTTTAAAAAAAACAGAATTGATGAGGCCATTGTCCACTGGACCGAGGCACTGCGACTTAAACCCGACTGGGCCGAGGTACGCAGCAATCTCAACAAACTGATAAAGCGTAACAAACAGGAAGAAAACATCGCTAGATACAGCGAGATGTTGCGGCGAAATCCGGACGACCCCAACACACATCAGGCTCTGGCGACCGAGTTGTATCGGCAAGGCAAAATCGATGAGGCCATTGCTCATTGGCTAGAAGCGGCAAAGCAAAAACCAGACTGGGCAGAAGTGCAAAACAGTTTGGGTACGGCTTTTTATCAGCAAAGCAAACCTAAAGATGCCGTCAAGTACTGGTCCGAAGCAATAAGACTAAAGCCCGATTGGCCCGAGCCACAAAATAACCTGGCCTGGCTCTTGGCTACGGCTGAAGATGAAAAGCTTCACAACCCGGCCGAAGCTGTCCGGCTGGCTGAGCGGGCCTGTGAGCTTTCTGACTACAACCAGCCGGGAATGTTGGACACCCTGGGCGTCACCTATGCCGCCGCGGGCAGATTCACAGAAGCAGTGAAAACCGCAGAGAAAGGGATTGAGCTGGCCCAACAGACCAAGCAGGAAACACTGGCAGAAGATATCCAGAACCGTCTGGAACTGTACAGGATGAATAAGCCGTATCGAGACTAACGGGTGATGTTTGTCATTAGTATGACGACACACCGATTGTTGTAAGCATCAAATGCCTTATGCTGATATCGGCTCTGAAAACTGTGACCACGGTTTTGAAATAACCAAAGACGCAAAGGAATAGCTCCGGATGAATATCATTAAGACCACCTAAATCTCATGGGTCGAAATCAAGACACAAAAACAGAAAGCACTAACATACAACAAGCAGACAGGCGGTGTTATAAAAAAAGTGTGCTTATAGGCGGAGGAATTTTTGGGTTGGCGGTTTTAGTGCGGATTCTGTACCTCTATGAAAGCTCTTCCAATCCGACATTTAGAATTCCGATTGTGGACTCGTTTGCTTACGATACCTTAGCACGTGGCTTGGCAAGTGGAAAAGGGATAGGCAGCGGCTTCTTTTGGCAGCCGTTTTTCTATCCGTTCTTTTTGTCCTGGGTTTACCGTTTGAGTGGTTCGTCGATTCTCTGCGCGAAGATTATCCAGGCCCTCCTGGGTAGTGTCACGTGCGTTCTAACATTTTACCTTGGAAAAAAGATTTTCGACCTACGAACGGGTCTTCTGGCGGGCCTAATCACGGCAGTTTATGGTCCATTGTTTTTTTTTGAGGCCGAACTTATTGCCGCCGGATGGGCTGCTTTCTGGTCCGTGTTGCTGATCCTGCTTTTCTTAAATACCGCTTCAAAGCAGACTTTCCGGTCCTGTTTTCTATTAGGAATCTGTGGTGCTCTGAGTACCATTACACGACCCACCTTTGGTCTATTTTTCTTTGCAGGATGTTTATGGCTGGCAACTAATTTTTTCAAGAGGTCGACAGAACGGAGCACCCCGATAAAACGGCTGTTTTACATCCTGGCAGGTTTTTTACTGATTGCCGTTCCGGTAGCATCGAAAAGTTTTTCTGTCACGGGGCGCTTTAGTATGTTACCGTATTCCGGCGGCATCAACTTGTATATTGGCAACAATCCGAACTACGCTGAGACGGTGACTATTCGACCAGGCTCTGACTGGAAGCAGATAGCTAATCTTCCGAAACAATACGGCATTACAAGCGATGCACGGACCGAAGAGGCTTTTTTCAAACAAAGATTCGCGGATTTCGTCTTGAATCAACCGGTCGAATTTATAAAACTCCTGGGCTACAAGACCATTCAATTCATAAACTCTCGAGAAATTCCGCGAAATGTTGATATTTACGTGTTTAGGAAATGGTCATACCTGCTTAGACTGCTCACGTGGCAGGTGCACGGATTCGGTTTCCCCTTTGGTGTACTTTTGCCGATGGCACTTCTGGGGTTAGTCTGTCAACGGCGTCGGCTTCCTGTTCCGGTTTATTTGTTTTTGTTACTGTACTCATTATCAATCATCCTGGTTTTTGTCTCAGCACGATATCGTGTGCCGGTAATTCCCATGCTGAGTATCCTTGCAGCGGCTGGAGTCAACACGCTTATAAGACTCATTCACATGCATTCATGGAGGTACTTAGCCGTTACAGGAATATGCGGGCTTGGGATAGTTTTACTCGCGAGTTTACCCGGCCTTTTTCCGGAAGAAAAGCTCAACTATGAAGGAGAATTGTATTACGGGGTGGGCTGCTCTCTGCTCGAGTGGGACAGAATTGATGAAGCCATCAACCTATATTCCAAAGCGCTGGACGTGAATTCCAAGCACGCAGAGTCACATGGCTGCCTGGCAGAGGCTTTGATGTTGCGGGGGCGCGCGGAAGAAGCTATCTCTCACAATGAAAAAGCAGTGGCGTTGAAACCAACCTATGCCATAGCGCACAACAACCTCGCCGTCGGATATTACCAACAGGGCGAGATTGAGAAAGCTATAAAGCACTGGAAAGAAGCGTTGCGTCTCAGACCAGACTGGACGGACTTGCATGCCAGCATCGGTAAAGCAACCCGGCAGAAAAAGCATGGGGAGGAGGTAGCGGAATATATCGAGATGTTGCGGCTCAATCCGAAAAATCCCAACGCCCATTATGATTTGGGTACGGTGTTCTTCCGACAACGCCGGATAAAGGATGCTATCAGGCATTGGACTGAGGCAGTGAGGCTCAGACCCGGCTGGCCGGAAGCGCTTAATAACTTAGCCTGGATTCTGGCAACGAGCGAGAAGGAGGAATTTCGCGACCCGGCCGAGGCTGTTCGGCTCGCGGAGCGGGCCAACAAACTTACCGGTTCCAGGAAACCCGGTGTGCTGGACACTCTAAGTGTTGCCTATGCATCAGCTGGCAGATTCGATAAAGCTCTTAAAACCGCTGAAAAAGCCAGAGAACTGGCTGCAGCTTCCGGACAGAAACAACTTGTAGCTGATATTGAAAAACACCTGGAACTCTATAAGCTCGGCCGCCCTTATCGGGAAAGTGAATAAATATATGAACAACCAGAAAGCAGAAAAACGTCCGCGAAAAACAGAACTTTTCATCCTGGCAGTTATACTGCTAATAGGTTTATCTCTCAGAGGCTTATACCTATCGGAGATTGTTAAAAGCCCGGATTTCACTGTTCCGATGGTCGATGCGGCTTACCATGATTATTGGGCGCGAGGATTGGCCAATAATGACTGGTCTGTCTTTGGCGATAGGAAAGACCCGGAGATTCGCAGTACTCCCTATTTACGGCCTCCCGGTTACTTTTACTTTCTTGCGTTGGTGTACCTGCTGTCTGGCACGAGCCTTCTGGCTGCAAGAATCGTACAGATGGGGCTGGGACTGGTCAATTGTGTACTGGCCTACATTCTCGGCAGGTCCCTGTTCGGACGCTGCGCGGGTTTAATCCTGGCTGGCCTTATGTCCGTTTACTGGATTTTCATCTTTTTCGAAGGTGAACTGCTTGCGCCTGTTCTTATTATCTTTTGCGCACTTTCTCTTATGAACATTCTTTACCTGTGGACCGCAAAGGTCACATGCCTGCGCGGTATTGCCGCCGGCGTATTTTGCGGACTATTTGCACTGTTTCGGCCCAATATTCTCCTCTTCGTGCCGGTGATTTTGGTGTGGGCCTGGTGGCTCACACGTCAACAAAATGACAGACGACGTTTTTTTACTGCAATCATCGGCTTTATTGTAAGCATTGCTGCTGTTATCGCCCCGGTAACTTTGCGGAACTATCTCGTAGCCGACGATCTTGTACTCATTTGCTCCAACTCCGGAGTCACTCTCTACATTGGCAACAACGAAAACAGCGACTGTGTGAATCCAAGGATTCCAGACCTCCAGCAATTAACAGGTTTGTACAAATGGGGTTGTTTTGAATACCCGCAGGTTGTTCATGGCATTTCAAGAACTGTGGGCAGGCCAATGAAACACTCTGAAGTTTCGTCCTATTTCGCCAAAAAAGCTATTCATTACATTTGTAAACATCCGCTGAAGATTCTAAAGCTAACGGCGAAAAAAACTGCCCTTTTTTGGGGCCCTGCAGAGGTATCCGACAATAAGGAAGTTCTCTACGCGAAGCAGCAGTCATTGGCACTTCGATATATTCCGGGATTTCCGGTGGTTATCTCCTCTGCACTTGTTGGATTGCTTCAGTTGATATTTAATCTTAAGATATGGCGTATAAGAAAAGAGCAATTCCCCTTAGCGGTCCGAAAACAGCTCGGAATGTCTTTGCTGATAGTCCTTTTCATCGGTACTTATTTCGTTTCCTTTTTACCATTTATCATTACTGCGCGGTATCGAGTCCCGATTATACCATTTCTCCTCCTTTTCGGAGCGTACGGCCTATGTAGCATGGGACAGTATATCCGTAGAAGGGATTTCCACAGGACCATCTGCTGGGCTTTCGTGTGGATTATTTTGTATGTGTTGGCAACCAGGCAACTTATACCTTACAAAAGCAACCCGGCGAGATGGTATTATTACCGCGGTGGCGCATATTCAGCAAAAGGGCAAATCGACCTCGCTATAAACGAATATCGTAAAGCACTTCAGGTTGTACCTACTGCAGCTTCGGCACACAACTACTTAGCGAAAGCACTCGAACGAAAAGGTAATCTCAGCGAAGCCGTTGAGTACTATTACAGAGCTCTACGGCTCAAACCGGATTTTTTGAATGCGAGATTTAATCTTGGGATTGCACTTTACCAGCAGGATAAAATCGATGAGGCCGTTGATCATTGGATTAAGGTAATTCAACTCTACCCATACCATGCTGATGCACACAATTATTTAGGATTGGCGTTTTATAAGCTGGGTAATATTAACGAGGCCATTAAATACTTGACCGAAGCAATAAGGCTAAAGCCCGATTGGTCCGAGCCGCAAAACAACCTGGCTTGGCTCTTGGCCACTGCTGAGGATGAAAAGCTTCGCAATCCTGTCGAAGCTGTCCGGTTCGCGAAACGTGCCGTCGAACTTACCGGCTATAAGAGTCCGGGTACACTTGACACTTTAGGCGTCGCCTACGCAGCGGCAGGTAAATTCACAGAGGCAGTACAAACGGCGGAAAAAGCACTCGATTTAACTCGGAACACCGGCAATGAGAACTTAGCAAAACAGATTCGCGAGCATCTGGAATTGTTCAAGGCCGGGCGGCCTTACATTGAAGCTCACGAGCCGCCCAATGAACCGGGACGCTGAATGGGATTGTGTTCCACGGCGAATGGCGATAGAATGTATACTTGACAAAATACTTAAGGAGTTTCAGCAAGTGGTAAGAATTTTGCTAATCGCGGCAGGCGCGTTTTTCTTGTTTGGATTGTGCGGTTGCCAACAGGGACAGAAAGTTTCCTCGTCAAGCACCGGTCCACTCGTGGAAAACGAGCCCAGTAATCTGTTCCCTGATTTTCTCGTGGGAACCTGGAAATCGAATAAAACCAGATGGGTGTTCAACTTTGAACCTGATGGTAGCATCTCGTCGTTCAATCACTTTGTCGGCATGGAAATAGACGTAAGTGAAGGGGGCCTTAGCGAGAAAGGACGCGATGAAGTTATCTCTGCCTACTTTCTTGGACCCTGCAAGGCCACGTATACTCCGGCAACTCGTCAATTAGATGTGACGATTATCATAGAGCATTTTTACTTCGATTTCCCAGACGGCCAGATGACCGGAAGCTTTGTCGATTATCTCAGGGGACCGGTCTCGCAAAACGGCAAACGATGGACGGTTAGTTGGCTCAGTTACTGCACAATAGATGGCGCCACTCCTCCTGACCCCAATAAAATTAAACCAACATTTCTGACCTTTACAAAAATCCAGAACGAAGACCAAAACGAGAATCAATAATCGTAGTACCGTACGCCGTGGCTGTCCGTCCCGGGCCAGTTAAGCCGGACTTCTCGTGTTGCCGGCTTATATATCCAGCCGGTATTACCAGGCGCTTCTGCAGGAAGTGATTCGCCATTGCCAAGAACAGTTAAGGATGACGATTCATTAAAAGAATTCTCGGGCAGAGACGGCAAATAGTGTCCGTCTCTAACCACCTGGATCCAGAAGGTTGTAAACTCGGCAGGTTGGGCAGGGTCGTCATTCAAGTAGCCTGGGGGGACGTCTCCGTGTTGGGCGGCATAGAACTGAATAGTGTTGCGTAATATACGTAGATTGTCCTTACCTGCCACCTCCTTGGCCTCCGCAGCATGTGACTGAAAGGTGGGCATAACAATTGCCGCCAATATTCCGAGAATCGCGACAACAATTATCAGCTCTACTAATGAAAATGCTTCTTTAGCCTTCATTATTCTTCTCCGCAGGGCATACATACCTCGTTACCGATACTTGCCGTTTGCCCTTATATTTCATTGCTCTATTGGGCGTACATAGAAGGCTGTATTAAATAGGTATCGTCCAATATAAAGGTAAACTTTGCTGAAAGTTACTTATCGGACCGGATGTTACTGGGCCTGAGATGCTAACAATGGGCTCTTTTTGAAATGGCAGGTTTAATATGTTCTATTGGGATTTAGGAGTCAACTTATTTATGTCATTGCTCGGCCCGGCAAGATGACAACCGACAGGCAGTTAATTAGCTCAGTTACTCTGAAAAAAAAGGTTGTTTCACCGCCCACTCAATGAAATCCAACAAAATTACTGATTCTTACAAAACTCGAGAATCAGTAGTCGTAGTATCGCGCCCCATCGCTGTCCGTGCCGGAGGAGTTGAGCCGGAAAGCTCGTGTTTCCGGTTGATATATCCATCCGGTACCGCCGGGTGCCTCAGCAGGAAAGAGCTCACCATTACTAAGAATAGTGATGGAATTCGAGTCATTAAAGGGATTTTTAGGTATCCTTGGCAAATAGTGCCCATCAGTAACAACTTGCTGAAAGAAGACTTCGGAACTGACGGGTTGCATCGGATTGTCATTCGTATAGCCTGGCGGGACGTCTCCATGTTTGACTGCGTAGAGCTGAATAGTGTTGCGCAAAATACGCAGATTGTCCTTACTTGCCGTTCCCTTGGTCTCCTCGGCGTATGACCGAAAGGTGGTTATGACATTCGTCGCCAATATTCCGAGAATCACGACAACAACAATTATCTCTACAAGTGTAAATGCCTTTTTGACCTTCATTGTTCTTCTCCGCGGGGCATACAAAGCTTACCGCTGGCACTTGCTGGTTACCCTTATATTTTTGGTCTATTGGGCATACTTAGTAGACTGTCTCACCTAAGTATCGTCCAATATAAAGGTGAACTTTGCTGAAAGTTACTTACCGGACCTGACGGGGCCTGAGATACCGGCAGTGGGCCCTGTTTGAATTGGCAGGCCCAACCATGCAGGCGGGATTCGAAACCACCGGCTTATTTATGCCACCCGGCTTCCCATAACCATTGGCGTGCTAATTCAGCATAATCAGCCAAATCGATGAAACCATCCTGGTGTAAATCGCTTTGTAACCCGCCGCCGCCGGTAAGCCATTCATTGAAAAGCACATTAACATCCAGATAATCTACAATGCCATCGGCGTTGAAGTCGGCCGGATTTGTGTGGACTTCATCGGGGCCTATTTCCACCACATCGGCGAAAATTCTTGCTTCGTCGTCTATATCGGTAGTCAGTATTTCAGGGACTGCGTTACTATCTCCGGCATCAATACAGGCCGAGCCGGGCAGAAGATGATAATTTCCGAAAACAAAAAAGTCGTCATTCGGCTCGCCGGGCGTATTAGCGTCGTGCCAGAAACCCGGATTTACAAAATTGGGTTCATCGGATATGTTCCCTTCGCCCGGGTCGGCATCTTCGATGCAGCAGAAAGTTGCGGCACACTGATACAAATCATCTCCATTACCCCAGAGGATACAGTTTACGACGGTATCACCCTCGCCGTAAATACCCATCCCGGCCCAGCTGCCGCGGTTGTAGGCCACTATGTTGTTGACTATCTGCACGTCGGAATTTACTACTCTCATGCCGCCGCCATACAGAGCAGAATTTCCCGTTATTATGTTGTTTGCAATTATCGCATTAGGCTCCTCCTGGCAGTCTATTACCATCATTCCTCCGCCCTGGCCAAATTCAGTGGTACGATTGTTTACAATCCGATTGTTTAAAACGCGAGCCGTGGAATGATACATAGAGATACCGGCCCCCTTCTGGGCTATATTGTTGGTAATCAAATTATTTCGGATAGTTGGACCCGAAGGATGCAGTATAGAATTAGAGTCCCAATAAAACCTTGCGCGTATACCGCCGCCAAAATCAATCGATGTTGCCAGGCCATTGGTAATTGTGAAGCCGGCAAGCACACAGTTGGCATCCTCGTCAGACTCAAATATCACTACTGAGTCCAGGTTGTTTCCGTCGATGATAGTTTGCTCGACTATGTTCCAGTCGTTCGGGTCCATCGATGTTACTGTAACGTTCTTGCCGTGAAAATTTATGTTCTCATAGTATCTGCCGGGTATAGTGATTATGGTATCAAAGTCATTTGCGTCGTCTATTGCAGCTTGTATACCCGCGTAGAAGCGTTCGGAGGATATGTTCCACACCTGCCAGGCTTCATCGGCCCCGATATCAATCCGGCGTCCCATTTTCCTCGGTTCACCATCGAAATCCACTGTTGCAGGCCCGTTAAAGTTCGGGTCACCGGCATTTATACATCTGCTGTTGTAGTTGAGACGAAAGTCATTGCTGTCCGGCTCAATGAAATCCGGGGGGACGGAAATATTCCCATTGATTCCGGTTTGGTCCTCGATACCCGGCCCGTAGTTGCCCGCAACGTTACTCCACGTGTTGTTATACTTTATCACAGGGAAGCTTATTTCATCTACATGAATACCATAACCATCTCCGCTGTCGGTGATTATATTATCCTCGATTATGGGGGCGGCATTTTCCGTACAACATATTCCGCCGCTGAAACTCTGGGCCGTATTGCCTGATATGGTGTTATGTATAATGTGCGGCGCGGAACCGCCTCTTACCCTTATCCCGGCCCCATCTTTATTTTTGAAAATGAGATTATTCCGTATCAAAGGATTACTTGAATAATACACGGCAATTCCCGCGCCATTGGGGGAAGTATTACCCGTGATTGTATTTTGCTCTATAGTAGGCTCAGATAAATAATAAACGTAGATTCCTCCGCCGCCAAAGTTCCCGGCAGCATTTCCCTCAATTCTGTTGCCCCGGATAGCTGGGCTTGAGGTGTAAGTTATATGTACTCCCGCGCCAAGCATTGACCGGTTATCGATTATGTGATTGTTCTCTATCTGCCCGTCGGACCATTGCCGCAAATGAATCCCACCGCCGTACATCTCAGCATCGTTGTCCTGAATAATATTATCTTTTATAACTGCGTCACAGCCCTGGAAGCCGACAATTGCGCCTCCATCCCCGTGGTCAAGAGCCGGATAATCATCATTGGGCGGAAGATAGCCGTGTTCCTCAATAGCGTGGTTGTTAATAAATTTATTGTCAATAACCAGAGGGCTGACGACAACAACGGGATTGCTGACAGCATTGCCATAGATGTAAATACCGCCGCCCTGACCGGCCGAATTATCGACAAAGACGTTTTTTGTGATTGTCGGCTCGGACATATTCCTGCAAAGAACACCGCCGCCGCAGCGATTCCAGTATGTCGTGAAATTGTTCCCACCGGGATTCCACCAGCCAACCGGAAGCCAGGAGCCCGTACCGCCGGTGATTGTGAAACCAGTCAGAATCGAATTGACGTCTTCTCCATTTTCAAAAGTTACGACCGACGCTTTATTGGCATCGGCCGGCTGGTTGCCGTCGATAATTGTGGACGATACAATATTAGGGTCGTTTGGGTCGGTTGAGGTTACGGTGATTGCCTTGCCGAGAAAATTGATGTTTTCGTAGTATGTATCCGGACTTACAATGACATTATCGCCGTTATTGGCGTCGTTAATTGCCGACTGGATTGTACTGTAAGCCCCGCTTTCGACATACAATGTATCGGCCCAAAGCGGCGGACAGACTAAAAGCGATATCGCGATGAGCCACTTCTTCTTCACTCTACACCCTCCCCGCCAAGTTCAACAGATATTATAACAAAAAACCGCAGAAAACTAAAGGATTTTTTGACGTAAGCTGCCTTCAGATAAAAACTTGTCGAATATGTGAACTAAGCAGGGACGGGAAATAATAGAGGTATTTTTACCGGACGCATCCACCGGCTTTTTTATTGCGGTCTAATTTCCACGAGCAGCGAGAATCGCCTGTCGGCCGAAGCTTCAGCGAAAGCGGAAGCATTCAGTATCCCCCTGCCTGTGGCTTTTTTTCACAATACAGCCACAATACTTTCAAATTCTGCCAGAGCCTTGGCCTCTGCATCCCGGGCTTTTTGAAGAGACTGCGAAGCCTTGTTAAGGAGCTCCTTGTCGGTAATTTCTCTTTCAAAATCCCGCGGCTTAAATTCGAAAAGCTCCTGCAATCGGCCAAACTCCTGCGCAACAACTTCAAAGCACCGAATCGCTTCATCAAACAAGCCCTCACCGTCAGCGTCAATTCTCTCTTTGGCTTCCTTCAAAAATGCATACGCATTTTGCCGGCATTCACCCCAAACCTGGCTGTTAAAAGCCGTACCACCCGCGCTTACGCTCCCTTTTTCCAGCGCTCCTGTCCACTGGTCATACCCATCTAATCCGCATTTATAAATATTATTAAGCACCCACTTCGCCGGTTCTTTGCTGTGCTCAATCGCAAACTCAAGCGCCTCCCGTACCGTTCGCATATCGTCAGCCGCCTTCGCCGGAGAGACAATATGGACCTCGAGCATTCCAATCTCGGTGTCTCCTAACTCTTTCCAGAATTTTGTTCCCTGCTCTTGTGTACATCCCGAATACAGGTAATCTTCGCCGTCGTATCCGTTAATAACATAGTATTCTGGAATGTCCAGCTCCCAGCCATAACACGGCAGCCCATCATTGATAGCCTTTTTGACCTGCTCCCAGATACTTTTCTGCTGCTCGGCAAAATCCTCCTCGCCCTTAAAAACGCTCAGCGTCCTTATTTTGCACCCGACATTCTCAGCAAGTCTGTATGTCCGCTCTTTCTTCCACGCAGTCGGCCCACTCGGGCAAAGCTCCTCATGGATATTCAGCGCAAATGCATTTCCGCTCGCCCCATACAGCCAGGCATCAGACACATTGATATCCAAATAATCCAGACAAGATTTCAGACACGCCAAGTCAGTAACCCACCGCCCCTGCCACCTCAAGTTCTCAAGCTTTTTCATATCTCACCTCTCGACGACAATGTCTACTTATACTATCAGCACCACGACCTCTGCTGCCGGTGAAAATCCCCCCGATTGCAGGGATAAACATCCGCCTCGCAGCGTTAAACTCAAAGTAATGATACCTCTGTTTCGCCGCCCGTCAAGAAAAACTCCCTTAAGGCAGCATCTTAGCACTTGTCCTAAAACGCTTGACGAAAAAACGCAA
Source organism: uncultured Pirellulales bacterium (assembly GCA_964481525.1). GTDB lineage: Bacteria > Planctomycetota > Phycisphaerae > Sedimentisphaerales > CAYZTY01 > CAYZTY01. The sequence goes on from CAYZTY010000026.1 coordinate 24,943, forward strand.
ATCGTCGATAATTTACCGTACTGCGGATGTGGCGGAATTGGCAGACGCGCAGGCTTCAGGTGCCTGTGCCCCTCGGGGCGTGGAGGTTCGA